>JAQWAQ010000018.1 GCA_028707635.1 Negativicutes bacterium
ACAGCACGCTCATAATCCAGTAGATTGGTACCCTTGGTGCGATGAAGCATTTGAAAAAGCAAGGCGAGAAAATAAGCCAGTGTTCTTCAGTAGTGGATACTCGTGCTACCATTGCTGCCATTGGTGCCATGTCGCCTCATAGAACTAATTTTAAAGAGTTATTTAGCCTAAAGGGCATTTTAGAAACAACTACTCACTATTAGAGGAATACAATGGTAAATATCGTATGTTCTTATGTAGATTGTATAAATATAATGGGGAGTGTAATCTATGGAGAAAATAGTTCTGTCGCAGAAATTTAGTCTCTTTGCAGAACACTGGAGTCCTAAAATTGTCGGTGAATTAAATGATTCATATATAAAACTGGCCAAATTAAAAGGAGAATTTGTTTGGCATCATCATGAAGACGAGGATGAACTGTTCTTTATTGTAAAAGGAAAACTATTAATAAAGTTCAAGGAAAAAGATGTTTTGTTAGATGAAGGTGAATTTATTGTTATTCCAAAAGGAGTTGAGCATCTTCCTGTTGCAGACCAAGAAGTATATGTAATGCTTATCGAAGCTAAAACAACTTTAAATACTGGTAATGTAGTAAATGAGAGAACAGTTGAAAATCTGAATAAAATATAAAATGGTTGAATTGAAATGATGGGGACTGTCGAAGGGACAGATTTATTGATACAGATGTTGTCAACAACTCCGTCCCCTGTAAGATATACGAAGTCAGCAATAGAAGTCAAAATGCCTAAATTAATATCAAGCCTTGATGATATGCAACGAAGTGCTGATTATACACTTGACATATTCTTGAGAGCACAAAGAATGCTGAAAGCCAAACTAATGAGTCTTACGCAATGACCGACGAAACACTAGGGACTGTCCAAGAACTTGACCGGAGAATTAGCGATTTAGAGAACAACTTAATCGATGTGGATGAAAAAATTGACGCTTTGCTAGAAAATTTCAAGATAGAAAATCCGAGGCTGATAAGGGTAAGAAAAAGTGCGTATAGGTATATTGAGGAAGAATATCGTAAAAACAAGTCGGTTACAGATCAGCAAGTCTTCGATATGCTTAAGGATTTCTTTTATGTTGACCATGAGTTACTTAAACGATGGTGCTCAGAAAAATTGACTGAAATAAGGGGATGTAAGAAAGAATAAATAGTACGGAGGACAGGATTACCAACCATCTTGCTGGTTGGTTTTTCTTTTTCTTGATTTACCACAAGATCCCAATTGTAATTAATTTAATCCTAACAAATAATAATTATCAATTATATAACGTATGTAAAATCACCCCCAAGCAAATCCTAAATGGTAGCTATAAAAATGAGGTGATACAAGTGTCTACCAAGCACGTTAACCACCTAGCCAACGAAAAGAGTCCATATTTATTACAACATGCCCACAACCCCATAGACTGGTATCCATGGGGCGAAGAAGCCTTTGCCAAAGCCAAGGCTGAAGACAAGCCGATCTTTTTTAGCTGTGGCTATAGTACGTGCCATTGGTGGCACGTCCATAAAAGTAACACTTTTGCAGGGGAAATAAGTAAAATATCGAACTAGAGCCATAGCTAATATTGCGATAGCTATGGCTCTAATAGTTAGTCGTGAAAAAGTTGAATATATAAATGATATGTTAGTTAAACGTGAAGTTATTGACAACCAATGCAGAGCAGTGTCAGTAACCTCGCTAACACTTTCTTTGTATATTCTAGGGGAGGTTATTAGGATTAAGAAACTACAAACACATTTGAAGATTTTATTACCAGATATTCCGGAAGAATTAGCTGAAGTTATATTTTCAGACAGACGAATTTGTAATGAAGATTATTTTGAGATGGGAAAAATCAGTAATTGTATAATTGAGAACCAAAGGGCAGAACGTGTGTGTTTTGATAAGGTCATATTTAAAAATGTAATTTTTAATAAAGTTAATTTTAGCAGATTAGAATTAACCAATGTTATTTTTGTAAATTGTGATTTATCAAATGCAGACTTTAATGAAGCCATCATGCATCAAGTTGAGATTAAAAACTGTAAAATTTTAGGAATCAATTTATTGGGAGCAACATTGCGCAATGTACTATTTGATAACTGCTATGGGGACTATGCTACCTTTTGTAATGCAAACTGCAAACAAGTGAAGTTTCATAACAGTTCATTAGCTAATGCCGATTTTTATAAATCAACACTGCTGCATGTTCATTTTTCGAATTCAAATTTAGATCAGATTCAATTATCTGGTACTAAACTAGCAGGCATTGATTTAACTAGCTGTGAGTTTAGACAGATTAGTGTTACCATAGAAGATGTACAAGGGTGTATCGTTTCCCCACAGCAAGCAGTTGGTTTTTCAAGATTATTTGGCTTGATTATCAAAGATTAGGAGTGCCTTAGGGGCGGTGTTATTAACATTTAATGCTAAGAGCGTCAGCAACCCCGTCCCGTTGACATCCTAGCATCTCGGCTTTTTTCAGCGCCCTGCGACGGTAATAAACTGTTTATGGGGTATTGGAAAAGTTCATTTTCAAAGGGATACAATTTCTTCCCTCTTAGGCATTTAGTAATAGATTATTGCATTATCCATATAGGATTTGGCTATAATGAAAGCTTTATATTGTGTAAAGGAGCAGTAAATGAATAACGTAAATCAAAATAAAATACCTACAATTAAATTGAAGTCAATTGTACTTGATTGCCCCGATATTCAAGCTTTGTCTGATTTTTATATTCGGATGCTTGGATGGGAAAAGGATTTTGTAGAGGAAGGGGATTTTCTAGACATCTGTTCTCCGTTGGGCGGTGTTAGATCGCCTTTCAAACCAACACTGACTACGTTTCCCCTGTGTGGCCGGAAGAACCTAATGCGCAGCAGCAGATGTTACACATCGACTTTGCGGTACAAAGTAAGGAAGATATGAAACGTGCTGTGAAACACACAATTTCATGTGGTGCAACTAAAGCAGACACCCAGTATTGCGACGAGTGGACGGTCATGCTTGACCCTGTGGGGCATCCGTTTTGTTTTGTCGTTTGGTGATATTTATATTCACGTTCTGGATCTGTGTAAAGAAATCCAGAAGGTCCTTAATGGTCGGCCAGTAACAGAATTACAGATGATGGAAAAAAGATGTCTGTCAGGGGGACGGAGTTAATGACAATCAACACAATGGATCGATGTCAACAACCCCGTCCCCTTGACACCCAAAGTGCAAAGAAATTATTAGATATACTCAATAAAATCAAAAATAGTCGTTGATAATAGTGAAGGCGTATTTGGAAAAATATTAGAAGAGGGTATGGTTTTATGGAGCATAGTAAACTTTCAGAGCACAAATTTAAAAAAGGGAAATTTGTAACTCCTTGGAATGAGTTTGCGAGCGAGATTGGAAGGGAAAATTCTTGGTATTATGGAAGGTTACCTGAATACTTGTGGTTAGCCTTTATCATTGATTATTATGGAAGAGAAACTGGACTTAAGAAATGTTATTTGATAGACAATAGTAGACAATAGGGACGTTCCTTTTTAGTCATAAAATATATAAAAGTTGACAAATAAGGAATGTCCCTTAGTGTCAGATGAAATGCTCTTTGATTTTCAAGCTGTTTTTGCCAAGATGGAATACAAAATGATTAAAAAGAGAATGCGGCAGGGTAAAGTTGCTGGTGCTAAGAAAGGCATGTGGACAAATGGCAGCCCTCCTTACCCGTACATATATAATCGAGCGACTAAACAGATTGAAGTTGATGCAGACAAACTAAAAATATATCGGGAAATTGTAGATAAATATATATTGGGAATGAGTACGTTAGAAATAGCCATAAATCTTAATCGGAGATGCATTGCACCGCCTTATGTTGGAAAGCGAAATAAATATGGCTGGTCACATGTTACCGTTCATCGACTATTAATTAACGAAATACACTTAGGGTATATCATATATGGCAAATCACGTAATCATCGTGGCACTCCGCAGTTGGTCGATAAGGAAGATTGGATAAAGGTTAAGGGTGAGCATGAGCCAGTCAAGACGGAAGAAGAACATGAGCAAATACTGGCTAGAATTGCTCAAAATGCGATTATTCCCCGGAAATGCCGAGTTGGGACACTACCATTATCCGGGTTATTATATTGTTCAAAGTGTGGTAGACGGATGCAATTTAAACGTAGGGAAACAAAGAATGGAAGCTATTGGACGGCTATGTGTGTTTATGCCTATCCAGATGGTACAAAATGTGATCAGGTAGGTCGGAAGCTGGATGATGCTTTCTATAAAGCATTGTATCAGAAGATAACTAAGATTGATGAGCAGACACTCGAATTGGTAGATGAAATAAATGAGCAGTATCAGGAACTTCAAGCATTATGTGAGATGAAGCAAAAGGAGTTAGCACAGACTGAACAAGCAATAGAGAATCTATTTGAACTTTATGAGGATGGGAAGATACCAAAACAACGGTTAAGTGATCGAATTGCTGGTCATGAAAAGACTAAGGCTGAACTAGAAGCAGAGATAGAGAAGTGCAAAACAGCGTTGGCCTCTCAGGTTAATTTAGTGACTGTTGAGATGGTAAAGAGGCGGATTGATGAATTTAAAAACCTATGGCTGAATGCGACTGACCCAAGCGATCAAAATAGCGCCTTTAGGTTATTGATCGAGAGGATTGTGTATGACCGGAAAGATGACGGTTTGAGGTTGGATGTTTTATATAAATAATTGAATGATGTAATAAATTGAGAAACTCCTGCTAAATTTGTATTAATTTGGCAGGAGTTTTGTGCATTTATGGCAAAGCTTACAAAGTAAGTAATAGATTCTACGTATCTTAATCGGCGGAACATTCGCATCGAGTCGCGTTGTTTATGAAAAGGGGTGTAATAGTGAGAATTGGCATTTTAACTTGCTCTGTAGCAACTCAGGATTCGGGGTGCTCATCAGTTAGTTGTCTTCATGATTTAAGAAAGAAAAAGGGGGCATTTGAAAGGTACAGTAGTGATCAAAATCTTGAACTAATTGGTATTATCAACTGTGCGGGATGTCCAACCTTAGCTGGTCCAGAAAAACTACTGAGTAGAATTCGCTCATTAGCAGAATTTCGAGTTGATACTATTCATTTTTCATATTGCATGGATGCTCTATGTCCTTATAAATCAAAGTATCAGGCATTAATAAAAGAGAACTTTCCCGCTATTGACGTTATAATTGGAACTCATGAAGCTCATGTGACGCATGAACAATTTAGAGAAAGTGTTAAAGAATTATTCTGTCAGCCTAAGCGAACAATGGTTGAGGTTATAAAAGGAAAGTAGTTACAAAATATATGGGACAGAATTGCTGACACCTATAGTTTTCTTACATGATCTCAGCCTTTAGTCAATCTTATGTCAATAACCCCGTCCCCTGACATCCCTACTGCGAGTCTTTTCTTGTGATAGGTTTTGAAAAGTTTTAGGAGGAGAGCTTATGAGTAAAATGCGTTTGCTTAGGTACAGAGTGGAGAAATTCAAGTCTGTAATGGATAGCGGATGGATTGACTGTGATGAGGTAACAACATTAGTTGGGGTAAACGAAGCAGGCAAGTCAAATTTATTATTAGCTCTCTGGAAATTGAACCCCGCCAAGGGTGGAGAAATACACTTTTCGGATGATATGCCTGTGAAACTTTTTTCTGATTTGCGGGAGGAAAAAAACAAGCCGAAATTTATTCAGGCAGTTTTTCAAATAACCTCTAATTCAGTTTTAGAATCTATATCAAAACAATCAGAGTTTGACAAGGATGCAGTAAGAATTGTTACTGTCTCCAGAGATTATGACGGGACGCGGTTTATTAACTTTCCTGATGCAAAAACATATTCTTCACTTCCTCAAAATGAAATTGCAGAGATTTTGGCTGACTATACGGATAAACTTGAAAAACTAAATGAAGCAGGTAAAACTGAAGCTGGAATAAAAGTGGAAGCAAAACAAAAGTTGGCTAAATCGAATGAAATAATAAAAGATAAAGAATTTCTGAATAAAATAGATATAGTAGCTCTTACAAGTGTTTTTGAGAGCATATCTGCCAAAACTATGCAAACATCGCAAATACGTCCAACATTACTTGAAATATATGAGCGGTTTTCTGCAATTTCGCAAGGATTTGATAGACCAAACCCTTCAAGCATCGAAGATGTGAGGAAAATTGTAATAGCAAACCTGCCCAAGTTTGTATATTATTCTAATTATGGAAATATAGATTCTGAGATTTATTTACCTCATGTAATTGATAATATGGAGAGAAAAAATTTATTAGGAATGGCAGAAGCCAAAGCACGAACCCTCAAAGTACTGTTTGAATATGTAAAGCTTGACCCGAAAGAAATACTCGAAATGGGCGAGGATGCAAAAGCCCCACATGATGGTAATGGAAGACCGACGAGGGAACCTAATGACGAGGAAATTAAAGAAAAAGCTGATAAAAAGAAAGAACGGGACATTTTATTACAATCGGCTTCATCAAAACTAACCCGTGATTTTAGAGACTGGTGGAATCAAGGGAATTATACCTTTGACTTTCGTGCTGATGGTAAACACTTTAGAATATGGGTGTCGGATGAAGTGCGACCAGAGAGAATTATTCTTGAAAATAGAAGCACCGGCTTGCAATGGTTTTTGAGCTTTTATCTTGTATTTTTAGTAGAAAGTCAAGATTCTCATTCGGGAGCTATCCTATTATTGGACGAGGCAGGATTATCATTACACCCGCTCGCTCAAAAAGACTTATCTGCTTTCTTTAATAAGCTGTCTCAAACAAATCAAATAGTGAACACGACACACTCTCCGTTTATAATTGACACCAATCACATAGATAGAGCTAAAGTAGTTTATGTTGATAAGGATGGGTACTCCGTAGTTTCAAATAATTTGCGGGCGGCAGAAAAACAATTGCAGACAAATTCCGTGTATGCTGTTCATGCAGCACTTGGATTATCCATATCAGATATTCTATTGCAAGGATGCCGACCTGTAATTGTTGAGGGCCCGTCAGACCAATTTTACTTTAATGCTATTAAGTTATATCTCATTAGTAAAAATTTGATTGCGCCTAAAGAAGAAATTGTTTTTGTACCATCGGGCGGAGTTAAAGCAGTAGGCAGTCTTGCAAGCTTATTATCTGTGAAAAGTGAACTTCCATATGTAGTCCTTGATTCAGATAAAAGTGGACAAGATTTCAAGGCCAAACTTGAAAAGAATCTCTATGCAAGTGAAGCCGAAAAGATACTTAGTATTGATAGTTATACATCTATATTCGAATCAGAAGTTGAAGATATTATCCCATTTGAACTTTTACAACGGCCAGTAGATAGGCTTTTTAATGTGGACTTAGATTTTTCAACTATATATGATCCGAAAAAGCCCATTATCTCACAGATAGAGGAATACGCTGCCAAAAATAATATTGATTTGCCAGAAGGATACAAGGTTGACTTAGCACGGCAATTCAAACAAGCCCTTTTTACTCATGGAGATAGGTACTCAGATAAGACCGTAGTGGATAGATGGCAATCTATTTTCAATAAGATACTTGAAAAATAAAGAAAATGGCGGGAGCATGACGGCCACGAAGCTATCACTAGCTCATGGCGAAAAAAGTTTTCTCATACCTCTCGTGATTATGCAATAGAATAAATTAATGAATTTTGTAAAGACATTAATTTGTTTCTTGAGTTTGCTGTCAATAGATAGAATGACTTTCTTGAAGACGTGGTTCTATCCTGAATTGACTTTTACAGACACACTGAATGGTTGGTACAATTAAACCCAAGAGATTTTTGAAATAAATGAAGGCGCTTAAATAAAACCGGCATTATAATGATGCTGGTTTTTTATTTTGCTATAACTTTCCTTGACTTACCACAACATACCAATTACAATAAAACTAATCCTAACAAATAACAACTATCAATTATATAACGTATGTAAAACCTTCATCAAGCAAATCCTAAATGATAGCGATAAAAATGAGGTGATGCTAATGTCTACCAAGCATGTTAACCACCTAGCTAATGAAAAGAGTCCATACCTATTACAACACGCTCACAACCCAATAGATTGGTACCCCTGGGGCGAGGAAGCTTTCGCGAAGGCCAAAGCTGAAGACAAGCCGATCTTTTTTAGTTGTGGCTATAGTACGTGCCATTGGTGCCATGTAATGGAGAGAGAGTCTTTCGAAGATGAAGAGGTTGCCGAAGTTCTTAATCGTTATTTTGTATCTATAAAAGTAGACCGTGAGGAGCGGCCGGATGTTGACCATATATATATGGAAGTGTGCCAGGCGCTTACCCAGTCAGGAGGATGGCCGCTCACCATTATTATGACTCCGGACAAGAAGCCATTTTTCGCAGGTACATATTTTCCAAAAGCGAGTAAATGGGGCAGACCAGGTTTAATGGATCTGCTAGATGCTGTTCAGCAGCGGTGGCGCGAGAATCGGGATGAGCTCATTGAACATAGTAATGAAATATACGCCTTGCTTAAGCATGAGTATAAACCTTCAACCGATGTGCAGCTATCGAGTGAACTGCTTGATATAGCTTTTCAGCAATTAGAAGCAGGTTTTGATGCTAAATACGGAGGCTTTTCCGGGGCGCCTAAGTTTCCTACTCCGCATAATATGCTCTTTTTGCTGCGTTACTGGCGGCATAATGGCAACCCCAAGGCTTTAGCCATGGTAGAGAAGACGCTTACCGCTATGCGGCAGGGTGGTATTTATGATCACTTAGGGTATGGTTTTTCCCGGTATTCTACTGACAATGAGTGGCTTGTTCCGCATTTTGAGAAAATGCTATATGATAACGCGTTATTGTGTCACGCTTATTTAGAAGCCTATCAATGCACCGGCAATCAAGATTTCGCCCAAGTTGCTGGGGAAATTCTAGATTATGTTATGAGGGATATGACGAGTTCAGAAGGCGGTTTTTATTCGGCTGAAGATGCAGATTCAGAAGGCGTGGAAGGCAAGTTTTATGTTTTTACCAGACAGCAGGTCTTGGATATACTTGGTGAAAAAGACGGCACGCTGGTTGCTGACTTTTACGGTATCACGTCCCAAGGAAATTTTGAACATGGCACAAGCATTCTAAATTTTATTGACCGCAATGTCGAGGCCTATGCGCATAAGATTGGGATAGATGTTGCAGAATTAACCAAATTATTTGCCTCTTGCCGGAGTAAACTTTACGCAGAGCGTGAAAAGCGGATTCATCCATATAAGGATGATAAAATTTTAACAGCCTGGAATGCTTTGATGATTGCCGCGTTTGCTAAAGCGGCCCGCGTATTGAATGTAGCTGTTTATGCTGAATTTGCCGAGCGGGCGTTAGAGTTTATTCAAAGTAGACTTGTTCGGAAAGATGGTAGGTTGTTGGCTCGCTACCGAGAGGGTGAAGCTAAACATTTGGCCTATTTAGATGATTATGCGTTCTTATTATGGGCCTTGGTTGAGCTATATGAGACGGTATATTCGCCGACCTACATAAAGTGGGCCTTGGAGGTCTCTGATGAGCTAAAACGGTTATTCTTGGACGATATAAACGGTGGCTTTTATTTCTATGGCTCGGATGGAGAGCAGCTTTTGACAAGGCCTAAAGAGATATACGATGGGGCCATTCCGGCCGGTAATTCGGTGGCAGCTTTAGCATTATTGCGTTTGGCAAATATCACCGGCAACAATGAACTTCAAAAGATGGCCGAAGCTGTACTTAAAGCCTTTGGCGGGCAGGTTAAGAAGTATCCTAAAGCGTATACTTTTTATTTGGTTGCCTTAGATTACCAACTGTCTGCGCGTCGGAAAATAGTTATTGCCGGTTCTAATGATTCAGAAGATGCATGGAATATGATTTTTGCAGTCTGGCAGAATTTTTTACCGGATACCGAAATCGTCTTTAATGACAGAACGAAAGCCGACTTAGTTGAGAAAATTTTGCCAGCGGTGAGTAATCAACAGCCGCTCGATGGTAAGGCTACTGCCTATATCTGTGAGAATTTTGCCTGTCAGCCGCCGATTACTGATGTCGGAAAGTTATTGAGCGCCTTGGTCATCGAATAAGTGAAATAGATATTGCTGAATAAGTATTATTAATTTGAATAAGTATTTTTAATATGGTAATATTAACCTAGATGCTAATAATTACTTCATATAAGGGAGGAAATGTTAGAATGATTAGTCAAAAAATGCAAGATGCCATTAACGGTCAAATTCAAGCAGAATTCTATTCAGCTTATTTGTATCTTTCCATGTCCGCTTACTGTGAAGGTAAAAGCTTGAAGGGCTTTGCAAATTGGCTTAACGTACAATATCAGGAAGAGGTTTCCCACGCGACTAAACTGTTCACCTACCTTGGTGAGCGCGGTGGCAAGGTTCGTCTTGCTACTATTGATGCTCCACCTTCCGAGTTTGGTACTTTGGCTGAATTATTTGAAATGGTATTAACTCATGAACAGCATGTAACTGATTTGATCAATAAACTGTATGAAGTTGCTGTTAGTGAAAAAGACTTTGCTGCGCAAATCTTCTTGCAGTGGTTTATAAATGAACAAGTTGAAGAAGAATCAAGTGTTGGCGAGGTTCTCGATAAGTTGGCTGTTATTGGTGAAAAAACAGTTGATGTTTTATACTTAGACAAGGAATTAAGTACTAGAGTTTTTGTACCGCCCGCAGCTAACAATGCTTAGATAATGACATCAGCCAGCATCCTTAAGGAAGCTGGCTGATTCTGTATCAATCGTTATTTACTTCACTGTAGTCTTGGTTTCATTCGTGGTTTTTGCATCGTCGACTAGGGTGGTCTCGGCGCGCTTGATGGCCTCGCGAACCATCGAACCAACTTCGCCTGTAGTGACGTCGCTCCAGTCACCATCTTCAATTTTTTCGCCGAAACCAAGGTCGTAAGCTAGTTGCTTTTTCAACTTATCAGACATTACTTCACCCATAGTTCCACACCTCCCGAAATTTTTTTAGGCAGATGGGCCTAAGTTTATTATGTGCTGTAAAGTTTTTTTAATCCGATGGAAAGTTTCACAGTAAAATATTAAAATACCCCCTTATACTGGGGGATGAGGAGAGTGGTTGTATGAAGGTCGTGATTATTGGCGGGGTAGCTGCAGGATTAAAATCAGCAGCGAAAATTCGGCGCAGTAAGCCGCAAGCACAGATTACCGTTATTGAAAAGGGTAAACTTATATCCTATGGCGCTTGTGGAATACCCTATTATGTCGGTGGCGATATTGATGATGTAACACAGTTAATGACGACAGCCAGCGGAACTGTTCGTAATGCTGATTATTTTAAGAATATCAAAGATATTGATGTTCTTACCGAAACAATGGCGACAAATATTGATCGTGTAACAAAAACGGTGACAATCAAAGACTTGAAAACTGATAATGAGTCTCAGCTTCTTTATGATAAGCTCGTGATTGCGACAGGTGCAACGCCAATAAAACCACCGCTGCCGGGGATAGACCTAGCTAATATCTATCAAATGTGGCACCCTGATGACGCCAAAGCTGTCCGGCGTGGTTTGGAAACCGGAAAGTTCAAAAACGCAGTGATTATTGGAGCTGGACTTGTCGGCATGGAAATGGCGGAAGCGTTAACTAACTGGGGGATTAAAGTAACAGTAGTTGAAATGAAAGACCAAGTTTTATCTTTTCTTGATGCTGAGATGGCGGCTTCTGTTGCTCAATACGCTACTGGGCAAGGGGTAAATATCCTGACAGAGGAAAAAGTCATACAATTTAATGGTGATGGTGTAGTTAGTGAAGTTGTTACAGATAAGCGCAGTGTGCTTGCTGACCTTGTTATATTATCCATTGGCGTTAAGCCAAATGTTGAGCTGGCTCGTCAGGCCGGGCTTGATATTGGTGTAACGGGAGCGATCAGTGTTAATGAGTATCTCGAAACAAGTGATCCCGATATTTATGCCGGTGGTGACTGTGTAGAAAATACCAACTTAGTGTCAGGGAAAAAGGTATTTGCCCCCATGGGTTCTACGGCGAATAAACACGGGCGGGTGATTGGCGAGAATATTTGCGGCGGTCGGGTCAAATTTCGCGGTGTACTCAATACTGCAGTCGTCAAGTTTATTGATTTTAATATTGGTAAGGTCGGCTTGACCGAGCGCGAAGCTAAACTATTAGGCTATGAGTATATTGCCGCTACGATTTCTGGCCATGATCGGCCGCACTATATGCCTGAAGTCAAGTCGCTAAGTCTCAAACTGGTTGTGGATGCTAAAAACCGCCGCGTCTTGGGCGCACAGGCCTTTGGCGAGGGCGATATAACAAAGCGGATTGATGTTATTGCTACAGCTTTAACGCTCGGAGGAACTATTGACGATTTGTTTGATATTGACTTGTCCTATGCGCCGCCCTATAATGGTCCAATTGACAATGTTGCCGTTGCGGCTAACGTTGTTATGAATAAAATAGTGGGGCAAATGGTAGGTATATCCAGCTTCGAGGCGAAAAAACGTATGGATGAGGGCAATGCTATTTTCCTGGATGTGCGCGCGCCAGAAGAGTTGAAAAAAATCAGGCTGGCTCACAGTGATCTCAAGAATATTCCCCTGGGGCAACTGCGAGAGCGTGTTGATGAGATTGATAAAGATAGTGAAGTTGTTGCGGTATGCAAGATAGGTCTTAGAGGTTATGAAGCCTCTGTAATTTTAAAGGGACAAGGCTTTAATGATGTTAAGGTCCTTGAAGGTGGTATAACAGCATGGCCGTTTCAACGCGATGCCGATTAGTTAAGTTGCATATGGTTCAATGAATTATGCTGAAGGACGCCAGGTGAGTATTACCCTGCGCGTCTTTTTTGTTAAAGGAGTTTCTACCATGAGAGGAGAAGAATAGACTAGTTTTTGATTTAGGGAATCTAGAGGAGAGAACGGAATTGTCATTGATGAAAATAATCGAAACCGCAGAAAAACAGCACAAACTGGAAAAGGATGAAATCGTTGCCCTGTTGGAAAATAGTGACTGTGATCAGGCAATCACGATAGCGGCTGACCGAGTTCGAAAGCAATATGTAGGCGATGAGGTTCATTTACGGGGTCTTATTGAGTTTTCTAATATCTGTCGGCAGAATTGCTTCTATTGCGGGCTTAGGGCTGAGAACGGTGCTGTTAAGCGATATCGTTTGGAAACTGATGAAATCCTTGAATTAGCTCGCAAAGCCAAAGGTTATGGTTATAAGACACTTGTACTTCAATCAGGTGAAGATACTAGTTTTACTGTACAGAAATTAACGGATATTATTAGCCGTATAAAAAAGCTGGATATGGCTATTACATTAAGCATTGGTGAGAAGTCGCGTGAGGAATATTGCGCTTACAAAGAAGCAGGAGCTGATCGTTATCTGCTGCGGATCGAAACAACTGACAGTCAGTTGTATCAGAAACTACATCCTCACATGAGCTTAGAAAATCGAAAACAGTGTCTGTATACTCTAAAAGAACTGGGTTATGAGGTGGGGACAGGCTGTTTGGTGGGGCTGCCGGGGCAAACTCTCGAATCGCTGGCAGATGATATTTTGTTTTTTCAAGAGCTTGATACCGACATGATTGGTCTTGGTCCATTCATACCTCATCAAAGTACGCCGCTTAAAAATGAAGTTGGCGGCACTTTTGCGATGGCTATTAAAGTGATGGCAATTGTCAGACTTTTATTACCCGACAGTAACATTCCAGCAACAACTGCAATGGAAACTCTTAACAGTAAAGGGCGGCTCATAGCACTGCAAAGCGGGGCAAATGTTGTGATGCCTAATGTGACTGAAGGTGACTACCGCAAAATGTATGAATTGTATCCTGGCAAAATATGTGTAAATGATACTCCGGCTCACTGTCGTAGTTGTATTACGGGGAAGATTAGCAGTATCGGCAGGACAGTATCACAAGAATATGGCTTCCGAAAGAGGAAGGTAACCACTAATAATTAAAGTCAAATACAATATTCAAAACCTGAATGCCTAGTTTGTCTTTTTTACTGGCTCTTTTTGTACATACTAGACCTAAATTAAACAAAGGGTGAGGTAAAATGAGATTTGTGCCAAAACGGGCTTTTTTTGAGCCGAAGGCCTTGGATTATCCTTTGGGGCAAAAAATTTATGACCAGCTTAAGGCTATGGGGATTCCTATTTTAAAGACTGGCTCGCACAACAGAGTTACAGGCATTCCGGGAAAAACTTCGCAGGAAGCCTACCGCGAGGCCAAACGGACATTGGTAGTAGGAGTGCGCCGCAGTAAAGATTTTGCTGCGTGTAAGCCTTCGGCCCATTATCAGTTGCCACTCAATACTAGCTGTCCTGGCATGTGTGAATATTGTTATTTGGCGACAACGCTTGGGAAAAAGCCTTATCTTAGGGTCTATGTTAACATTGATGAGATTCTTGATCGGACGAAAGAGTATATTGAGGAAAAGGCTCCTGATATTACTATCTTTGAGGGGGCCGCGACATCAGATCCAATACCAACAGAATATCTCACAGGCCTATTGAAACAAACAATCGAGTTTTTTGGTAATCAAAAGCTAGGGCGGTTTCGATTTGTTACAAAGTTTACCGACATAGATTCACTCTTGACTACCAAGCATCATGAACATACCAGATTTCGGTTTAGCCTCAATGCAAATGCCGCTATCGGGAGTTATGAGCATAATACGCCGGTAATGGAACAACGAGTAAATGCGGCTGCTAAAGCTGCCCAAGCTGGATATCCGCTTGGTTTCATAATTGCGCCAATTTTTTACTTCTCTGGTTGGCGCGACGAATACGGTAAGCTGTTTGCTGAGCTCGATGACCAATTACCAAAGTCAGCTCGCGGCAACCTTACTTTCGAACTTATAACTCACCGTTTTACTAAACGGGCCAAAGCCAATATTCTCAGCGTATTTCCTAATTCGGCGCTGCCGATGGAGGAGGAAGAGCGTAAGTATAAGTACGGGCAGTTTGGTTACGGAAAGTATATTTATCAGCGCGAGACCATGGACGAGATGAAACAGTTTATGCAAGACCGAATTAGCGACGCTTTTCCGCAAGCGAAGTTAGAGTATTTTGTCTAATAGCGCTATTCAACACAAAGAGGTTGCCCCATTCTTTCTGGACAACCTCTTTGATTATTTTTTCAATGGTACAGCGATTTTAACCTCATAGGCCGTATCAAATTCTGTTTTAAGGATGTGTGGTTCTCTTGGCTGTTGATATTTATCCCTATAGTTTTGATAAAGCTCAAGCAAGCGTTCCGGAAGATTTGTCTGCCTGTTATAAATGTCGGGGTACACTTTAAGATATAATCCGTCAAGTTTTTCGTTTACTATCATAGTTTCATAACCAATGATAACTGGTGTGCCTATATCCACAAAATCAAAGAGCTCCCGAGCGTCTGCATCCTGCATTCTTATGCAACCGCCAGAAACAGGATAGCTGATATCCCAGCCTTTATTGGTACCATGGATGCCATAATTTCTTTTGAATTCCATCCAGCGAGTTCCAAGCGGGTTGTCGGGGCCGGGCGGTACAGGATTACGATCAGTGAAGTTGAGTCCAGGTGTCCAGGTGGGTTCTTTCTCTTTGTAGAAGATGCTGAATGTGCCAATAGGAGTTTGTTCATAAGGAGTTCCGACAGCGATATTATACTGTTTGATTATATTGCCGCTATCGCTATCTACAAGTTCTAAAATATAAGCAGGGATATTGATATGTATTTCCTGCTGCGCCATGCATGTCCCAGTGCAGGCATAAAGAATAAGCAACAGGCATAACAAAATACGCAAACTTGTACACCTCGCTTTGTTTCATGAATGTTTAAATAAAGTTGTGATAGAGATGTTTCCATGGATGTATTTCGAATGCACGTGCACAAGAAGGATATTCGTTAGTATTTTGTTGATATTTATTAAAAGGTATGTCTGAGAAATAATGACATTAAAATCTCGTAATTTGCCACTTTTAGCAAATTACGAGTTAAAAGGAAATACTGATGATATTTACAAAATATTTCCCTGGAAATATTAAATTGATTTAAAATATAAAACATTTAATAGGTAGACAACTTGAGTGTAAAAGTGATAAACTTTTACATGGATATTTATACTAATTTGACGATTTATGCTTAAAGTTGTGAAATATGGGATTGGGGGACCTGACTTTGGAAAAGTCCACAGTAATTGGTGTTACACTTGGTTTTGTAGCGGTTGGTGTCGGAATGGTGCTCAAAGGAGCAAGTTTGACGATTTTGCTAAATCCTGCAGCGTTTTTGATTATTATCGCTGGCACAGTTGCTTGCCTATTTAATGGCTTTCCAATGGAAAATCTAAAGGCCTTTCCGGAACTAGTAAAACAGTTGTTTAAACAAAAGCAATTGATGTCGAAGGCAGAATTAGTTCCATTGTTTGTAGGGCTTTCGCAAACGGCACGGCGTGAAGGTATCTTGGCACTTGAAAGCCGGGTTGATGAAATCAATGATCCTTTTTTACGTAACGGTCTAACAATGGTCATAGATGGTCTTGACCCTGACTTTGTCGGTGATGTGCTTGATGCCGAAATACAAAATATGGAGGAGCGCCATCGCAATGGAGCGATGATTTTTACACAGGCTGGTACATATGCCCCTACACTTGGTGTTTTAGGCGCCGTTGTTGGGCTGATTGCCGCGTTAGGAAATCTCGATGACATGGAACAGCTTGGGCAATCGATTGCCGCAGCTTTTGTTGCGACGCTGCTTGGTATTTTTACCGGGTATGTTTTGTGGCATCCTTTTGCCAATAAGCTTAAAATTATATCAAAAAAAGAAGCCGAATTAATGCGAATGATGATTGAGGGAGTTCTTTCCTTACAAGCTGGTGATTCTCCGACAGCAATTGAAGCTAAACTGATCGCATTTATTCCTCAAAGTGAACGGGCAGGGCTTAAACCTAAAACGGAGGAAGTATAATGGGGAGAAGGAAGCGTCATCTTCGGCAACATGAAGAAGAACATATGGACGAAACATGGCTTGTGCCGTATTCTGACATATTGACCCTTTTGCTGGCGCTGTTTATTGTTTTGTTTGCATCAGCGCAGGTTGACCAAAAGAAGTTTGACCAAATTGCCCAGGCCTTTAATGCCGCTTTTCATAGCGGTACTCCGTATATGCTTGAGGGAAATCCCAATCCCGTCAATGGACAACCTGCACCAATGCCTATGCTGGCAGGTGAAGGTAAAGATCAAGCCTATATGATAGAAAATACTCAGCTGATTGAGGTAAAGCGAACTCTTGATAAATATATTCAGGAAAATAACCTGACTGGTGACTTGCAAACTGTCATGACGGAAGAAGGTTTGATGATACGGATCAAGGATACGGCTTTATTTCCCTCGGGTACGGCTGAACTTTTGCCTGAATCCAGACGGTTTGGGGCAGTGATAGCAAAAATGTTAACACCTCTCCAACAGCAAATCATTATTTCCGGACACACTGATAATGTACCGATCAATACTCGGGAATTTCCTTCAAACTGGGATTTGAGCTCTAAACGCGCCCTTAATTTTATGAAGCTTCTATTATCGCAAGAAAATCTTCAACCCCAGCGGTTTAGTGCAATTGGCTATGGTGAATACCGACCCGTCATGGTGAATGACACCGAAGAGGGACGCGCCAACAATCGCCGGGTCGAAGTGCTCATCCAGCGAAGTTATAGAATGCAGGAAGCGCCTATTGTTCGTTAAACTCTTTCAACCTTGCCTGATGGCAAGGTTTTTTGTTGGTTTACTGGTAAACAAAGTCTGATACTGATAAAATAGGATTAGCATATCATAGCATGAGGTGGCCACAGTGATTATTGGGGTAGGAATAGATGTCATCGAAATCAGTCGTATTAAGCAGGCTATTTCGCGGCCGGCATTTATAAAACGGGTGTTTACCAAATTGGAGCAAGAGTATTGTGATAGCCGTGGGGTTCAACGACCTGCTTCCTATGCAGCGCGATTTGCTGGAAAAGAGGCTGTTCTAAAGGCGTTTGGTACTGGTCTCACAGGCGGGAGTCTGCAGGAGATTGAAATTTTAAATGATAGCCGCGGTTGTCCAAAAATAACATTGACGGGTTTTTATGCGGATTTAGCCAAGGAAATGGGCGTTAAAACAATACATATATCGCTAACACATGCACGTGAATACGCTGCCGCGCAGGCAGTATTATGGGGAGGCGTAACAAGTGAAAGCAGCAACGGCAGCTGAAATGCGTAAAATTGATCAAATAGTCATCAAGACTTTTGGAATTCCCGGTACTGTGTTAATGGAGAACGCTGGGGTGGAAACTGCGCGACAAGTAGTAGCTACTTTGGGTACAGTAGAAAATAAAATGATTTGTATTTTTGCCGGTAAAGGGAATAATGGTGGCGATGGCTTTGTCGTAGCCCGGCATCTTTTCAACCAGGGTGCTAAAATTAAAGTTTTCTTGTTAGGAGTTAAGTCAGCTATAAGCGGTGATGCTAAAGTAAATTTGGATATTATTATTCGGATGGGAATTAGTGTTATTGAGGTTTCACATAGCCGTGACTGGGAAAAGGTAAAAATTGCTGCTACATTTGCAGAATGTCTGGTTGATGCCTTGCTTGGTACAGGGTTTACGGGTGAAGTGTCGGGTGATTTAGCGCAAGCTGTTGAAATTATCAATAAATCTGACAAGCTAAAGGTCGCAGTTGATATTCCCACGGGGATTGATGCCGATACCGGTCAAATTCGCGGAAGTGCAGTTCGGGCCGATTATACGGTTACGCTTGGGCTGCCCAAGCCAGGCCTTTTAATATACCCAGGTGCGGGGTGCGTCGGGAAATTAATAATGGCCGACATTGGTATTCCGGTTAAGTTATTAACAGATAACAGTATTAAACAAAATATTATAACTTCTGGCAGTATAAAGGAGATTTTAGCAATCAGGCAGCCTGATGCTCATAAAGGAACAACAGGCAAGGTAACTGTCATCGCTGGTTCGCAAGGCTTGACAGGGGCTGCTGCCTTAACATCTATGGCTGCCTCAAGGACAGGCGCTGGTTTGGTCACGCTAGGAACAGCGGAAAGCCTGAATGATATTATGGAGGCGAAACTGACAGAAGTCATGACAAGGTCGTTACCCGAAACAGTGGGGAGGACAATTGGCCGCAAAGCTTTACCGTATATTGAAGAGATGGCCTTAAAAAGTGATGTTTTAGCGATTGGGCCAGGCCTTGGTCGTCAGGACGAAACAATGGCTTTGGTGCGCGAAACAATCATGAAGGCTGAATGCCCATTAGTGATTGATGCTGATGCCTTAAATGCTCTAGTTGGTCATACCGAGATATTAAATCAGGCTAAAGCTTTACCGATTTTGACGCCTCACCCGGGTGAAATGGCAAGGCTTACTGGGTTATCGGTAAAAGATGTCAGCAAAGATTGCGTTACTACAGCACGTCATGCAGCAGGATTATGGGGGGCTGTTGTCGTATTAAAAGGAGCGAGGACAATTATTGCATATCCTGATGGTGAAGTATATATAAATACTAATGGCAATCCTGGTATGGCTACAGGGGGAACAGGTGATGTACTTACCGGAGTGATTGCCGGCCTTATTGCCCAAGGCATGACCACTCATGCAGCGGCTATAGCAGGTGTTCATATCCATGGATTAGCCGGTGATATTGCGGCGGCGACTCGTGGTACAATTGGACTTGTTGCCGGTGATGTTGTTGAGGCTTTGCCAGCCGCTATACTTGGGATACAAAACTTATAGTATATAAAAAAATTGACATTGGTATATAAGAACAGCTATAATTTAACCATGTGTAGAATCATGGGGCTGTTGGCGGGGGTGAAGGCGTGGCAGAATTAAAGCGTATTATGATTAGTATCCCTAATAGTTTGTTGCAAGAAGTTGATGGTATTGTTGCCATGGAAAAACTTAGCCGCAGCCAATTTGTACGGGATGCGATGCGTTTGTATATTGAGGACCGTAAACGCAAGGCAGTACGTGACATGATGCGAAGAGGATATCAAGAAATGGCAGTTATTAATTTGGCATTAGCTGAAGAGGGCTTATTGATAGACACAGATTTGTTTGAAATGCCTACATTGCTGGCGGAGAGTGAATAACTCATGATCGTTAAGCGTGGGGATATTTATTATGCCAATTTAAATCCGGTGGTAGGATCAGAGCAGGGGGGGCATCGCCCTGTTTTGGTACTTCAAAATGATGTTGGTAACAAGTATAGCCCAACGGTTATCGTTGGGGCTATTACCTCGCAAATTTCTAAGGCAAAGTTACCCACCCATGTTGAAGTGAGTGCGAAGCAATACAATTTAGAGAAGGATTCAGTCATTCTTCTTGAGCAACTTCGCACGATTGACAAGCGCCGGCTTAAGGAAAAGGTCACACATTTGGGTGACGATATCATGAATAAGGTTGATGAAGCAGTCAAAGTTAGCCTAGGTCTTATTCAACTTTAATAGATTCATCATAATGGGTAGAAGACTGCCTATTTTTAGTTTGTAGAAATAAGCGTTTGATTTAAGACTTGGCCGAGGCTAAGTCTTTTCTGATCGTAAAGGCATATATTTTTATTGCAGTAATCTTAGGAGGCGAATTATGAGATTTTGGCGAAAGTGGCAAAACTCGCTTTTAATCCTGGTGATGATGTTGGCATTAATAACCGCAGGTTGTTCAGCACCGTCGACAGGACAGGACAGAGGTAAGCAGGACAGTGGTCAGCAGTCACTTGAAATTAAAGTGTTTGATATTGGTCAAGGTGATTCAATTTTAATTCGGACAGCGAATGAAGTTGTTTTAGTCGACACTGGTGATGTTTCGACACGTGAAAAACTGATAAGTTACATAAAAAATGAAGGAATCACTACAATTGACAAAGTTATTATTACACACCCCCACGCTGATCATCTTGGAGGAATGTCAGGCATTCTTAATAATTTTGTAGTCAAACAAATTATTGACAGCGGACTTACTACTACGACCTCGTTGTATCGTCAATATTTGACGACCGTGCAAAAGAAGAACATTTCATTTCAAACTGTTAATCCAGGAAGTCAGATTGACATTGGCGGTGGTGTGATCCTTAAGTTCATGGCTCCCGAAAAACCATTGATAACGAATTCAGAACTAAATAACAATGCCATTATTCTGAAATTAATTTATGGTAATTTTTCAATGTTATTGCCTAGTGATGTTGAACGCGAAGGAGAAAGTCGTGTCCTTAAAGCTTATGGAACAGAACTCAAAAGTAATGTATTAAAAGCCGGGCATCATGGCAGCAGCACATCTTCAACGCCAGCGTTTTTGAAAGCGGTAGCACCGGAATCAATCATAATCTCTGTTGGTAAAGACAATGATTATCACCATCCCCATCCGAGTGTTATGAAAAGGTATACTGCTATAAAGAGTCAAATATACCGAACCGACACTGATGGAACGGTTACAATAACAAGCGACGGACAGAACTACAATATTACTAAGGAGAAATAAAAATGCGATTAACAGCGGTAATTGATCGGTTTGAAGAACAGATAGCTGTACTTTTAATCGGTGAGGATGAAATTCCAGTAAGTTGGCCTCGGACTGCCTTGCCGGAAGACGTACAAGAAGGAGATATCTTGCAGCTAACTATTGCTATTGATGGGGAAGCAACCCAGATGGCACGCAGTGAAGCGGACAACTTATTACGTCAACTATTGAGAAAAAACCAGGAAGTTTAACTTCTTGGTTTTTTTGATAATATCCTATACTTTCAGACTATTGTCCTGCAGGATTTGTCTGTTTATGGTCGAATGAGTGAAATAAGTCGAATTATCGTCAAAAACACTTTGTCCGACTAAAGGGGGTGCTTCATGTATCGGATGATTCTAAGTCTTCTCCTCGCTTTGTTGTTATTGCCGCAACTGGTGCTTGCAGCACCTGCAAATAGCAATAAGGCGCTCTCATCAACCCCAGCTGTGCAAATTCCTGTATTCAAGAGTGAAAGAGCACTTGCGAAGGTGCAAGGCCTCTCTAAGCTCGAAATAACAAACGTGCGTTACGCTCTACATAAAGATGCCGTTACTGGCGAAGTAACATTACGAATGGTTATTGATGCAACTGGGCCGATTAAAGGAACAGCTGTGCTTAACGATCTGCCGGTACCTCGTCTGGAGGTGGCTGTCGGTGGGGCAAGCTTAGGAAAACTCGGCTCGCAGCAAAAACTGGACGGTAAAATAGCAAGCCAAGTGAAGCTTATGCAAGTGAATGGCAGTAGTAAGTTAGTTATAGATTTAGAAAATATGATTGACGAGACTGATTACCGCATTTTCGCTTTGCCGCGTGATATTAAAGCGGACAAGCCATATCGGCTGGTGGTTGATATAAAACAACCAGCTCCACCGATTGTATACAATTTCACAGCTGGCTTAAAGGGCAAAGTTATTGCGCTTGATCCTGGACATGGCGGCAGCGATCCTGGGGCGATTGGTCCAGGCGGCAGTCAGGAAAAAACGGTGACGCTGGCGGTGGCTAAGAGACTCCAGACCTTATTGGAAAAAGCGGGTGCTAAGGTTGTTATGACTCGCCAAGGCGATCGTGATGTTTATGGTGCAAGCGCGACGGCGGTGGACGAGCTAAAAGCAAGAACAACTGTGGCAGCAAAGAATAAGGCGGATGTCTTTATCAGCCTTCATGCCGATGCGTTTACAAAACCGGAGGTTGGCGGAACATCTACGTTTTACTACCGCAAGTCAATGTATGATGGCTTGCTGGCGAAAAATATTCAAACCAATATCATTGAAGCAGGTAAGCTTTCAGACCGACGCGTAAATTCAGCTAATTTTTATGTAGTTAAGCGCTCGGTAATGCCGGCTGCACTCGTTGAAATGGCTTTTATTACCAATCCGGATGAAGAAAAACTGCTTAACTCTCCACAATTCCAGCAAAAGATGGCTCAGGGAATCTATCAAGGCCTTGACAACTTTTTTGTGGAAGCTTCTAGAAATGGGGGTGGGCGGTAATGCGGTCTACTACTAGGTATTTGCTTTGCTTAATACTGGCCTTAGCCATGCTGGTTTCCGGTTGTGCATCCAGTTTGCCTGCGTCTGATATGCAAAGTGGTAATAGTGTTAAAAGTACTCAGAAAGCTCCCCAAACTGCTCAGAATGGCAATGAAGTAAAGGCTGATATTGTTAAGATTACAGTTTACCGAGCTACACTAGATGCTGTATATTTAGTTCCCGAAATTCACCAAATTACCCGTAACGAATCTCCTGCTAAAACTGCTCTTGAACTCTTGTTATCGCCTCCAAACAGCAAGAATGTTGTATCGCCTATTCCAAAAGACACGGTACTTAAGAAGCTGACGATAAAAGATCGTATTGCTTATGCTGATTTTAATGATAAGATCATTAAGAACAATATTGGCGGTTCGGCTTCCGAACGTCTGCTAGTCGGTGCAATCGTTAATACGCTTACTGAATTCCCCGAGATTGAAAAGGTGCAAATTCTTGTAGAGGGTAAGGTTATTGAGACGATATCAGGTCATGTTGATATTAGCGAGCCTTTAAGTCGCTCGATAGAAATCATCAAAAAGTAAAATAAGGATGCAGCTGTGGTTAATGCCAGCAGCTGCATTTTTATTGGTTATCTTATTAATACAACTTTTTTTCTGGCCGAGGCATAATAGCAATGCAGGAAATGCTAGGCTAAGCAAGAAGATGTAAAATACGTATTTTTATTATTATTTGATGATGGTGGTGTCTATGGAATTAAAGCAAGTTGGTGAATTTGGTTTAATCGATCTGTTAAAGGATAATACAATTTTTGATTCGAGCAGTGTCGTGGTTGGGATTGGTGATGATGCTGCCGTTACGTTGCCAACGCCGCGCCAACTTCAATTGTTAACAGCTGATATGCTTGTTGAGGGTGTTCACTTTGCTTTAGAGACGACTGCGCCTTGGCAGCTTGGCTATAAGGCTGTTGCTGTTAATTTGAGCGATATTGCTGCAATGGGTGGTACCCCTAAGCATGCTGTCATATCAATTGCTGTTCCTAAGCATACACAATTGGATTTTCTCACTAATTTGTATGATGGAATGAAGGAAATCTGTCGAGAATTCGGTGTGAACATAATCGGCGGTGATACGGTGTCAAGTCCGCAGGGACTTGTAATCAATGTTACTGTGGCCGGCGAGGTTGAACCAACAAATCTTGTGAGGCGTTCTGGAGCGCAGATTGGTGATATTGTTGTTGTTACCGGACCAATCGGTAATTCAGCAGCAGGTTTCGATTTGTTGACAAAGGGAAATTGGGAGGATTATGATTTTGCGTGGCCGCTAGTTACTGCACACTTGACGCCCCGCCCCCAGGTTAAGGCGGGGCGGGTTCTGGCCGAGTACGGAGCCACCAGCATGGATGATATAAGCGATGGTCTCGCGAGTGAGGCCAATGAGATAGCATCAGCCAGCGGGATCGGCTTAATCATTCGTGCAGCCGATATTCCGCTATCACCGGAAATGATTCAGGCCGCTGGACTATTCGAAAAGCAGGCTATTGACTATGCTTTATATGGCGGTGAGGATTTTCAATTGCTTTTCACTATCAAACCTGATCAATACAGGCTTTTGGCCAATCAAGATATTGGTGTACAGCTTACCGCAATCGGAGAAGTTGTAGAAAAGGCAGCAGGAGTAGTTTTGATTGACCGTAACGGAAATAGAACTGCTTTAGAACCGCGCGGCTATAATCATTTTCGCTAGGAGGCATCAGAATGTATGTATTTGCAACCAAGTCGCCTGACGAAACCTTCACTGTAGGGGCGCAGTTGGCTAAGCTTGTCGGTGTTGGGGATATTATTTGTTTAGCTGGCAATCTGGGGGCTGGAAAAACTGTCTTCGTGCAGGGGATGGCAAGCTCTTTAAATATCGAGGAGACTGTAACAAGTCCAACTTTTAATATATTGAATGTTTACGCGGCAAGTTTTCCGGTATACCATTTTGATCTTTACCGGCTTGATGATTCCAGCCAACTGCTTGATGTTGGCTTCTATGAATATACTGCTGGCGACAGTGGCGTGGCCATTATCGAGTGGCCAGATAAGTTTCCGGAAGAATTGCCTGATGATTATCTATGGATTGACATCAAGCCAGGTGAGAATAGTAATGAACGTCTGCTGGTATTTACGCCACGGGGCCGGCGGTATGAGCAGCTTTGTGAGGAGTTGAAATTAGTCGATGATTCTTTCTTTAGATACAGCGACCCTAGTCTCTAGTGTCGCTTTGGTCCATAATGAAAAGCTTGTTGCCGAGTTAACTGTCCAGACGAAAAAAACGCACTCTGAAATGTTAATGCCGCATATTGAACAGGTTATGGCGCTGGCTGGTGTTCATAAGTGTGACCTTAAGCTGGTGGCTGTTAGTATCGGACCTGGCTCATTCACCGGCCTGCGAATCGGTTTGGCAACGGCCAAGGCTTTAGCATACGCACTCGCCATCCCGATTGTCGGCGTTTCGACGCTTGAGGCTCTCGCTTATAATTGCCCGGTGCCCGGTGCACTGCTAGCACCCATGTTAGATGCTCAAAAGGGCAATGTCTATCAGGCGTTATACAGATGGGAGAAAAAAGAATTACTCGAGGTAATGCCGGCAAGGGTTATCAGCTTTGATCAGGCCGTGGCCGAACTAGGGGCTGGAAATCAGCCTGCTCTGATTTTAGGCGAGGGGGCAGTGATGAATTCCGAGAAGTTAAGCGAAATGTCTAATCCTATGGCCGCCGCCGCCCATGTGGTGATGCCTCGGGCGGCCAGTGTTGCACTTCTTGCGCAAAAAAAGCATGGTGAAGGAATTTACCATGACCCAATGACGTTGGAACCTCTTTATATTCGCCGTTCTGAAGCCGAAGTACTGTGGGAGAAACGACACGGAGTTTGTGTATGAGTGATATTTGTATTAGGCCGATGCAGGCCGAAGACATTGACGCAGTTTTAACGATTGAGCATCAATCATTTAGTTTGCCATGGTCACGTGAAGCTTTTCAAGCTGAAGTATGTAATAACTTGGCCTGCTATTTGGTGATGGAGATGGACGGCCTAATGATCGGTTATGGAGGAATGTGGATCGTCTTGGATGAGGCTCATATAACCAATGTTGCAATATTGCCAGACTACCGTGAGCAGGGACTTGGGAAAAGATTGTTTGCCAGTATGATTCATCAGGCTAATTCCCGCGGCACTATCAGGATGACACTTGAAGTCAGGGTTTCTAACACTGCAGCTCAAAAACTGTATAAAGGTTTTGGCTTTACAGTATGCGGCCTGCGGCGGGGCTATTATACCGATAATCAAGAAGATGCACTTATTATGTGGCGACAATAATTGTAAAAAAAAATGCTGCTTACGCAGCTGGGGTGATTGTTATCTTAGAATATGCTCCTGTTCATCAGGATGTTACAGTGGGAGAAAATAATAAAAATTAGGGCGGCTGCCATGCCGCCCCTTAAGGTATTTATTGGATATTCGATTCATACTGCTCAATCATTCTGCGAACCATTTGACCACCAACACGACCGCAATCAGCCGAGGTCATAGTACTCCAACCCTGGGAACGTACGCGCTCGGCAATACCTAACTCGGAAGCGATTTCGAATTTCATACGATCAAGAGCGTTTTCAGCTGTAGGGTTAACTGGTTTTCTCGAGCGTGCCATATAGTTTCCCTCCTTTCGGGCGCTCTTTTAATCATCGCCCATTAATAATTTGGCTCTATCAATATGTTAAAATACATGCAAATAATAGCAGCAACATGGAGGGTTTTGCTTTGACAATTTGTAAAAATGGAGAAAAAGAACAATGTTTAATTCTAGGTCTCGAAACGAGCTGTGACGAGACTTCGGCTGCTGTTATTGCAGATGGACGGACTGTTTTATCTAATATTATTTCTTCACAAGTACCTGTGCATCAAAAATTCGGTGGTGTCGTTCCAGAAATTGCTTCCCGGAAACACATCGAGAATGTTATGCCTGTTATTCATCAGGCGCTTAGCGATGCTGGTGTGAAACTGTCGGATCTTTCGGCAATCGGTGTTACTTATGGGCCTGGTTTGGTAGGGGCGCTGCTTGTTGGTGTCTCGGCCGCCAAGGCGTTGTCATTTGGAGCCGATATTCCATTAGTCGGCGTTAATCATTTAGAAGGACACATTTTTGCTAATTTTTTAGGTCGGCCTGATCTTGCGCCGCCCTTTGTAGCCTTGGTTGTATCGGGGGGACATACCTCACTTGTCCATGTAAAAAATTACAATGATTTTGAGTTGCTAGGGCAAACGCGTGATGATGCAGCAGGCGAAGCTTTCGACAAGGTAGCCAGAGTGATGAATTTGCCTTACCCGGGGGGGCCGCAGATCGACAAATTGTCCAAGGAGGGTAACCCACAAGCGATAAACTTTCCTCGGGCGCTTTCGACGAAGGATAGTCTCGAATTTAGCTTTAGTGGCCTAAAGTCGGCTGTTCTTAACTATTTAAATAGCGCTGCACAGCGTGGGGAAGCAGTTAACCATGCTGATGTTGCAGCAAGTTTTCAGGCTGCCGTGGTTGAAGTGCTAGTGAGTAAAGTCATCCAGGCAGCCAAAGCTTGCAATGTCTGCCGAATTGTCTTGGCAGGTGGTGTAGCCGCTAATAGCGAATTAAAAACACAATTGTTAACAGTATGCAACACCCAAGGTCTTGAGCTCCACTATCCACAGCCGGTTTTTTGTACTGATAATGCAGCAATGATTGCTTGTCGGGCTTATTATCGCTATCAAGCAGGTCAGATCGCTGATTTCCGTCTGAATGCTGTACCATCACTCAAGCTTGGTGCAAGGTAGGAAGGTTGTTGTTGAAAAGTGATCAATTTGACAAATGTGGATTTTGTGGGTAAAATCCCACGGAACAGTAAAATCCTGCTATTTGCTGTTGATAACTTTGTGGATAATGTGGATAAACTGGGGATAAAGTGAGGTCGGACCTTTTTGAGCATTGTTGAAGAAATTTGCCGCAAAAATACGATGTTGAGCTCTGGGCAGATCGCTATGATGATTAGTATCAGCCGCTTACTGCCACTTGCTGCTGATTTGGCTCATGCCCAAGTTACTGTATATGCGAAGAGTGCAAAAGAAGAAGATAGCTTGGTTATTTTGACACAGGCGTATCCTAACACAAGTTTTATTCAATATAAACCTAATTTGATCGGTTCAATCGTACAGTCTGCCGAGGAACCGTTGTTATGGCGGACCCTTTTGACCGGGAAGCCGATCAGTGGCCAGCGTGAATGGGCGCTTGGAATGTGGATTGACATGCAGACATTTTCTATTCGTGATGCAAATGGTAGTATTATTGCTGCTCTTAGTTTTGAAACAAGTATGGCTGAAGCGAGGGCTGCGGGTTACCGTATGCTGATGGATGCAGCCTATCGCTTATTGACGACAGAACGAACTGCTGAGAATAGACATTACAGGCCGCTATCAACCAGTGATGGCGTGGTTATCATTGATTCAGCGGGTGTAATTGTCTATGCTAACCCGCCTGCCGATAGTATCTATAAGGTGTTCGGCATCAGTAAGATTGTTGGTAAAACGATTCTTGATCGAAACCTGAATATGCGGTTAGCGCAAAAAGCCAGTTCGACGAAAACTCCCTGTGAAGCCGAGTATGATATTGGTAATATCGCCCTGGTGCAGCGAGCGATACCTGTTATCGACAGCGGGCAGACAGTACTCATTATTTTAATTATTTCAGATATTACCGAGCTTAAGAAAAAAGAAAAAGAGATTCTGATCAAGTCAGCAGTTATCCAGGAAATTCATCATCGGGTGAAGAATAATCTTCAAACAATTGCCAGTCTTTTAAGACTCCAGGCCAGGCGTACTAAGTCAGCTGAAGTCAAAGCGGCACTTAGGGAAAGTGTTAACAGAATATTGAGTATTTCAGTGGTTCATGAATTCTTATCGCAACAGGATGCGGAATTTATTGATGTAGCAGAAGTGGCCCGCAGTATTCTCGATATGGTAAGTCAAAATATGCTTGAACCGGATTTTAATCTGCAAGCTGTTTTTAAAGGGCAGACGATTATATTGCCTTCTGAACAAGCCAGCAGTTTAGCTCTTGTCATCAACGAACTTGTTCAAAATTCAATTGAACATGGCTTTGTGGGGCGCCGCGAAGGACTTATCGGAGTTGATATAAGAACACTCCCGGATGTTTATGAAATTGAGATATATGATAACGGCATTGGTATTTCAGATGAGTTCAGCATAGACTCATGTAAGAGCCTTGGTCTCCAGATTGTGCGAACATTAATTGAAAATGATGTTGGCGGTATTTTTCGGCTTTATGGAAACAAAGGAACACATGCCTTAATTACCATAGCGCGTAAGCAAGGAGTGAATTAAATGGAATCTTTACGCATTGTTATTGCTGACAATGAATCAATTATCCGGATGGATTTAAAGGAAATTCTCGAGGAAGCTGGCCACACTGTGGTTGGTGAAGCGATCGATGGGCGAAAAGCAGTTGAACTCGCACGAAAATACCGTCCAGAATTAGTCATAATGGATATAAAAATGCCGGAGATGGATGGGATTACCGCGGCAAAGATCATCGCTAATGAAAAAATAGCACCGGTTTTGCTGCTAACTGCCTTCAGCCAAAAAGAAATTGTGGAAAAGGCAAAAGACTCCGGGGTATTGGCCTATCTTGTAAAACCTGTTAAAGAGGCTAATTTGTTTCCGGCAATTGAGATTGCTGTTTCGAGGTTTCAAGAATTCGCTGATCTGGAGCGCGAACTTGATGCGGTTAAGCAATCGCTTGAATCCCGTAAAATTCTTGATCGGGCAAAAGGAATTTTAATGGACGCTCATAATTTATCAGAAAGTGAAGCCTTCCGCCGGATTCAGCAATACAGTATGAGTAAGCGTAAATCAATCCGTGAGGTAGCCGAGGCGATCATTACTGCAGCTACAAGGAAAATTTAGCCATATTATCTAAAAAATGCATATAACAGGAGTAAAAGGGGAAAATAGGAGTATTAAACCTGATAATTAATAAATATTTTCCCAGAAAAGCACTTTTTTTTGTTTAAGGGACTTGATTTTTACCCCTGGATTTTATATCATAAAATATGTAATTAGCACTCACGGCAAGAGAGTGCTAACAATTCAACTAAATTTAGCATTAGTATAAAGGGAGGTTTCTTTCATGATTAAGCCATTGGGCGACAGAGTAGTTATTAAAGTTCTCGAAGGAGAAACCACAACAAAAAGTGGGATCGTACTTCCGGATACTGCAAAAGAAAAACCACAGCAAGGCGAGGTTGTTGCTGTTGGAACTGGCAAAGTGCTTGAGAATGGTCAACGCGTTGCTCTTGATGTAAAAGCAGGCGACAAAATCATTTTCTCCAAGTATGCTGGTACTGAAGTAAAATTTGACGGTCAAGAATATCTCATCGTTAGCGAAAGAGATATTTTGGCAATTGTTGAGTAATAACAACTAAAAAATATTGGGAGGTATACATAAATGGCTAAGCAAATTTTATTTGACGAAGAAGCACGCCGCGCGCTAGAAAGAGGCGTGAATGCCCTGGCAAATGCTGTTAAAGTTACACTTGGACCTAAAGGTCGTAATGTTGTATTAGATAAGAAGTTTGGTGCACCGGCAATTACTAACGATGGTGTAACCATTGCCCGCGATATTGATTTAGAAGATCCGTTTGAAAATATGGGAGCACAGTTAGTTAAAGAAGTAGCTATCAAGACAAATGATGTTGCCGGCGACGGTACCACGACCGCTACTCTTTTGGCCCAGGCAATGATCCGCGAAGGTATGCGTAACGTAGCTGCTGGTGCGAATCCGATGATTCTTAAAAAAGGCATTCATAAAGCTGTAAATACTCTTGTTGAAGAAATCAAGAAAAGTTCCAAAAAGGTTGAAGGCAAAGATGCGATTGCTCAAGTTGCCTCAATTTCAGCTGGTGACGAAGAAATCGGTACTTTGATTGCTGAAGCTATGGAGAAAGTCGGTAAAGACGGCGTAATTACTGTTGAAGAATCCAAAGGTATGGGAACAAGTCTTGATGTTGTTGAAGGTATGCAATTTGACCGCGGCTACATCTCCCCTTACATGATTACTGACACTGATAAGATGGAAGCTGTGTTAAACGACCCATACATCCTCATCACAGATCGCAAGATTGGCGCTATTGCCGACCTGCTGCCTGTATTGGAGAAGGTTGTTCAACAAGGTAAAGAACTTCTTATCATTGCTGAAGATGTAGAAGGCGAAGCTCTTGCAACCCTAGTTGTAAATAAACTTCGTGGTACCTTCCGCGCTGTTGCAGTAAAGGCTCCTGGTTTTGGTGATCGTCGCAAAGCGATGCTCGAAGACATCTCCATTCTCACCGGTGGCACTGTAATTAGTGAAGACCTTGGCCGCAAATTAGATAGTGTTGATGTTTCCGATCTTGGCCGGGCTCGTCAAATCCGTGTATCTAAAGAAGAAACTACTATTGTAGACGGTGCAGGGGCTGCTGAAGAAATCAAAGCCCGTGTTGCTCAACTTAAAGCCCAAATCGAAGAAACTACTTCTGATTTTGATAAAGAAAAACTTCAAGAACGTTTGGCCAAGTTGGCTGGCGGCGTAGCTGTAATTCAGGTTGGTGCAGCTACTGAAGTTGAACTAAAAGAGAAAAAACTGCGTATCGAAGATGCTCTTAACGCTACTCGCGCTGCAGTTGAAGAAGGTATCGTTGCGGGCGGCGGTACTACATTCCTTGATGTGCAAAGTGCTCTTGCGGACTTAAAACTAGTTGGTGATGAAAAGACCGGCGTTCAAATCGTTAGACGCGCGATTGAAGAACCTGTTCGTCAAATCGCTAACAATGCTGGACTTGAAGGTTCGGTTGTCGTAGAAAACGTTAAGCGGGCTGGTAAAGGTAAAGGCTTCAATGCTTTGACTGAAGAATATGTTGATATGATTGCTTGCGGTATTGTTGATCCGGCTAAAGTTACCCGTTCTGCTCTGCAAAACGCAGCTAGCATTGCGGCTATGGTATTAACCACTGAAACTTTAGTTGCTGACAAACCAGAAAAAGATAACGGTGCTGCTGCAGCCGCTGCAATGGGCGGAATGGGCGGTATGGGTGGCATGGGCGGCATGATGTAATCAGTGCCGTGAACCCAGTGGTTTCGCGGGTTAAAATGTTAGCAAGCTGAGAATGTTACCATTTTGTCACCCGATTTAAGCAAAAAAATTAGAGGTTGTCCATAAGGAGATCGAACTTGTGGGCGGCCTCTTTTTTGTTTTGGTGACATTGGATATGCCTTTATTCGTGAAAAATGCTTATTGACAGTGATGCGCAAAATTTGATACTATATAGTTACAAAAAATAATATTATTATGAAAAAAGTAATGATTAGTGTAATGTGGTACGAGATTTTGTCACAGAGAGTCGGGATAGCTGAAATCCGATACAAATAGTATTATGTTTTATCAACTATGAACTTCTTAAGTGAGCTGTGGTTTTGGTAGCTTAAGACGGAACTCGCCGTTACCGAGGTTGTGAAAGCACTAAGTAATAAAGTTAGGGTGGTACCGCGTATATACGCCCCTTTGACGCCAATCGGCGTCGAAGGGGCTTTTGATATTAAAGGAGGATAAAATTATGGAAAATTACAGTGTATTTTTACCTTGTTACAGTATTGGAGATGATGAGGTATACAAAAAGGTACCGGGTATTTGTGGCTTATACGGTAAAACAGCGGTAGTTATTGGTGGTCAGACGGCTATGTCTAAGGCAAAAGAGAGTTTGTTGGCTGGTATTGCCGGTTCCAATATCTCTATAAATGAGTTTGTATTATACGGTAATGAAGCATCTTTTGAAGGAGCAGCAATTTTGTGTGAAAACACCGCGGTGCAGGAAGCTGACATGATTTTTGCCGTGGGTGGTGGCAAGGCTATTGACACCGTTAAAATTGTCGGGGATGATCTGGGTAAACCGGTTTTCACTTTTCCGACCATTGCGGCTACCTGCGCAGCTACATCGGCAATTTCGGCCGTATATCATCCTGACCATACTTATCGTAACGTTCGTATTTATGCGGCACCCCCAGTGCATTGCTTTATAAATACCCGTATTATAGTGGAATCGCCAAGCCAATATCTCTGGGCTGGCATAGGGGATACCTTGGCGAAATATTATGAACCGACCTTCTCGGGGCGGGGCCGCGAGCTAGAACATTTCAACGCAATGGGTCTCATGATTAGTGGCATGTGTGTAGAGCCGCTTGTCCGCTATGGCAAGGAAGCAATGGATGCGAATAAGGCGAAAAAAGGTTCATATGCGTTCGACCAAGTAGTGTTGAACATCATTGTGAGCACAGGTTTGGTATCTAACCTGGTGGATATGGATTACAACAGTTCGATTGCTCATGCTACGGCTTATGGCTTGACGACCTTGGAGAAAGTGGAAAAGAACCATCTTCATGGAGAAAATGTTTCCTATGGCGTACTGGTAATGTTGACGATGGACAACCAATCTGAAGAACGGGAAAAGATTTTCGCTTTCAGTAAATCCATTGGCTTACCCACAAAGCTAGCTGATTTTGGCATAACTGTGGCCGACTTGGCGTCAGTGTTGGATAAAGCGGCCAGCGTAAACGACATCGTAGTCAGCCCGTACAAGATTACTCGGGATATGTTTGAAAAAGCAATCTTAGAATTGGAGGCATTCAATAAAACAAAATAATCGCGTTCGCCTTTACCACTTGTTCAAGCTAGAAGTGTTAAGGGCGGCATGATGTAAACCAGTTATTAAATAGACTAGATTTTTTTCCAAACCCCTTCTATAATATAAGAGGGGTTTTATTTTTATTTGAGTTTATTTTTGATCAGATAAGTTTAATAGGGGGACAGGAATTTGGCAAACGATATTGTAAAACGAGGTCCATTACCTGCCGTAACATTTAGCAGGGAGTTCTTGATTGAATTATGGGACAACCTGAGCCAGGATGGTGAAATTGCCTGGTTGGTCAAAGTTGGGACAAGTGGTGATCTCTTAGGTATGCAAGAAGATCGTCCCGAACAGAATATTACTGATTGGGAAGAATTGCTGGAATTATTGGAGTCCTTACCACGAATTTATAGTCTGCATATCGTAGCGGAAATTCCGGACAAGGGTGTAGTTGGTATTATTTATAAAAATTTTAATCCTTGCGGTGGCGTTTTGACTATTAGTACAGATGATAAAGCTTGGGGAGAGGCTAAATTTGACAGTCTAAAGGAGTTTTTTGCAGACCAAAAAGAAAACTTTTTAACCAAGTTATATAGTAGAATGGGTTTTGGCGTTGTCCAAACATTAATTCCACTATCCTTATCTTTTGTCATTGTTATGTTAGCTGCTGCTTTGTTGATACCTGCTTGGATTCGGCAAAGTGAATTATTATGGTGGATTACAGCAGGAACATTAGTTGCAACACTTCGCTTAGCTTATTATTTTTCAGATAAAATGATTATTTACGTCATGAAAAAATATCCATATATGCGTTGGCTTTCATAAACTAATCCTCTTCCGCATAGATACTAATGGATGCCCACTGCCGGCCTTTGTCGGTATGGTGATCAGTCTCATTTATGCGGAAGGGGGTATTTTATGTGATTATAAATTTAAGACGGTTTTTTAATCATCGTCACATTTTTTACAGTATTATTGGTCTGTTTGCTATTGGAACACTCTATGTTCAAGTCGCTGATATGATCAACGCCGGACCCATTGCGATTGCCGGAACGCGTACTGACCAAAAAGTAGTAGCTCTTACCTTTGATCATTCTTGGGGCAATAAGTTTACGCCTTCGATTCTTGACACTTTGCAGCAGAATAATACGAAAGTCACTTTTTTTATTATGGGCCCTTGGGCTCAAAAGTACGCGGAGGTAGCTCAACGGATGGTTGCCGATGGACATGAAATCGCCAGTCACGGCTACCGTCATGAAAACTATGGTGATATGACCGCCGAATGGGTGCAGGAGGATATACAAAAATCACACAAATTAATTAAAGAGGTCACTGGCGTGGATGCAACCTTAATCAGACCGCCAAATGGTCATTATAGTAAGCAATCACTTAAGGTTACCGA
>JAQWAQ010000109.1 GCA_028707635.1 Negativicutes bacterium
CTATTTTGACTCGTTTGATTACTTTGCAATGGTCTTGAAGCTTGGCTATTAAACGACCGTTGCTGATCAAATTGCGAACGATTGGCCTGGTTTTGTTGATTTGGCAACTGCCGTTCTTGCTGCTGATTAGAGCTACTCTGACGTGGAGATATTTGAGTCTTGCCTTTTTCCGGTTCTGTATTTTTATGTGCAAATGTCCTATTAATTATTGCTTTGGCATCATCGTCAACACAACTCATATGATTCTTTGCCGATACACTGTTGCGGTCTAGTATGTCTATTATCACTTTACTAGTGGTATTAAACTCTTTAGCTAATTCATATATCCTAAATTTCGACATTGATCCACCCCCAATTTTCTTACTCTCTCATAGTTTTATCCGACAATCCTTTGAGAATTAACTTGCTAAATCCATCGTCAAGCACAGCTATTGCCGCCCGGCTCGCCTTACCAATTGCCAATCCCAAATCTGCTTTTGGCACACCTTCATATACAGGAACTTTATAGTAATGAGCCATATCACGATAATTCTTTTTTGTATTTTCCGAAGCATCTTCTGCAATGATAACAAGTTTTGCTTTACCCGCTTTAACGGCGGTTTCTACAGCAACTTCACCGGAAACTACCTTTCTTGCTTTCATAGCTAACCCAAGCATTGATAGAAACTTGCGATTATCCATCGCTTAGGCCTTCGCGAAGTTGTTCATATACCTGTGGTGCTATTTCCTGTTTCAACGCACGCTCTAATCGTTTTTCCTTGTAGGCTTTAGCAAAACAGACCCCATTAGAGCAAATATAAGCACCCCGGCCTGCCTTTTTCCCGGTAGAATCAATAAGAACATCACCGTCGGGAGTTCGAACAACTCTTAAAAGTTCTTTCTTGGTCTTCATCTCCTGGCACCCAACGCACATACGCTGTGGGATTTTTCTTTGTTTCACTTTCAGCCCCCCTATTCAGCGGAATAAGCTTGGGTTTCACTCTTGATATCTATTTTCCAACCAGTTAATTTGGCAGCAAGTCGAGCATTTTGCCCTTCCTTGCCAATAGCCAGTGATAACTGATAGTCAGGTACTATGACTTTAGAAATCTTCTCAATCTCGTTAACATCTACTGCTACAACCTTGGCCGGACTTAAAGCATTGGCAATATACTTAACTGGATCAGCATTCCATTTTACTATATCAATCTTTTCACCTTTTAATTCATTGACAATAGCTTGTACTCTCATGCCTTTATGACCGACGCATGCACCGACTGGATCTACATTTTCATCTCTCGAGTATACAGCAATCTTAGAGCGTAATCCCGGTTCGCGTGCTACCGATTTTATTTCAACAACTCCATCATGAATTTCCGGTACTTCTAATTCAAAGAGTCGTTTTAATAAGCCAGGATGAGTACGCGACACCAGGATTTGAGGACCTTTAGTCGTTTTCTTAACTTCAATGATATATGTTTTTACGCGATCACCATGCCTATAAGCTTCACCATTTATTTGTTCAGAAGGAGCTAATATTGCTTCGGCCTTGCCTAAGTCAATAAAAACATTTTTTTGCTCAATACGCTGTACTATACCGGTAAGAATATCACTTTCACGATTTGAGAATTCTTCATAAATAATGCCCCGCTCGGCTTCGCGAATACGCTGTACAACTACCTGCTTAGCAGTCTGTGCCGCTATACGTCCAAAATCCTTTGGAGTAACCTCTATCTCAACAATATCCCCTAATTCATAGCGAATATCCTGAACCCTTGCTTCTTCTAAATCCATTTCGAGTCTTGAATCAGTTACTGCTTCTACAACATTTTTCCGGGCATAAACGTGGATCTCGCCTGTGCTTCTCTCAAGCGAAACCCTAACATTTTGTGCCGAACCAAAATTTCGCTTATAGGCTGAAATGAGTGCAGCTTCAATTGCATCAAACAACACTTCCGGCGCAATGCCTTTTTCTTTTCCCAATTGCTCAAAGGCCTGCATAAATTCCGCGTTCACAATAAATTCCCCCTATTCAATTTTATATTCTATTTGTTTTTATCAAAAATCAATATGTAACCGTATCTGCGAAGCTTTATCTCTGGACACCTTCATGATGGCTCCATCTACATCAAGCTCAATATCTCCATTATGCAAACCTCGAAGTATACCAATAAGGCTTTTTTGTCCGTTAATTGGAACAAAAGTACTAATTTCCACTTTATCGCCAATATGTCGAACAAAATCCCGCTCTTTCCTTAAGGCACGATCAAGACCTGGCGAAGATACTTCTAAATAATAGCTTTCTTTAATTGGATCTATTTCATCAAGTTTCTTTTCAAGCTTTTCGCTAACGGTTTGGCAATCATCGAGTTCAACGCCACCGTCCTTATCCAAATAAACCCGTAAATACCAATCGCGTTCCTTAATAAACTCGACATCCACCACTTCCAGATCACTACCATGAATAATATCTAAAACCAGTTGTTCAACTAGATTTTCGATTTTTTCTTTGGACACCGCAGTCCCTCCCTTACTTAAAATAACAATCAACCTTATTGTTACCTAACAATACGCGTAGCTATACCTATATTTGGCATTAAAAACCAATAATAAGATAAAGAGTGGGTTAGTTCACCCACTCTACAAATGCTTGCACCCAATTAATATATTTATTATATCACTTTAAGTTTCTTTTTACAACAGAAACTTCAGGACGATATTCATCCAAATAGCATCATTTGATCGGTTTCCGGCAAATCATTTAAACAGCCATGGCCTTTTAATATATCAATTACTGTCTTCGAAACACGGCTACCAGCCCTCAGATCTTCTACTGACGAAAAATGCCGTCTCTTTCTAGCTTCAACTATATTACGGGCTGCTGTATCACCAAGACCTTGCAGAGCTGCTAGCGGTGGCAATAGACCATTCTCAACAATCATAAACTTTGTAGCATCCGATGCGTATAAATCAACATTGTGAAAGACAAAACCCCGTAAGTACATTTCTAACGCCATTTCAGCTATGGTCTGAAGTCCTTTCTCCTTAGCCGTCATGTTATTACCTTTTTGCTCAAGCTCAGCGATCTTGCTGCGCAAGGCTGCTTCACCTTTAATAATAAGGTCAGCATCAAACTCGGTAGCTCGCACGCTAAAATACGAGGCATAAAAAGCAAGCGGATAATGCACTTTGCAATAGGCAATGCGAAAAGCCATCATAACATAGGCTACTGCATGGGCTTTAGGAAACATATATTTAATTTTTTGACAAGATTCAATGTACCACTCTGGTACACCATTCTTACGAATTTTTCCAACATCTTCTGACTTAATACCTTTGCCCTTTCGCACACATTCCATGATTTTAAAGGCTAACTGCGGTTCTACACCTTTATGAATAAGATATATCATAATGTCATCGCGGGCCGAGATTGCCTCTGATAACTTTGCGGTCCCAGCCTTTATCAAGTCTTGCGCATTATTAAGCCATACATCAGTACCATGTGAAAAGCCACTGATACGGACTAATTCACTAAAGGTTTTTGGCGTGGTATCTTCTAACATTTGCCGAACAAATTTGGTTCCAAATTCAGGGATACCAAACGTCCCCACTTTGCTACCCAACTGGCTAGGGGTTATCCCTAGGGCTGCAGTTGACGAAAACAAGCTCATGGTTTCAGCATCATCAAACGGGATTGTTTTTGCATCTAGACTGGTCAAATCTTCAAGCATCTTTATCACTGTAGGGTCGTCATGGCCGAGAATATCAAGTTTAACTAATCGACTGCTGATTGAGTGATAGTCAAAGTGTGTAGTTACCGTTGAAGAATTTTTATCATCTGCTGGGCGCTGTATGGGTGTAAAATGATGAACATCCATATCGCGCGGCACAACCATTATACCCCCTGGATGCTGTCCGGTAGTGCGCTTAACACCAGTACACCCAGTTACAAGACTATTTATATATGCATTCCTTGGATTTTGACCTTTTTCTGTGAAATAATTTTTAACATATCCATAGGCTGTTTTATCTGCAATAGTAGCAATAGTCCCTGCCCTAAAAACATTATCGCGACCAAATAATTCTTCTGTATACTTATGAGCGACTGGTTGATAGTCACCGGAAAAATTCAAGTCGATATCAGGGACTTTGTCACCATGAAAGCCCATGAAAACAGCAAATGGAATATCATGACCATTCTTTGTCATTTCAGTTTGGCAGCCCGGGCAGTCTTTGTTGGGTAAATCATATCCTCCCCCATAGCTTCCGTCAGTTACAAACTCAGACTGCTTACAATTAGGACAGAGCCAATGCGGCGGCAATGGATTAACTTCCGTTATGTTAGTCATTGTTGCTACAAAAGACGATCCGACAGAACCTCGAGACCCAACCAAATAGCCATCATCAAGCGACTTTTTTACCAGCTTATGAGCAATTAAGTATAAAACAGCAAAACCGTGATTTATGATCGAGTCTAACTCGTTCTTTAGACGGGAAGCGACGATTTCGGGCAACGGATTGCCATATAATTGTTCAGCTCTTTTATACGACATTGAACGAATTTGTTCTTCAGCACCAGGAATTTGAGGTGAATAAAGTTCATCAGGAATTGGTTTAAATCTACTAATGAGTTCGTTAATAAGCTGGGGATTCTCAACTACAACCTCATGCGCCTTTTCTCTACCCAGATAAGAAAACTCCCCTAACATCTCGTCAGTTGTCCTAAGATAAAGGGGTGGTTGGTTATCAGCGTCGCTGTACCCTTTACCAGCCATCAGTATACGCCGATAAACCTCATCTTCAGGATTTAAGAAATGCACATCGCCAGTCGCAACCACTAGTTTGCCAAGCCTTCCGCCTATGTCGCAGACTTTTTTATTAATCGCGCGTAAACCATCATCATCGGCGACTTTACCTTCCCTCACCAAAAACGCATTATTTCCTATTGGCTGAATCTCGAGATAATCATAAAACTGGGCTATCCGGACTAACTCTTCCTCGCTAGCACCATTAACGATAGCGTGAATGAGCTCTCCTGCCTCACAGGCGGAGCCCAATATAAGTCCTTCGCGATACTCAAGAAGGATTTTGCGTGGAATCCGTGGGGTCCGGTGAAGATATTTCAAATGAGCTATTGAAACAAGGCGGTATAAGTTCCTTAGGCCAATTTCATTTTTTGCAAGAATAATAATATGACGAGCCTGATTAATATCACTATCAAACAAATATCCTTCCATACCATAAATCACTTTTATTCCTACTTTTTCGGCTACATCATGTGCTTCCGGAAAAGCCTGGACAACACCATGGTCAGTAATAGCAATAGCAGAATGTCCCCATTTGGCAGCTGTAGAAATCAGCTTTTTTGTCGAGACAACTGCATCCATGTTGCTCATCTGAGTGTGGGCATGCAGCTCAATCCGCTTACTTTCAGCAGTATCCATTCGCATTGGTTTTTCCATTACACACATGCTATCGGCAAACATAACCAAATCATTATTGGCAAACTTATCAAATTGCACAGTACCTTTAACTTTAACAGTCATACCTGCACTCATTGCCGCTGAAACCTTATCAAACTGCGCCTTCTCCTCGAAGAACACCTTACCGCCGATTCCATCCGATGAATCACTTATGTCAAAAGTTAGAAGAAAACGACCGGTTCTCAATTCCCGAACTTCAAATGATGATATTTGTCCCTCTACAACAATATTACGCCCTTCATCTTGAATCAAAGAAATGGGCTGGGGCTGAGCTTTTATCGTACGACCGAAGAGAAGCGGATTTTTGCGAGCTGGTTTCTTATCGGAAGTCACTTTTGATTCACTAATAGCATCAAGATATTCTGGCGTTAATAGATCATCATCACATAGCCCATCATCCTCCAAGCAGCATACTACACAGTGAACCTCGCATGTACGACCAAACTCTTCTAAGATGAACCGCTTTATATTGTCTAGCACTCCATACGTCTGCATTAGTTCGGACGATAGCGCCCCCACAATCTCGATAGTTAAGGTTTCATCGACAAAGCTCCATTTTGCAGTTTCAAGCAGGTGCTGAATAGCCGGATTGTCTATCGCAACCTGCCTGACAAAACTCGGCCATTCATTTCTTAAATACTTCGTTAACGATTTGACCTGCTGGATAAAAGCCACATCCGACAAACCACAGCATTGACAGAGATTAAGGCGAATCAAATCAGTTAACTTTTTAGGGATTTGGACAGGTGATTTGAGATAAATCGTCCAAGCATTAATCTCTGTATTTACCTTGACTTTAATGATTCGGGACTTTTTGATTAGCAACTTATCTTCTTCCCCGACAGGTAAATTTACAATAAAGTTCTCAAACACCTTTAAATTATTAGGAATTACACAATAGTCATGCATAAGCAACCTCACTCATCTTTTGGTCACGACTATCATAAGAACTCGAACTCTTGTGAGTCCGAGTTCTTTGCCGCTAACTATACAGCTTTTGAATAGCCATCATTTATCTCGAGTTCAACAACCCGTCCGGTTGTCAAAGAGCGGGAAACATCAATAATTCTTTGATTAGTTGACCCTCGAAAAGGGAGACGCAAGTCCTTTTGCGCCGCAACAAAAGGTCCATCCACGAGGAAATCGATCACACTCAGAACAGGCAAATCCATTATTTCTTCAAATGTAAATCCAGTATACACCCAAATATCAAGTTTCGGATTCTTCCGTTTAACGAGGAATATAACCTTAAGCAATGCTTCTGCCTGTACCAACGGGTCTCCTCCACTAAAAGTAATTCCTTTGTGGAGAGGGGTAATTTTGCTTAGAATAAGCTCTGCAAACTCCTTTTCCCCTGCTTCGATTCCACCCACCATGGGTAAAAGCTCTGGATTATGACAACCATTGCAATGTCGCGGACAGCCTTGTAAAAAGGCAGCCACTCTGATGCCCTGTCCATCAACGACAGATTCACTAATTATATCTGAATATCTAATCATTTTCCGACTTCCTCTACCATAATAACTTTATACATGCGCTACACGATTATGCAATTCCGACTGTTTTGCATCATTAAAACGGTCCACTGTACTTAAGTATCCGGTAATACGGCGAACGCGTCTAATTGCAGTAGTTTGGCACATAGGACAACTATCACTATCAATGACTCCTAAATATCCACATTTCTCGCAAAAGTCAACCGGAAAATTGATGCCAGCATAGCCAAAGTCACACTCTTTCATATAACGAATAATCTCTTCTATCGCTCCAAGATTATTAACCGGAGGTGAACCAAACTCAATATAGCTTATATGGCCGGCATTGGTATACTTATGATAAACACCCTCGAGTTTAACTTTTTCAAAAACGCTTATGGGATAGTCAACAGGAACGTGAAATGAATTAGTATAAAATTCTTTATCAGTAACACCGGCAATCAAACCATATTCTCGCTTGTCCATTTTTATAAATCGACCGGATAATCCCTCGGCAGGCGTGGCCAGCAAAGTATAATTTAAATTATATCGATCAGCTGCTTTGTCGACCTTATTACGCATAAAGGCAATAATTTCCTCACCCAAGGCCTGCGACTCCTCGTTCTCACCATGATGATAACCAGTCAGGGCTGTAAGGGTTTCAGCCAAACCAATAAATCCTACCGACAAAGTCCCATGTTTAATAACATCCGCAATATCATCGTCAGGCGAAAGCTTCTCCGAATCTAAGTAAAGACCTTGTCCCATCAAGAAAGGCATATCTCTAACCTTTAATTTGCTTTGAACTTGATAACGATGGTATAACTGATTGCATGTAAGATCAATAATATCAGAAAGACTCTGATAAAACTTCATCAAGTTGCGTTCTGCTTTTATTGCCAAGCGCGGTAAATTAATTGTAGTGAAACTTAAGTTTCCACGGCCGTCAGTAACTTCTGGTCCGCACTTATTAGTGATAGTTCTTGTCCGGCAACCCATATAACTTACCTGGTCGCCAAATTGTTTATTAAACGAAGCATCCATAAAACTAAATGTCGGATTTAAGCGTTGAGCGGCCACACGGATAGCTAATTTAAACAAGTCATAGTTAGGATCACCCGGATTTAGATTAATTCCTTCTTTGACCCGGAATATAATATTAGGAAAAATTGGATTTTCGCCGCGACCCAAGCCCTTTTCATAAGCCAAAAGCAAGTTTTTTGTAACCATCCGGCCTGTAGGCGTTGTATCTGCACCTAGATTAAGACTGGAAAAAGGAACCTGGGCTCCTGCTCGGCTGTGCATGCTATTTAAATTATATATTAAGGCTTCCATTGCCTGATATACTTCTTCTTCACTGGCTTTGGCCATAAACGGAGCAATATCGCGATCGAAAAAAGCAAACGATTGTCCGCCATGCATATCGTTCTGTGAACTCTGCAAGATGATGGCAGCCAAAGCAGTAGCTGACCCCGGCCGTTTAGGCGGTCTGATAAAGCCATGACCATTATTAAATCCTGAGTCTAAAAGTTTTCCTAGCGGAATTTGTACGCACGTAAGGGTTTTACCATAAAAATCAAGATCATGAATATGAATATCACCCTTAACATGGGCTGAAGCCATAGGCTCGGGAATTAGCCTGTTTAAATAATAAGCCTTGCTGGCCGCACTGGCTATTTGCAGCATCTTTGCCGAAGGCGAATTAGAAACATTAGCGTTTTCCCGACTTGTTTCTACCAAAATATCAGCAACAGCATACATAAGATCCGATTGTGCATCACGCATACGCGTACGCTTGTCCCGATATAAAATATAC
>JAQWAQ010000110.1 GCA_028707635.1 Negativicutes bacterium
CAGTACAATGACCAAGATATAAGTACTTTTTCTATAATTCACTTTTTCAGTCATAGAAATGACCCTCTATTTATTATCATGAAGCGTCAATCATTCTAATTGAAGTTGATTTATTTAATCGGTCAGAGACGAAAAATATGCACAAAAATATCTTCAAATACTACCGGTAATCTGTACTAAAAAATTATACAGGATTATCTAATAGTCTCCATCCTCTTGATAACACAAATCTCAGCCAATAGCCGCCCATAAGAGAGGTAACTATTGCCAACAGAACCAGAACCGAAAAAAACGTCGCATTTATTACACCGAGATCAAATGCAATAGTCGCAACAACAATACCGGGGCCTCCTCGCGTATTCATAGCAATGCCCAAATTAATACTGGACAGCCAATCTTGACGGGCTAACCTGGCAAAGATTACCGTTCCCAGTGTTTTAACTATTACGGCGAAAAATAAAAATTTTAAAAAGAATAAGAGGTCAAAATGGTGAACAAGATCTATTTTTAAACCTACTACTGCAAAATATACCGGAATGAAAACTCCTAGGCTGAACTCTTTAATGTGTTCTTTCACAAGAGAAATATTTGCACCGGAAGTCATGCCAACCACAATTCCGGCGAGAAATGCACCGAAAATAATGTTTACATCCAATAGACTGGCTGTGGCAGCAAACAAAAAACATGTCAATATCAGATAACCAGTCGCTGAAGATTTTATGAGAAGGTTAAAGCGTGATCTGTTCACAAATTCAAAGAGTCTTGGCAGTACAAACAAGGCAACGGCAAAAAAAGCACCCGTAACAAGAACTCGCGTAGCGATATCAAACAGGGATGGCATAATTCCACTGACCAAACCAGTAACGATTGCAAGGCCAACCCACAAAACTACATCTTCAATTGTTGCCGTTGATAATACAATTTTTGCAAAACGTGTATTTATAATCCCAAGATCAATGAATATTTTAGAAATCACAGGAATCGATGTAACCGCGATAGCAATTGCGATAATAATGGTTAACGAAAAAATATTGCCTTTTTCCCCGATATAAGGAGCAAAATAATAGAAATGCGGAGCAAGCCAACCCACAATAAAAGGAATGACTGTGGCACCGACTAAAAGCGTCCCTATAAGTGCTTTGTCCCCCTTATCGAGAGATCGTTGCATTTCAAAGCCCGATATAAACATGAGTAACACCAAACCAATCCAGTAGATGGCCGCTATTAATTGGCCCTCCGAGGGAAAGGCATTAAAAATCCATCGATAAACAGATGGGAAGAAGAAACCTAATACTGTCGGCCCCAAAACGAGACCACCGATAATCTCTCCAACTACTTTCGGCGCTTTTAAAAGTCTTTGAAAGAAATATCCAAAGCCGTGAGCTGACACAAGGAGTAGTACAATTGCCGAAAAAAATCGTGTCAGTTCAAAACTGGTTAACATTATTATTTCCATTATTTCTTAGTTAGAATTGCCTTACGTCGATAGATAGAAAGGAAATAACGGTGGATATCAAACATCTTTGGAAAGGATTCAACCAGAATTCGTTACATATTGAAGGGTTTAGTCCTAAAAATATCTCTTCGTCATCTGCAGGTACGATACTATTCTATCCAGCACTTCCTCGGTCAGTTCATTGGTCTTTAATACTTTTTTTAACATTTCATCATCGCGGAATTTAATTTCATTGGCTAATTTAATTACCTGCATGTCATTTTTTTCTGATGGGGAATATAAAATTTCCAACAGGATGCCGGCATCATTTTTATAAGCATGAGGAGAGGTACGTTCTTTTTCATACAATTTAATAACACTCTCCGGCACTTTGTTTATAGCAGCTATACGCAGATACTTCCCGGCATACTGTTCTTTAAAAATAGTAGGCCGCGGTAATGCGTCGTTAATTTCCTTGGTAACGAATATATATCTTATTTTTAATTGTTTTAAAATTCTAATCGTCTTGGCGGGATCGTCATAATACAAAGCCTCATTAATAATACTCGTGAAAAATATCGGCGTATATTCAAGATATTCAGATAAAAATAAATAGGGGTAAGAAACTGCAAAGTTAAATACCAGTTCATCCTTTTTAATTTTTGATTTAAGGTTTTTAAATTCTTCAGTTGAGAGGTAAGAACGAGAAGCAGTTATTTTTTTTCCAGTATTTACGGAAGAAGCAATTATTGGTTTGTAGTAATAATTATTTTTAAAAAACCCTCTAAACGATATTTCTGAATAAAGATATAATGAAGAAATTATCATTATGACAACTATAATTATACTTTTTCCTAAATATTTTCTTTCTTTCAATATGGAAAATTTTTCCAATATCAAAGGTAGCCAATATATCAAGTTAAGAAAAACAAAAGAATGCCATAGTACTACAAAGGTTGTATGGCTGCTTCTTACGTTAATACTAGAATAAAGAATAACAAGCATATGAAGATTATAAATTACAACAATTTTTGCAAGTGTATCTTTACGAAAGAAGATAATAATTAGAGTTGAAATTATCACAAAAATACCGGCATGATTAAATAGTAGTTTGAATATTAATTCCGTTGTTAAAAAAACGGAGTTACCTCTATTCCCGTGACCATACCAATGATATTCCATGAAAAATCTATCTATGTTCGAGATAAATTCAGGGTACATGAAAGTATTGTTTTGTAGATTGAGAAACAGAATAGTTATTAGATCAAAAAAGGAGTGTGAATATATGTAGTTGATGATTTTCGGGGTAATAAAAAAGCAGATTATTACGATTGTAAATATTGCGAGATCTTTTTTCGATATTCTCTTTAAATATAAGAGCAATAAAAAGGCCAGATAAGTTCCGCAGGTAAAGTATAACCCTACAAGAGTAGTTCCACTTAAGAAAGCGACAGAAAGAACTGATAACCACAAAAATATTTTATTATTAAATTTTACATAGAGGAAAAGATAAACAAAGGAAACGGCGTACATTATATTGAAAAATCGTAAATATATTTTGGGCAAAGGGACAAGTCCGGCATAAACCAGATACATTGATAAGCTTAACAGTGTAATAAAAGCAGTTGCCAAAATTGCATTGAATCGCCCATAAAGCCTGGTGGCACCAAAATATATGACAAATACTGAAAGGACTTGGATACCAAAGCTGACAGAGGCGATGGAACCAAAGAAATCTTTACCGATTGCGGGAATAAGAATTAGAATTGGATAGAAGTATTCATGCATTCTGTTCTCTTTTGCCAGAATGCTCGGAATAAGTTGCCCGCTTGTTACTATATCTTTTATTTGCGGTAAAGTTTGAACAAATATATCTGCAACTATATCTACAGCATACATGCTTTGAACTAATTGATTGTACAAAAAGAAAACAAAAACTAATACAATGGCTGCTAAAAAAACAGCATCGGTCTTACTAGCTTTTTTAAAGCTGGAGCTTGAGATAGATTTGTCTGTTGGCACAATAGATAGTAGCAAAATAATAATTAGATAAAACTTCCAGGATAGAAAACCAAACAGGCCACCAATAACCCCTATGGTAATCAAAGAAAAAAGACCTATGATAAATAGGTCAATAAATATTAAAGATCGGATATCAGCTTCGGAATTAGATTTCACCAATCTAATAAAAACCGAGATAATTTTAATTCCCATAAAGTATATTAAGTAAAAATAAAGCAATGTATATAAAAGACAAATTAACGGCAAATAAAATGGAATCGCCATACTTTTATACAATGTCGAACCAACAAAATATATACCGAGAAAGAGTGATATGCCTATCAACATCAACATACTATGACTTTGAAAATAATTTATCACTTTATCCATGACGCTAATCTCAATTTTTTAATAATTGACAGTTAACCTGAAAAAGAAAAGATTTTCTGAAACAGAATTAAATATCTAGGAAGGTATTTCCATGGTTGTTTCAATACCCATTTGCATGGCAATATGAGTATTTACATAACAGAAGTTTCCCTGGCGACCTGTTGTAAAAACGTTACCAAGTGATCTCAAATAGTCTTTTATAATGGCTATGTCTTGTTGAAAACCGAGATGATATATAGGATATGCCTCTTCGTATCTAAAGACACATGAATCTTCGATTTCATCTTCTCTAATCAGATTTTCCCTGACCAAGTCCTTGACAACAGCATGATAAATTTCATCTTCAGTCTTTACGTTGTATTGCTGAAGTGAATAATCCGTTATTTCAGCCAATAGGATACTTCTGCCTTCAGGCACAGTCCGCAAGCCTTGATTGGTGGGTTCACTGAGTCTATTAAATATTAATTCCCGAAAATAAGTACAAAAGGCTTCTCGGATAGGTTTTCGCTTCACCAATAAGCCGCAGACCGTTAAAGGCAAAAATTGCAACCGGTCAGATGCCTCCATTACTTCACGATCTGGAGGCTTATTAAATAACGGTATCAAGTGGCGGATAGGGATGGTGGAAACAATATAGTCGGCCTCAACAGATTCCTGTTTGCCATCTATAAAATACTCGATCCTTGTCGTATTATTCTCAAGACATATGCGGCTCAATCGTGTATTCGTTTCAATTTTCCCGCCGTTGTTTTCAATGTGAGCGGCCATTGTATCAGTAAGCTCATGAATCCCGTTCGCGGCATAATAAAGTTTACCGATCGCCCGTTCTGCCAAAGGGTGACCAATATTCAGATTACTCAACCCTAGCTTTTCAAAAATGTCGTGCACAATCTTAAAAATGTCCGATCTTGGAATGCGTTCGAGAGAAAACAATTTATCCAGCTCTTCACACGGCATGCCCCAGAATTTATGCGTATAATCTTTGAAAAATATTTCATAGAGTTTATCGCCAAAGCGTTGTCTCAAGACTTCCGCTGCATTAGCAGGTTCTCTGCCTTGAATCTTCCATGCAATATTGGAATAAAGCATACTCAGGACACAATGAAGCGAAAGATGAAGTGGCAGACTCAACACAATATCCATGCCGTTTAATGGATAGCGGAAATATTTATCCCGAAATTTGATATGTAATTTACTCATCCGATCAAACTCAAACAGCCGTTCTCCCATCAATGACTTAACCCGATCGCGAAGGCTATCTATATTCGTATGAAACACGTGGGTACCATATTCAAACTGATTGCCGTTTTTTTCTACAGACGCGAGCAATCCTCCGACAACGGAAGCACGCTCTAAAACAAGAACCTGGTTTTGTCCTCTATCTACCAACTCCCACGCGGCAGCCAATCCGGCTGACCCAGCACCTAATACAACAATCTTTTGATTCCTAGGTTTCATCATATCACCATTGCCCACTTGTCGAACCGGAAGTTATTATATCAAATGAATGCTCTCCACAATTGAAAAGAAGATCCACAATGGAAAGATGGCTGATAAATCCATCGAAAACTTGCGGGTAAACAGGGTGCTCATACTCCTGCCATTCAACTTTGATTTCCGGAGCATCAAACTGTTGCACCTCAAGATAAGGTTTTGCACCATTTGCCGATATATAGATTGAAGCATTCAGTTCATCACATATTGCAACCAGTCGTTTTGTTTTCTGTCCGCCACTCTTAAGTTGGGAAGAATAAACCAGCTTTGTCTCTATCTTAAATAGGTTTTTAAAATATTTAATTATTTCCATATCCAGATCGAAAAGCATATTCCATTCGCGACCGTATATATCTTCAAAAAAGGGAATGTACTTTCTAAAATACGGTGCCTTTGAATAATATTGTACCAAGGACTTTAGATGTTTTTTTCTCCAATTTTGTCTGTTATCAATTTCCACTTCAATAATTTTTTGCCCGAGTCTGCCTTTGGTTATTACCGGCACTGTCATCCATGTGTAACCTTCCGGTGTTCTTATTCGATTACGATTGCGCCAAGATTCCTTATCATAATCCACATCATCGTAGATTACAAAAGTATTGACGCGTGCCATCAGTTCAAAGAAACCCAGCCATGGGATATAACCTGGTTGCATGATGCTAACTATCATGTAATTTAATGACTCTTTCAGTTTAAATTATAAAAATGCTTATTCATTATTACCTTGTTTTTTACCCCATACAATGAGTGATAACCCAGCAGGCACCTGACAAATTGTTTCCAGTTTCTGTTGCAACATTAAAGGGTACCTAGCCAAAGGCAATAACGAATACATTACTTTCCATGCCGTAGAAATTTGATCGTGCCTGACAGGTTTATGATTTCTCGAGCATTTTCCTACTAAAAACCAAGCTATTGCGCCAATCAAATTGATATAACGCATGCCTTCCAAGAAAAAACCTGTGTGCTGAATTCTGTCTTTCATTAATTTTTTATTATACCGCCGAAAGTGCTCGCCCTGAATATCCAAACCACTATATAGTAATTGGTGTGCCGGTACTAAAAAAATAAAATGTGTCCCTGGTTTTGCCCAATTATAAATCCATGACATCACTGATTCGTCATTTTCTATATGTTCAAAGCAATTAACAGATATAATTGTATCAACTTCTTCTTTGGAAATCATATTTAATGATGCACAATTATCAACACTTAAAGTAAATCCCTTGAAAGGGTAATTTTTGAATCTTTCGCTAGCTACTTGAATATGCTCTTCTACCGCGTCAATACCTATATAAGATTCCACATTTTTTATCAACGCTTCCGTTATGTTTCCAATACCAACTCCAATTTCTAAAATCTTCTTGCCCATGTGTGGTCTGAGATGCGAAGCAATGTAATGGTTATAGAAAGAAGCTTTAGATGCTTGAATTTCCTGGCCTATCCAAATTGACTTATGTTCTTTTTGCTCACTATCCGTTAAAGACACAGCCCTCCTCTATTTCATACAGAAATATAAAAATCACTTATTATCTTTTCTTTTAAGAGAAAAAGAAGAAAAATACTCATTAAATGTAGAAAGAGATTGTTTGAAAGTCTTATGCACTTGACTTAAGTAATATTGCCAAATATTGTCAGCCTGTTCTGATACTTCCTCACCGTAACCTATTTCTCCAATAACACCTTTGATGCTGCGATATTGGATAGGAATCCCTGCAATTCCTGGAATTTCAGGGATTTTTAATGCAAAACTATCAATTTCATTCCAATCACACTTAGGAAATACTCCTCCACTCTGTTTAAAAAGAAATGCTTCAAACCAATCACCATGTCGACCTATTTTTAAATTGAATTCTTTTGCTATTTCTTCATAGAATTGTTCTAAACTTATTATCATCAAAGGGACTGGATTATTCAATTTGAAACTTTGTGTAACAATATCAAAAGAAACTTCTAAGAGATCTCCTCTGTTAGGAGAATGACCATTAATAAAGACGATTGCATCAAACTTATGGCGGAGTAACGCATCGCAAATATCTCTAATTATGAGACGAATAGCATTATGTGAGACACTCATATTCCCCGCAAATGCCATTCCGGTCTCGGCATTTACATACTGAAAACACGGATAAACAAAAAGTCTTTTTTCTTCAAGAAGATCAATTTCACGTGCAACAGCATCCGCAATAATAGAATCTGTATTCAAAGGAAGCAATGGGCCATGCTGCTCGATAGCCCCCAAGGGAATTACCGCGATGTTCGGTAACTTAACATTTCTATTAATTTCCATTTCTTTGAAAATCTGAAAAGATGTCATCTCCGCCACAAACACTTCACTTCACCACTTCTGCTTCGTCAAGAACCTTAAAGAAATTATGTGTCCATGATTTATATTTCCAATCATCGCACTTTGCACATAATGGAACCTTTTCAAACTGACCGTTTAAAACAAGCTTGCGCCATTCCTCATACTTGATACCCCGCCAGATTCTTTCAATACTTTCTTCATAAAGATTCCCCATATAATAGCCATCTGCCACATCGAAATTGCAGAAAGTTACATTACCGCTCGCAAGAACTACCATTCTCTCAAAAGGATAAGGACAGGGTACTCTCTCATCGGAAGGCAAGTATGTTTCTTTTGAATACCCCTCCCCAGAAATCTGTCCGTAGGTTAAATATTTTCTTCGAATTACATTATCGACACGCTGTCTCCAGAACATCTCAACTTTGTCACAATCTATCTCACTCTGATTCTCTACAAAACTGACTAATATTTTCGTACTGGTTTTCGATTTTGAACGATACTCCATCATATATTCAATATTACGCATGATAATATCAAATTTAAGCCCGCGACGGATACGTTCGTACGAAACTTTATCGGCGGCATCAATTGAAATTTCTATCGCTTCAATACCGACATCCATAAGTTTTTTTACGCGTTCGGGTTTAAGAAGTGAGCCGTTTGTTATGATGGCTGCTCTAACGCCTTTCTCCGCACATGCGTAAGCCAGAAGTTCTGTAAGTTGCGGCATCAGAAAAGGCTCTCCTGAACCGGTAATTCTTATGAGGGGTTTAGCGATTTTGTGCTCGGCTACTTCGTCAATTATTCTTCTGAGTAAATCGGGTTTCATAAATTTTATTCCATCCCTGTTCCTGAGCTTGGGATTGGAATTGAACCAGCAATGCACGCAGTTAGAA
>JAQWAQ010000111.1 GCA_028707635.1 Negativicutes bacterium
GAGCCGTTTGTTATGATGGCTGCTCTAACGCCTTTCTCCGCACATGCGTAAGCCAGAAGTTCTGTAAGGTGCGGCATCAGAAAAGGCTCTCCTGAACCGGTAATTCTTATGAGGGGTTAGCGATTTTGTGCTCGGCTACTTCGTCAATTATTCTTCTGAGTAAATCGGGTTTCATAAATTTTATTCCATCCCTGTTCCTGAGCTTGGGATTGGAATTGAACCAGCAATGCACGCAGTTAGAATTGCATACATTGGAAACACTTGGAAGTATCATCAGGGGAAAATCATTAGCACCTTCCTTAAATCCGAATCTTTCGGGTAAATGCTGAATATGATCTTTTCTTTGATTCATCCTATCTCCCCAACAATCGGGTCTGCGCGTCCCGCAAAGCTAAATCCTTCAATAGCTTGATAAATAAACAATTGGTCATGGAGATATGAGTTCTCGGATGTCTCGATATTTTTTATACTTTGATTTTATATAATACCGGGAGGCCATTTCACAAATCACTCATTCATTCTTGATATAGGACAATAACAACATGTCACGTTGTTTACCATTCAGATTTACATAGGAGCGCTGCACCCCTTCTCTCTTCATGCCGATTTTTTCATAGCATCTGATAGCATTCAAATTGTCGGACAGTGTTTCAACGCCTACCCGAAGTAATGACAGTTTATAAAAAGCAATAGCTATCAGCTGTCGAATAGCTTCAGAACCAATACCTTTCCCGCGAAATTCCTCTTCACCAAGAAAAATCGACATTAATGCTCTGCGGTGAAACCAGTCTATGTTGAATAAGGATATATTTCCAACGTGGCAACCGTTAACTTCAATTGCAAATACTTTTTTCTTATCGTCCTGTAGATAATTTTCAAACCAAATCAGCTCATCTTCGTACGTTACCATCCGGTTCAACACAAGCGCATCGGCAACTTCCCGCTTGTTCAACCAATAAACAATTCGTCGAAGATCCTCTTTTTCGATAAGTCGAATGCTTACCTTATCTGACGGATCAACCATTTTAACTTTTGTTCCAGTTCGTCGGATAAAAAAACTCTGATAAACCTGCCTGCCAGTCGCTACAATGCTTGCATGGTTCAAAATCAAAATCCATTTTTCTATGCTTTATTCTCCGCTCAGCCAACTCACCCAACCATATTTCTTCGAGCGTATTCTTGGCAATATTCCCCACTGCATATTTTTGATCCCAATCAGCATCGCATTGAACTACAGTACCGTTATAATGGATCGATACGGTTCTAATTAGCCAAGGACAAGGACCCTTTCTTTCTTCCTGACCCAATATAAGGGTTGGTGTTTGTACAGCATTTCCCCAACCCAGTTTAGGACGTATTTTAACAACAGCACCCTTTGAAAGCCAAAACTCCTTAAATAATTCCTTTTCACCGGAATTCATTTCCTGTTCAATGAACTGAACAGTTATTTTCGTCCTTCCATTATTATTCTTAAGCAGCTTTATAACATTGTCCATCATTTTCCGGAAATTTCCACCGCAGCGTATATTATTATAAGTTATTTCATTTATAGCATCGATACCTATTATGATTTCTTTCAATTCCAGAGCTAGAATTCTTTGAAGCCAGCGATCATTCAGTAATACGGCATTTGTATTCCAGACTATTTTGGCTTTTCTAGTACATGCGTATTCCAGCATCTCTATAAATAAGTCACCAGCAACAAGAGATTCTCCCATGATCGCCGGCCAAATAACCGTCTCCGGAGACTTTTCCGTAATTTCATCAACGATTTTATTCCATAAATTCATAGACATATATCCGCGCGTGCGCGTTTGTGCCGATGACGGGCACATGACACAGGACAAATTACAGATATTTGTCGGCTCCACTATCACATAAAGAGGAAAGGGATAGTCATTTGCCGGCAGAGTAGCATTTGCCTGGGATATGCGTTCTTGAATCTTTTTTATAATATTATTTTCAGAATCCATTATTTCAACAATGCCCCAAATATTCTAAAAGCTTCTTGACACTTCCTGCAACATCGCATGATATTGTATCAATCGATATATCAGGCTTGTATGGTTTTTCGTAAGGCGTATTTTCAGAGACACCTATGAAGTTTTCGATCTCCCCCGCCAATGCTTTCCGGTACAGTCCCTTTACATCACGAAGAACACACTCTTCCAGACTCGTATTGATAAACACTTCTATAAATCCCGATTGCAATAATTCCCTAGCCGATTTACGGCTTTCCCGGAACGGCGAAATGATTGGAACCAGGATGTAATCATATTTCCCCATATTTTCCTGGCACATCAATGCAATAAGCCGATTATTCTCTTTGATATCTTCCGGTGAAAACGAAAGCTCTGTATGTTTTGTCATTCGAATAACATCACCATCGATCACCATGATTTGTTTCCCCAACGCTGTTAATTCTTCGCATAATTTATCAGCGATGGTTGTTTTTCCGCTTCCGGAAAGACCTGTAAACCAAACAATTTTTGTATTCATGATACAAATACTTCCGCTCCTTGCTTTAAATCATTAATTATTGCTTGTGATATTTCGGGCCGCATAAACCAAGACGGCGGCAGAACTTGCTGTTTAAACAATTCACGTGCCTGTGTTCCGCTGATATTCATAAGTGGTATTTCCGGATGTTCATTACCGTTGACATAGCATCCCATCAATTCCGAATAACCGATTTCGTCGAAGAAAACCGGAACAATTCCAAGATCATCAAATTTATAAAATATTTCCTGTGAAGCCAGAGGAGGATAAAAATTCCCAACACCTGTGTGATCGCGACCCACAATAAAATGACTGCAGCCGAAATTTTTGCGGCATAATGCAGTAAAGATCGCTTCCCGGGGACCGGCATATCTGGAATACGTAGAAAAAAGGCCGAAAACAACACTATTCTTTGCATAATGCTTTTCTAACATAACTTCATAACTTCTAATTATGGTGCCCGTATTAAAATCACCACTCTTTTTGCTTCCTACTATCGGCTGGACAAACAAGCCATCACAACCTGTTTTCTCCAATGCCTGCAACTGGATGAATTCGTGTGATCGGTGTATTGCATTTCTTGTATGGAAACCGACAACCTTAGACCAGCCCAACGATTCAAAAATATTTCTGATCTGACGCGGCATCATGTTGTAATATGAAAATTCTCTTGTTTTTCTTTTTACGAGTTTAATTTTACCGCCAACAAGATAATCTCCATATTTATCAAGTTTTTTGACGCCGGGGTGGTCGGCACTTAATGTTCCGTAAACTTTTTCGGCATATTCTGATTTATTATATGGGTGTATTTCCGCCACTTCCATTATACCGTAGACTTGTTTATCAATATGGGATGCAATGGCGATTTTTTCTCCTATTTTCAATTTGTCCTTCTGGTCTTTGTTGATATTTAGAATGACAGGGATAGTCCAAACTACACCGCTTTTTAAACGCATTGTATCCAAGACGCTCTGGTAGTCGTCGCGACAAAGAAAACCTTCCAGCGGGCTGTAAGTGCCAATGGCTATCTGCTCCAGATCCATGAGAACATTCTCATCAACTTCCATTTTAAATATATTATCGAAATCTATTTGCTGTTGTTCATCTGCACTTAAATATCTCTCAATCAATTTTCCGCCATGAGGTTTAATTAAAAATCCATTATTGGCAATCTCAGATATATAATCCTTATCTTTTAAAGTTTTTAAATTTAACGAAGAAATAGAGCTTTGTGCGCCATCGGTTCCGGGAGCCAAAATATAATCGCATTGACGAATAATAGCCTTCAACATATTAATTGTTTCCAGCGGATATATTCCCGTAGCAATTTCTTTAGTTAGAACAAAGCCAGTTACTCCATCAATAATTGTGTTTACTATGTCGTTTGCCTCTGCCCGTGAAGGTTTTAGATCATTAGCCATAGTCTCCAGTAAATTTGTGGCAACAAACACTTCCTTTTTCTTATCATTGGCTTCCTTAATCAGCATTTTTTGAACTATCGGAATCTTTTGAATTGGAACTTCGCGACTCAAGTCCCCTCTGTCAATCAATATGCCTTCGACATTATCCAATATTTCAGACACATCGTTAACCCCTCTAATAGTCTCGATTTTCGCATAAACTATAGACTCAGGATAAATACTTTTAAACTCTTTAACTTCTCCCGCATTATCAATAAAAGAAAGTGTAAAATATTTAATGCCATATTTTTTTGCCAGTTCCACTGCTTTTAAATCTTTTTGGCTAAAAGGCGGCAGTTTATACGCAAGAGTATCACAGTGGACTCCTTTATTGCTGCCTAAAGCCCCCTCAATTACCACTCTGCATTCTATGAATCCTTTCTCCTTTAACATAGAAGGATTCTCCACTCTCAACAAAACCGAGTTAAAATCAAGTGCCAGAATATTTCCTGGGGTTAGATAATCGACAACATTAAAGGGGCTAAGGTATATATTGTTTGAATCACAAATAACTTTTGAATTGTGAATACGGACTATATCATCATCCCTGAAAACAATATTTCCTGATTCAATATTCCCTGTTCTGATCTGGGAACCTTCAGTGTCTATAGCGATAGGTATATTAAATTTCTTCAGGAAAATTATATACTCCTCTATTTCCGTTTCTGCTATATGTGACAGGTTAATTCTCACCAAAAAAATATTTCTGGTTTCCAACTTTTTCATTATATCCACCCGTTTCGATGCCGGACCTATCGTGCATATTATCTTAATATCATGTGTCATGGCTAGCTTCTCCGTTTATTTGTAATTTTTCTTGAAGGAATCTATCAATTGCTTCGGCAGCAAGATCAGCTTTCGGCCTGGAATTATCCGGAAAATGGTATTCTAAAAAATCTTTTTGTTTTTTTAACCTCACCTTGATCCACTCATGACGAAAAGTATCATCATCAACTATTTTCTTCAACAGCTTCATCAAATTATCCGTCGAATCAATATATTCCGTCCCATCCTTATATAACTTGAAATTACTTTCACCATCCAGAATTACTGAAATTCCTGGTTTCTCAAAAAGCATCGCTTCATATCCGAGAGTGGAGAATTTATAAACGAGAACATCCGCTGCGTTAAGTGCATGATAAGGAAGCATAAGTTTGTCTATCAAAAAGACATTCTCCAGGGAATAATCTTTTATTATTTTTTCGAGCCTACCGGAGTGATGCATTGGATGGGGTTTTATCATTAAGGCAACCGACTGATTTTCTCTCACAAAATTCAGTAAGCAGCGAACACATTGAAACTGCTCTTGGGATGAAAGATACCCTCTTATGATGTAATTGGAATCGAACAAAAGATATACTTTAAAATGTCCGGGAATTTTCAGGTAAGTTCGAGATCCGACCATGCTATATTTCGCACGGAACTTGGGGATGTCATCATGCCTTCCCTGTCCTACAACAACGATATGTTTCGGAGAGGAACCGGCCTCCAGCATTTCCTTTATAGACACTGATGAAGCCAGAAATAACTCAGTAGGGTCTTTCTGTTTTTCCGCATACGGTTCTTTTATACCAACGGCAGAAAGCATATAGTTAAACAATAGTGGTTTCTTTCTTTTTTGCTCTTGCATCAAATTTTTCCAAGCGATAATGCCTTCAGCAAAGCTCATGCCGCCCCATAGTTTAATGGCGACAGGGTGGTGGTAACTGAAACAGCTGTTTAATGCCGCCTTCAGTCTGTAACGCTGCCCTAATTCAGTCCAGATAAAATATATGACAGAAAACCATAGCAATGCGCCAAGAGGAATTTCCTTATAGCAAAACTCATGATGTGTGATAAATTTATTTTTTACTTTTAATGCCTTCGCTAATGTCCGCAACACTAGGTATATTGACGCCAATATATCCAATATACTTACCCACTTTTCAACTTCATCGGCACGTAAACCCTTTTGCCGTATTTTATTTGCACCGACCCTCGCACTCCAGCACTGAGCTATCGGATGATAGCCGATTTTTTCCATGCTTTTCATAACTGGAGCAACCAGCTCTACATGTTTATCGGCAGAACTGAACATCTGAAAAATTACTTCCTTGGATGGATTATCAGCTTCTGTTTTACAGGCCAATGACAAAAATTTCGACTGGAGGATTTTTAAAATATAATAAGGTTCATGTGCCATCATTTTAACAAGCGCAACTGCCTGAAATATCAATCGCTTAAAACGAAAACGGGATATTTCATGAACCGGTATACTCTTACTGCGCGCCGTTCGTCGAAGAACATCATCTTCCCATTTATATTCCGGGCTGCATAAAATAATAATTCTCTCTACCTTTTTATTATCCAGAAGATAAAGATAAGAACGGATCATAAGCAGTATATCCTGAATCCGCTGTGTGGTCATACCACCTTCACAATGGCTGATCCAGAAAAGCAAATCTTGGGGAATTCCATGTCCATCATCCCCTATGGACTTTAGCCATTGGTTTATTTTCCTGAGAATTCTAAGAACATCATCTGCAACCGTATAAAATGATTCCATCTGCTCGACAAAACATACTTCATTTACCCATGATAAATTCTCTATCGCTTTATGAACCCGGATATCATCGGAGGCAACTATATAACGATTCATTATATTGTGCTTAATCCGAGATAATAAATGAATATCCTTCATATCACGACAGATAACTAAAATAGTTTTATTTTTGTCGATATATTTCATGTGTGTAAAAATAATCTTTTAAAATAATTGATTTCTTTAGGGGTAAATGTCTTCATAGCAATTAGAACTGCGAAATAAATAATAATTCCAAACAGTATTTCACTCAAAACATAAATAATGCGATACGCATTGGCGCTGAGTAGTACGCTCATCCCATACAAAATTATCCCCATAATCAGTGCTGCCAAAAGATATTTGACAATTATTTTGAACTCAAACTTTACAGACCAGCTCTTATTAACAACATTGTAAATTAGAATAAATATGACAAAATAGCTGATAAATGCCACGATTGCGTTAACCAGTATATTTCTGAAAATATAAAGCAGTAAAACATTCAGAATGAGATTAAGTCCGGCAGCAATTGCATTCATCCTTAGCATCACTACTGTTTTCATTTGAACGAACAGTACATTGGAAAACAAAAGATAAAGCCCGAAAAAAATTGTTCCTGATGCTATAATTGGCATAATCAAAAAACCATTCTGCGCCACGTCTTCGTTACCGAACAAAGTCAATAGCGGCTTACTGAGAACTATACTGCCAACGGCAAACGGAATTGCTAATAACAAAAATCCTTTCAGAGCATAACCAAACATAACCCGCGCTTCATCCTCTCTACCGCCGTCAACGCTTTTCGAAAGAAGCTGAGGCAAAACAGTTCCAATTGCTTTCGGAAATAAAGAGATTAATGATCCCAGCGCATATGCGGGGCTGTAATAACCGACATCTGTAACAGATAAAAAGAATGCAATTATGAATCTATCGCTCACAATAAATATTGTATCTACAACATACGAAACAATTAGTGGAAAACCCAGTTTAATGTCATCAAGAATCTTCCTGAATTCTAAAACATAAAAGCTGAAACTAATATCTTTAAAAACAAAGAATATTAGTGGAATGGAAACTAGGGCCAGAGAAAGAACTTCGCTGGAAATCAGAAGATTGACGTTAATATTATGATAAAAAAAGTAGAGCACGATGATAAATGCAACATGCAAATAGACAAATAAGACAGCTTGCATCGTACTGTATTTTATTCTATGTGTGTACCTGTAATAATCATTTGTTTGTGAATAAGCCAAATATACTACTAAGTAAATTGCACATAACAATAAGGAAAAATTTACTTCATTTTTAAAAAATAAGCTTTTGATCGTGGAGCCAAAAAATATGAATAAAAGAGAAACAATCAGTATTGATAAAACTTGAAAAAATAACTGTGGATAAAAAAGCGCCTGCTTTGTTTGTCTATCAGGCGCTGACGGAAGAAATCTTTTGCATCGAAACCCAACCCCGAGGGAAGAAATTCCAAAAGAAAACCCTAAAAGTGAAACGAGCAAAGCATACCCCCCGTACACTGTGACACCGACTGTTTTGATTATTAACGGTATCAGTAATAAGCCTCTTATATAAATCAAAACATGACCCATGACGGCAATTAAATTATCTTTTATAAACGATTTATATGTATGCATTTGAACAGAAGGCGCTCTAGAGTATTCTGAATTCGTCAGTACTTTGATATACTTGCCATAAGTGTATCGCACTTTCCAATCGCGGCAAGTTGTTTTTCATAAATGGTAAACAGTTCAGGAGAGTCAAGAAAATGCCATTTTTGATGACCACCCGGCTCTCCATTAACCAGCCAAAAGAGATGATTGGATAGAGGGTATCTCTGAATCTGCTTAATATAATTAATTTTCAGGCCAACTTGGGAAACAAGCATTTCCAGAGTCTTTGCTTTAAACAAAAAAAGATGACAACTCCAGTAAGTAAAATGTGAAAAGGGGGTGTTGTTGTAAAGAG
>JAQWAQ010000112.1 GCA_028707635.1 Negativicutes bacterium
TTGCAATGATGATGTTTTCAATCGTTCTAATGAGTTTTCTATTTCCAGTCGCCTCGCCAAATTTCACAACAGTCAATATCGCTAAAGCGTTTACGGAAAAATATGATGGAGCATCGCCCGTATATATAATTAAATTTTTACGCCCCGGCTTTGCCTTCTATACTGATTTCTACGGTAAAGAACTTCTCAACGCCGATCAATTTTCTAAAACAATTGTTGAATCTAAAAGAGCTTATTTTGTCGTCAGGGAGTTAGACTATAATCGTTTGTCTGACGTTGAACGTCAACAAGTAAAGATTGTCGCTAAAATAGCCGATAAAATGCTGCTATTAAAGCAATAGAAAGAGTGGCTACCACCATAAAGTGCAAGATATTATTATTGAGTCGTGTAAAGAATTAAAAAACAAATCAAAGGCTCTGCAAACTGGGCTTTGATTGGAAAGAGTGGTTTATAATGTATGAGGTTGCGCATGTTGGTGTAGTGGTAAAAGACATTGATGCTTCAGGCAAGTTTTACAGCCAGGTCCTTGACTGTGAGATTGATGAACGTATTGAGACGAATGAAATGACTTTGCTTATGCTTAAGTCCGGTAATCAAACCTTAGAACTAATTCGATACAAAAATAATAATAGTAATCCTATCAGCCGTGGTGCAGGAGTAATAGATCATATTGCCTTTTTTGTTCCTGACATGGATGCCGCCGTTGAAAGACTATTGAAATTTAATGTATCACTATTAGATAAACCGAAGAAGCTCCCCGATAAAATCATTTTGTTTTTTGGCGGCCCTGATAATGAACGATTAGAGTTTATTCAACTTTTGTCTTAAATCCAAAAAGGCTGGCTCTAAAGTAAACAGGGCCAACCTTTTCCTAAATTCCACTATTGATAATAGCCATAAAAACACCTAGCCAGTTTCAAACTAGCTAGGTGTTTTGTGTTAGTCCTATAGGTTCTCTGCCATAATTTCGGCGACATGTTTAACGCGAATATTCGGAGCCTGTTTATCAAGACCACCCTGGATCTGCATCATACAGGCCGGACAGCCAACAGCAATAACTTCTGCACCACTGTTTTTGATGTTATCCACTTTGTTTTTGAGGATAGGCATAGAGATTTCCGTATACTTGACACCAAAGGCTCCTGCCATTCCACAACACTTGTCAGCATCTTTCATTTCTACGAACTCATAGCCTTTAGCAGCATCCAACAGTTGTCGTTGTTCTTTGTAGATACCAAGACCACGGCGCATATGACAGGAATCATGATAGGTAACCTTAGTGGCGCCATTCTTTTTATCGAGACGTCCTTTCGCAGCATAAAGAGGTGTAACGAATTGAGCAAATTCCTGGACTTTGTGAGCCAGCTTTTCTGCCCGGGCCAACCAGGCCGGTTCGTCGGCAAAAAGGCTGAGATAGGTTTCATGCCAGGTTTCAGCGCAGGTAGGACAGCCGAAGATGAGCACATCGGCATCCACTTTTTCAAAAGCCTCAATATTGCGTTTAGCGATGTTTTTGCCAGTGTCGCGATCGCCCATGCCAAGAACTGGCTTACCACAACAGCTTTGGTCCATAGGGAAGACTACTTCCATATTCAGGTCTTGCAATACCTTAACGATGGCTTCGCCTGTTTCAGGGAAAACAAAGTCGATATTACAACCTGCAAAGAAGGCAACACGTTTCACGGGTTTATCAATCTTCTTCGCGACTTTGGCCATTCGGTCACGGAACGGGGTATCCGCTATAGCAGGCAGACTGCGATCTTTTGCCATGCCTGAAAGGAAAAGCGGGAGATGACGGATAACGCGGCCACTCTGGAAAGGCTTCTGTCCAATGGATGCCATGCGCAGCATGGTATGGAATACTTTGCGGTTAGCGAGAACGTTTTCAAAGACGACTTTGGCAGCAAAAGGCAGACCGTGTTCTTTAACAGCCCGGGCCCGCAACTCGTCAATCAAGCCAGGAATATTAATCCTACCAGGACAAATCTCAACACATTTGCGGCAGCCGATACACATTTCGTTGATATGCTCGAAGTCTTTCATTCCATTAAGGAAGGCTGTCAGAATGGCGCCGATACCGCCAGAATAAATGTGCCCGAAAACGTGCCCGCCGACAACGGTATAAACAGGACATACGTTCAGACAGGAAGCACAGCGAACACAGTTAAAGCTTTCTTTAAGCATCGGATCTTTTGCAGCTTTTAGACGGCCATTGTCAAGTAGAATATAGTGCACTTCGCGTTCTTCTTCTACCCATTTGCCTTCTGCGTTTTTGGCCATGTACGGTGTAACGCCGTCCACCAAGGTCATATAGCTAGTCATTAGCTGACCTGTGGCATTACGAGGCAGCATACTCATGATATAGGCAGCATCCTGAATAGTGGGGATAAGTTTTTCATAGCCGATAACAACAACATGAATTTTGGGCAGAGTTGTCACAATACGGGCGTTGCCTTCGTTGGTCACTAGACCAATAGCACCGTTTTGTGCAATGCCGAAGTTGGCACCAGTAATACCCATGTCAGCCTGCAAGAATTCTTGACGCAATTCTATGCGAGCTTCCTGAACCATAAAGGGAATATCAACAGGAATTTCTTTATGTAGTTCCTGACTGAAATATTCTGCACACTGTTGGCGACTCAAGTGGATAGCAGGCATAACCATATGGGAGGGGCGATGCCCCGCGATGCCGATAATCCATTCACCAAGGTCGGTTTCTTTTACATGTAGCCCAGCATCTTCCAGGGTATGATTCAAAAGAATTTCTTCAGTAGCCATGGATTTAGACTTGGCAATGCGCTTGACACCTTTGCTCTCACACAGATCAAGCAGGTATTTTTTGAGTGCATCGCCGTCTTTTGCCCGGAAAACTTTAACGCCTCGTTTAGTGGCTTCCGTCTCAAACTTATCAGCAATTTGCTCTAGGTTAGCGACGGTATCGATTTTCATCTGGCGAAACTTATCACGTAGACCATCAAGATCCTCTACATTTTCATAGGCTTTGGCTCGGGCAATAGGATACGCTTCGGCAAATCGGCTCAAAGCACCTCGCAGCACTTCATCATTGAGCTTTTCTTCAATTTCTTTGCGCAAATTGCGTTCTTGATTTGATTCCATTAGTTTACACCTCCGGGCAGTTCATCCACTGCAATGATGACAAAACGGCTAGGACCATGGACACCGATAGTTAGTACACGTTCGATGTCAGAAGTACGGCTTGGTCCCGTTATGAAGCCGGTAAAACCTTCGTGAAAGACGTTTGAAAGGATTTCAAACCCTTCGCGAATACCTGCTACAACATAACTTGCAGGAAGAAAAACAACATGTAAAGGAGGAAGCATGCTTACAACACGGCTTTCATAAGAATAACCGTCATAACAGACACTGCCGGTTTCGGCGATTCCAAATTCCACGGTAGAGATGCCAATGTCTGCAGTTTCAACATGTTCTGCAATATCCGCAGCTTCTGTATAGACTTCAATATTTTGCTTTTTTAGCTGTTCCAGAGCACCTGAAGCATCTACATAGGCACTGGGAATGGCAACGACTTTTTTGGCATTCAGTTCTTCGGCAATTTTGGCGATGATCTCTCGGCCCTCTGTTACCGTTTTGACATGAAACATTTCAGTACCTACATTTTTTGCACGTGTTTCAAATTCAGCAAAATATTCTTGACTTACTTTGCCTTCTGGAAAATGTTCTTTCCAGTTCTCACATACTCGTTTCATTATTTCACTCCCTCATAAAATAAATAAAATAATAATTATAATTATACATCCTTAAACATGTTTCGGAGTAAATGTGGAAAGTCCTGCTACGGTTGTAAGAAAAATCTTACATGTTTTTTTAAAAAAACCTGACATGTTATAAAAAAGACGTTTCTATAAACAATAATGAGTAAAAAAACTGCCTTAATAGAGAACTTTGGCAGGATTTTTTCAGACTGGCAGGGAATAGCAACAATGAATATGATTTAATAAACCATTTTAGTCCATTATGAGGCTGATTTGTGGAATGAAGTGATCCCTATTTCAGACGGCCTTAAAAATGCATACCAAAATTGAGGACAGGTGCTAAACGCTTAAAAGGGAAGTTTGGTGTAATACCAACGCGGTCCCGCCACTGTAACGGGGAGTTTCTTTCCATGTCATCGAACGCCACTGGGAAACCGGGAAGGCAGAAAGAAACAAAGAACCGGAGCCAGGAGACCTGCCTGTTCTAACACACACCGTTATGACCTACGGTAGATAGGCAGGTGGGTAAAATAATCTTATTATGCTTATTTTTACCCCCTGTCCATAGAGGGGTTTTATTTTTTGAACAAGAAAATGCGTTCAGGAATTACAACAGGAACCTGTGCTGCGGCTGCAACAAAGGCGGCTCTGCTGGCTTGGCAAGGACAACCTCCGTCTTTGGTTGAAATTACAACACCACAAGGAGTCGTGCTCAAGGTTAAGATTGCATCATGCGCTGGGTATGAACATTCAGGGCAGGCATCGGTAATAAAAGATGCCGGTGACGACCCTGATATAACAAATGGATTGCTCATTACTGCTTTAGTTAATATCTTAGATAAGCCAACCATTACTATTAAAGCTGGCAGTGGCGTAGGAACGGTAACAAAACCCGGCCTAGCTGTACCTATGGGAGAACCAGCGATTAATCCTGGTCCGCAAAAAATGATTATCCGCGCAGTTAGAGATGTTCATCCGTCGCATCTTGGCGTCAATGTTACCATTTCGATACCAGACGGTGAGAAGTTGGCTAAGCGCACCCTCAACCCAATGCTAGGTGTTGTAGGCGGGCTTTCAATCATCGGAACAACAGGTATTGTAGAGCCAATGTCAGAAGATGCCTTTAAAAATTCTTTAACGCCACAAATAAGCGTTGTTAAGGCGCTCGGTTATGATGACATTATCTTTGTTCCGGGGAAAATTGGGCAAAACATTGCCATTAATCGCTGCAACTTACCATCAGAGGTTGTTGTCCAAACCAGCAACTTCATTGGTCACATGCTGGAGAGCGCAGCTCATTATAAAATGAAGCGGGTACTCCTCTTTGGCCATTTAGGTAAACTCGTCAAAGTAGCTGCTGGGATCTTTCATACTCATAACAGAGTTGCTGATGCCAGATTAGAAACGCTTGCGGCTTATATGGCAGCAAACGGTGCACCACGCGAAGCAATACTGGAAATCCTTGAGTGTACTACAACAGAAGCAGCTATGCCAGTTATTAGTAAATACTCAATGCAATCAGTTTATAATGTATTAGCTACTCGTGCTAGCGTCCGATCAGAACGCTACGTGTTTGGGGATTTCAAAGTTGGAACAGTCATCGTTACCCTAAGCGGCGAAATATTGGGCCTTGACGACACAGCACGTGAAATTGGAGGAAGTTTGGGATGGAACATATTATAACGGTTGTAGGTATCGGCCCTGGGTCACCTGATTATTTACTTCCTGTAGCATATCGTACAATCAAAAATGCCACCGTACTCGTCGGCAGTAAGCGAGCGTTAGATGCTTTTGCAACCGATACTGTCAATAAGAAGGTAATTGATGGTGACATCGAGGGAGTTATTGCATTTATAAAGGATCATTTGCTGACAGATGATGTTGTTGTAATGGTTTCCGGAGACCCTGGCTTCTATAGCATGCTAGGAGCGCTCAAGGCACGCTTTTTAAAATCACAAATCACTGTTATTCCTGGAATCAGCTCAGCTCAACTGGCTTATGCGCGTATTGGCGAGGTTTGGCAAGATTCTCTACTAACCAGCCTCCACGGCCGTGAACAGCATTCAGACAGCCTAAAATATGAGGTGAATAAAAAACTGGGCATTCTAACTGATGGCGTCAATAACCCGCAAAGAATTGCCCAACGGCTAATTGCGCTAGGATGGCCGGAAGATTCTCACGTCTGGTTATGCGAATACCTGTCGTATGAAAATGAGCGGATTATACCTACAACCCTCAAGGAGACTACGAGTATTGACGGGTTTTCACATTGCGTTATGGTGGTGACAGCATGAATCGATTAGGTATTAATGACGAACAGTTTATTCGGGGCAATATACCTATGACCAAACAAGAGATCAGAATACTTATCCTTGCAAATGCTCGGATTCGCCCTGATGACACTATTATCGATATCGGGGCCGGGACTGGTTCAATTTCAATTGAGGCTGCGCGTCAGGCAAATAACGGACAAGTCTATGCCATTGAGCGTCAGCAGGAAGGCGTAGACTTAATACGCGCAAATGCTGATAAGTTTAAGGTTAATAATATTACGGTGATATCAGGCAGCGCTCCCCAAGCACTTGATGACTTACCCCTGGCGGATGTGATTATTGTAGGGGGAAGCGGAGGTCATTTAAAAAAGATTTTAGATAAGAGTGATATGTTATTGAAATCCGACGGTCGGCTGATTATTACTGCGGTAACAGCTGAAACACTTTATAACACTCTCACAATCATGCAAAGCAATCCTAATTACTCTGTCTCTGCTTCAGGCGTTCAAGTAACGAGAATAAAACAGGTTGGCCACAGCAATATGTTTGAGGCACTTAATCCAATCTACATAATCGTTTGTACTAAAGGAGGTTGCAATGACAAAACACGGTAAATTCTATGGTATAGGAGTAGGACCCGGGGCAGCCGATTTATTAACAGTTAGAGCCGCAAATATTTTAAAAGATGTTGATATTGTCTGTGTACCTCGTTCGAGCCAAGACAACGAAAGTGTCGCTTTAAAGGTTGCAGGTTCATACATAACGGATAAAACTAAGATTATTGAGATTTCTACCCCCATGACACGCGATAAGGCTATCTTGAATGCCGAGTGGGAAAAAGGAGCTGCCCTCATTGCCGAGCAGCTGGTAGCAGGCCAAAGTATTGCTTTTATCACGATTGGCGACGCTATGTTATTTAGCACCTATACATATATCCTTAAAAAGCTTAGAGTTTTATTGCCAGACGTACATATTGAGAGTGTTCCGGGCATTACCTCGTTTTCGGCAACAGCTGCCTTCCTTAATACCGCGTTAGCTGAGAGAAATGAAAAACTGGCAATTATTCCAGCCATTGACGATCCTAACGAACTGCGAACAATCCTTACACATTTCCCCAATGCCATATTGATGAAGGTTGCCGGTAAATTCAATGAAATTGTCGATGTCCTGGATGAACTTAACCTAAAAAATAATGCTGTCTATGTATGCAAGTTAGGTTATCCTGATCAGTTTATGACCTATGATTTAGATAGCATTCGAACCACAAAACGCGATTATCTTTCTCTTATATTAGTTAAGCGGGAGGGCTTTTAATGCATGTTTTTTTTGTAGGAGCAGGTCCGGGCGACCCTGAACTCATTACAGTCAAGGGACAACGCCTACTCAAAGAGGCCGATGTAATTATCTACGCGGGTTCACTGGTAAACCCGGCGTTATTGTCAATAGCAAAACCCAGTACTGCCATTTATAATAGTGCTACAATGACCTTGGACGAAGTAATTGAAGTAATGGAGAAGGCGGTAAAAGCAGACCAAAAGGTTGTTCGTCTTCATACAGGTGATCCGAGTATTTATGGCGCCATTCAGGAACAAATGGACGTGTTAAGCCAAAAGAACATTGGCTTTGAGGTCATCCCCGGCGTCAGCTCATTTCTGGCAACAGCAGCGGCTTTAAAACGCGAATACACTTTACCAGAGGTATCACAGACCGTAATCATTACCCGACTTGAAGGACGCACTCCAGTTCCGCCAAAAGAAAAGTTAGGGACTCTAGCTAGTCATGAGGCAACTATGTGTATATTTTTAAGTGTCCACATGCTTGATAATGTTGTGGCAGAGTTAATCGAAGGCGGCTACCCCGAAGATACTCCGGTGGCAATTGTTCAGAAGGCCTCCTGGCCGGAACAAAAAATTTATCGGGGAACTTTACAAACTATAGCAGGCATGATTAAAGAGGCTGGCGTTGACAGAACTGCAATGATTGTAGTCGGACGTTGTCTTGATAGCAACTATGCGTTGTCCCGTCTGTATGCTCCGGAATTTGGTCATATGTACCGAGATGCAAAGCCATGAAACTGGCCATAATCTCGGTGACTAATAAGGGAGCTTTATTAGCCGAGAAATTAGCTCACAGCTTAACTGCTGATAGCACTGTTTTTCAAAAAACCGGCCGTAATCCGATAAAGGCAGATTATGTCTTTAGCAATTTAAGGGATCTTGTTGCTGACAGTTTTAATCAATACGATGGTCTGATCTTCATAATGGCAACAGGCATCGTTGTACGGGTTATTGCTCCTTTTGTAAATGATAAACGCTTTGATCCGGCGGTAGTCGTAATAGATGACAGTGGCCAGTATGCGATTAGTCTCTTGTCCGGACATATCGGCGGAGCTAATGAATTAACCGAACAGATAAGTAGTGCTATCGGGGCAAAAGCGGTTATTACAACTGCAACCGACATCGTGAGCAAG
>JAQWAQ010000113.1 GCA_028707635.1 Negativicutes bacterium
TACGTCTCAAGGCCAGCGAGAAGCCTTTTGATAATACGCCTGTTCATCCTGAATCCTATGACTTGGCGAAAACCCTCTTGGCAAAGCTTGGCCTTTCACCTGACAATCTTAAAACCCAGCAAAAAGCCTTACAGGCGAAAGTCTCATCCGTCGATACCAGCAAACTGGCTGCCGAGCTTGGCGCCGGCGAGCCAACAGTGCGTGACATCTTAGATGCCTTATCCAAACCAGGCCGTGACCCGCGTGAAGACTTGCCAGTTCCCTTAACCCGCAAAAACGTCGTGAAATTATCAGAGCTCACCCCGGGGGCCGTTGTTAAAGGAACTGTTCACAATGTTATCGATTTTGGTGTCTTTGTTGATATTGGTATCAAAACAAACGGCATGATCCACCGTTCTGAATTAAGCCACAAGCCGTTTCGTCATCCGCTCGACATCGTATCAGTCGGCGATATTATTGATGTCCTCATCTTAAGTGTAGATGAAAACCGCGGCCGTATTGCCTTAAGCTTAAAACAAGTCCCCAAACAGTAGCCAAATTTACATAAAAAAGATCCGACCGTAGCGGCCGGATCTTTTTGTTACATTTCTTTATCTTTTTTATTATTGCGGAATCGAGTCCACAGGTAACGAGCTCCCATAAAGACTGCAGCCAAAATAATCACATCAAACAGAATTCCCATGATTGAGCCCAGCATACCGCCCATATTGCCAAAGCCAAACATGCTGCCTAACATACTCCCCATCAGCAGACCGCCGCCAAATAGACCGGCACTACGCATGAAACCGCCAGATGTCTGCTGCTGTGCATTTTGCTGCATGCCCGGTTTCGTCTGACTCGCTGGAGCCTTATCACCATAACTGCTGCCAGGAGCGGAAGGTTTATAATTTGAACCCTGGGTAGACGGAGCTGCTTGACTCGGAGCGCTCCTCGGCATGGAAGAATTGATCGAAGGCGAGGTTGATCTCATACGCGAACCACCTTTGGCTGCAAATGAGACCGAACTGAAAGCGAATACAAATATCAACACTAATGCAAGAACTTTTTTCATTATTTACTCCTCCTTATACGCTTTAACATCTTCGGGAAATGCATAGATTGCTGCTAAATTAGGCAATTCTCCCGCTAAATATCTGTCGATATCATGCACATCAATAAAAAAGGAACACTGAACTTCTAAATACCCCTGTTCTTTACCTTGGCTGACATTTCTAATTTCCATCAACCGCTCACGCAAGTTTAGACATTCCTCCCTGGATGCTGCAACATCAAGCGTAATGAGAGGCACCCCATACTCACGCAATACTTCTTGCAGACTCATTCTTTCCGACATTCGTTCTGCCCCTTTCAGTGTTGTATTTAGTATCTGCGTTCTTGCAGATGATGAACAACAAATGTTCCGACAAAGACGATTAGCAGTATTCCAAAAAACACCATCTGACTGATATGGTAATTAAAGGCCGCCCCCATCATCTTGAGACCGATAATTACAATCAGAAGATAAGCTGTTGTCTCAAGCTCCGGATAGCGCTCAATCAGACCAAGAAAAACCTGGGCCACCCCACGCATCATCATAACCCCAAAAATGCCACCAAGATAAAGCACCCACACCTGCTCGCTAACACCGAAGGCTGCCAGCACGCTATCAATACTAAAAGCAATGTCCATGATTTCTACCGCTAGAACCGTCCGCCAAAAACCCATTTTCTTCTGTCGGTTCGGTGCTCCTTGAGCATGGCCATGTGGAGTAAAGTGCTGTACGACAATCCACAGCAAATACAGTGCGCCGATAATCTTAATCCACCAAATTTTTATCAAGAATGTCCCAATCCCAATTGCCAAGAAACGAAAGAAATAGGCACCGATGATACCATAAAATAACGCCTTGCGCTGCTGACTGGGCGGTAGATGCTTGACCATGACAGCCAGAACCAACGCATTGTCAGCTGACAAAAGACCTTCCAGCATGACCAGCGTGCCAACTAGAACCCAATTTGCAGGACTGGATATTGTTGCCCAAAACGTAGTTAATTCAAAGAATTTGGTGTAACTACCAGCAATTTCAATTATGAGTTCAAGCAATCATTATACCCCCTCGATAACAGCGAGTGGAAAGTAACATCACTTATTACTTATTAATGATTGCTTGTCACTTATGACTTCTCAAATTGATCATCGTAACAGAAAAAACGAGACTTATGACTTAAAAAGTCATCTAAGTCTCGTTAATTGACAAGTATGTCAATGACAATGCCAGGCGATAAACGCCGCGGTTGTTGACATTGTCTCGCTAACTACTCCCATTAGATGTATACAAATGCATTGTACAATTATATAACTAAAAAGTCAATCAATTTGTTCGGGTCAACGTCTTACTTTATCTGCCTTCCTAATTATAGCGCCAATAAGAACGGAATTAAGAATGGAATGAACGCCGTCAGCACAAAACCGCTCATAACCGCAATAAGCGCCGTCTGGGAATCGGTAACCTTCGTGATTAATGGCAGCGTCGAATCCATCGTCGTTGCACCACCAGGGGCAATCGCCGCCAGCTTACCGACATAGCCGACCAGGACGGGAATAAGAATAAACGCCAGCATCTCCCGAAAAACATTCGCTAAAAAGGCGATTGCTCCCAATTCAACACTATATAACTGGGCAATAAGCACACCGGACAGACTGTACCAGCCTAACCCGGCCCCAACCGCCATCACTTCCTTAAGCGGCATATCTAGTACCACTGTCGCCCCCGCAGCTCCAATCAAGCTTCCCGCGGCAATTGCAAATGGAACCAGCAACACTCGCCAGCCCAAGGCCTTCAGTCCATGGAAGGCTTTGCGATTACGGCCAATTTCAATCCCCACTCCAAACACCATTAACGCCAGTGCCCAAGTAACAATCGTGTCAAGCAACTGCGCAGCGGCAGCTGGTACTATATACAAGCCAGTTAGTATCCCTACCAGGACGGCTCCAATGATTAAATAAACCAATTAAACTTCTTCCCTTTCTCTAATTGCCTTCCAATTCATGGCCAACAGCCATAATACCAGTACACTACCAATAATACTGAACGCCGAAATAATGAGCGCCTGACCGCCCAAAGCCGGCAAGTTGGCTACCAGTTCACCGTTACTGCCAATTTGCGCACCAAGCGCTAAGAGCATAATAAATAATGTAATCGTAACTGACTTGTCCAAATGGCGCAGCCATGACCCTGGAACAACGTTAGCCGCCCCCAGCACCACTCCGGCCAGTAAACTAACCACAATTAACAACATATCGATCTTCCCCTCAATCCCACTATTCGACACTGATAATAAATTGATAATAAGGCTGCCCGCCGTAATAAGCCTCAATGGTATGATTGGGATATACCTCGGCCAGCTTGCCTTTTAACGCCTCAGCGTCTTGTTCCTGCAACTTTGCTCCGTAATAAAGACTAATAATCTCGCTATCTGGTATCATAATGGCCGCAACAGTATCGACAAGTATTGTTGTTAAATTAGTAGAGTCAGCAATTACCTTGTTGCCAATTGTCCCAATATAGCGTCCGGCTGCAACTTTACGATTGTCGACAAGGCTATCACGCACTGCAATCGTTACGGCGGCAGCATGGACACTAGCTAGCCGATCATTCATCCGAACAATATTGCCTTGCATGCTTTGATCAGGCGCAAAGACCATTAAGGCAGCCAGCCCTTGGGGCACATTGGTTGTCGGCAAAACCTCCACCTTATCACCGACCAGTTTTTTCACCTGTTCGCAAGTCAATATAATATTTTTATTATTGGGCAGCAGAATATATTGTTCGGCTTTCCCACTATGAATAGCATCCATAAAATCTTCAACAGGCGGGTTCATCGTCTGCCCGCCGGCGATAACAATCCCTGCGCCTAGTTCACGCATCATTTTTCCAAGCCCTTCACCTGGCGCAACACTAATGACTGTCAACGCCTGCTTGGCCGGGCTAGAAGCTATGACATGGCGATGCTGATCCGCCATATTATCAATCTTAATATCATGCAGCGTACCCCAGGTAACGGCTAATTCCAATACTGCCCCCGGGTGAGCACTATGAATATGAATCTTGAGCATATTGTCACCCTCGCCAACAACAAGGGAATCACCCATCTTATCAAGGTGCTGACGAACCTCGGCAACAGCCACGCTACATGGTTTAATAATAAACTCGGTGCAATAGGGATGTACAGTATTGAATTCAGTTGCGGCATTCGACAGAGTTAATGACGCATCGAAATTGGCCTCCGGTCCGGCATATGTTCCGTCGAGCCCCTCTAGACACCCAGCCAAAAACACAATGAGGCCCTTACCGCCGGCGTCAACCACACCAGCTGATTTTAAGACAGGCAATAGCTCTGGTGTCTTGGCCAGCTCTTCTTCCCCGGCTCTGACTGCTTCTAGCAGGATATCAGCAAAAGAAAGGTCTTCCCGTACTGCCCGCCTTGTGCCTTTGGCAATGCCTTTGGCCACTGTCAGAATTGTTCCCTCGACCGGTCTTGATACAGCGCGATAGGCATAGAGTATACCATACTGGAACGCCTTGCCAATCGCTGATGAAGTCGCCTGCTCTTTGCCAGCTAAGCCCCGGGCAATCCCACGAAAGATCTGCGCTAGAATAACCCCTGAATTACCCCTAGCCCCCATAATGGCACTGTCAGCTGCTCGTTTAGTTACCGGTCCGATCGCGGTATCGGGCGCTTCTTTCAGCGCCTTGGCCACCGCCCCCAGCGTTAACAGCATATTGGTGCCGGTGTCACCATCGGGTACCGGAAAAACATTTAAACTATTTATATATTCATGTTCGTGCAAGAAGGTATTGTATGCACCAATCACCATGCGTTTAAAATCATTGCCTGATATCAGTTCGCCTGTTGCTCCCATGTTTATCCCTCCTTATGGGCATTATGAGATGGCCTCCTGATAAATGAGACCAATAAGCCCCGGTCCCAGGTGAACGCCAAGCACCGGCCCAAGCTCACTCATAATAATAGGGGTATCAGGATACAGTTCTTTAAGCTGCCTCCCGACGGCTTCAGCTTCGTCCCTGCAATCAATATAACCTACTCCAATATAGGCTAACCGTTCCTGCTTTTTTAATTCTTCAACCATTCGACTAACAGCCCGAGGTCTTGTTCGTACTTTGTCCAGCACGGCCACTTTGCCGTTCACTAAATATAACAGCGGCTTTATCTGGAGAATGGTACCAAACAATGCGGCTGCACCGCCAATACGGCCGCCTTTATGAAGATACTCTAGCGTGTTAGGGACAAACATCGTGTACGTTAGTCTGGCCATATTTTCTACAAGCTGGGCGATACTTTCAAGAGTCTCCCCTGCTTCGGCCATAGTAAGCGCCGCACGCGCCATTTGCACCATGCCCATTGCCGTTGTGCCTGAATCAACAACAATAATATTGTTTGATTCCACCATCTGGGCAGCGGCCCGAGCACCCCCGACCGTACCGCTTAATCCGCCCGACAACGTAATAACGATAATCTGATGGCCATCTGCAATTAACGGTTTTAAAACGCTGATAAAATCTCCCGGAGCAGGCTGCGAAGTCTTAGGGTGGTGACCCTTGCTCCGGGCAAGCGAAAATAGCTCAGTAGTATGAAGCCGGTTTTCCGCCCACTCCTCACTGCCAATAATCACCCTAAGCGGCACCACATGAAGATTCTTATACCTCTGCAACAGTTCAGCCGGCACTTGTGCTGTGCTGTCAATAACAACATGAACCACGTTCGTTCTCCTTCACCGTTAATCTATAGCTAATTATATTTTATCAAATTCTTGCCACTTAATATACTCTTTTCCCTGAATAGTCCCTTTTACAGTCAACCTATGCTCTCCAGAACAAGAAAATAACCGACCTAAAGAAAGGATATGAGAAGCAAATAGCGAAATAGATAGTAAATTGCCAATCCATGCCACAATACAGCTTATGACTAGAGGAGTAATTATGGAAAAGAAACTGCTGTTTGCCCTGGATATCGGCACCCGGAGCGTTGTCGGCCTCGTCGGCGAACAACATGAAAATAATATTTCGCTGATTGCAGTGGAGCGCCAGGAGCACAATACCAGAGCAATGCTTGACGGCCAAATCCACGATGTACCGGAAGTGGCCAATGTCCTAATCGCCATTCGCGAGCGACTTGAACAGAAATGTGGACCACTTACTAAAGTTGCGGTAGCAGCTGCTGGCCGCGCCTTATGCACAATAACCGCCTTTGCTGAAACCGAGGTCTTCGGCAAAGGTCTCCTCGCCACCAATGACGAACGGACCTTGGAACTCACCGCCATTCAAACAGCCCAACACCAATTGGCCACCTCGAATTCTATTGACGACCCGGCTGGTTATTACTGTGTGGGCTATAGTGTTGTTAATTTCACACTTGATGGTACCGAGTTTAAAACATTGGTGGGTCAACGCGGCCGTTTGGCTGGCGTTAAGGTAATCGCTACCTTTTTGCCCCGCCAGGTCATTGACTCATTGCAGGCCGCCCTGCAAAAAGCCGGTCTCGAAATGGATACTCTGACCTTAGAACCCATCGCGGCCATTAATATCCTTATCCCCCCCACCATGCGTCACCTGAATTTAGCGCTGATTGATGTCGGCGCTGGAACCTCCGATGTCGCCATCACACGCGATGGCTCTGTTGTTGGCTATGGCATGGTACCTTCGGCCGGCGACGAAATCACCGAAGCACTTTCGAGAAACTATCTCCTGGACTTTAATGTAGCCGAAAAGGTTAAACGAAAGATTAACAATGCTTCAAAACGAAAAATCACCTTTACCGATATTTTGGGCTGTTCCCAAAAATTCGCCGCAAGTGAAATTGCCACGACTGTTTCCACTAACGTTACTGAACTCGCCCAAGCCATTGCGACTGAAATTCTAACCCTCAACACCACTGCTCCCCAAGCCGTTTTACTGGTCGGCGGAGGGGCACTTACCCCTATGTTGCCAGAAGCCTTAGCTGAAGCCCTCGCGATTTCGGCGAAACGCGTTGCCATCCGCAAACCGGATGGTATTGAAGGGATTCTCACTATCCCACCGCTTTTAATGGCACCGGATGGGATCACACCACTTGGTATTTTAAAATTAGCTGGCAGCAAAACCCTCAATTTTGTTAATGTAACATTAAACGGCCAGCCTTTTCATTTATTTAACCTAGGCAACTTGACGGTCGCCGATTCCCTTCTGGCAGCCGGAATTAACATTCGCAGTCTGCAAGGCCGTCCCGGAATGGGTCTAACCGTCACAGTAAATAACAAAACGAAGTTTTTACCTGGCACCCATGGCCAGCCAGGGTTAATTACTGTAAATGAGAATCCGGCCTCTTTTACCGATCCTATCCATGATAATGATGTAATTCGTGTCACTAAGGGAATTGACGGTACAGCCCCAACCCCAGTCGTGCACGAAGCAGTTGAGATTCCAACCCCCTTCACTGTTACAGTCAACGAGAAACGCATTGAAGTCTCCCCTATCATCACAGTCAACGGCTGCGTTGCTCAAGCAGACACAAAGCTTTCCGATCGTGCCGAAATTTCTTGCCTACTCCCAACAACGTTAGACGAGATTTTAACTATAGCCGGCAATAAACTCAAACCCCATCACTATCGCTATCAAGTTAATGAAGGGGAACGCAGTTACGCCGTATGGCCCCAGTTGACGGTAAATGGCAAACCCGCCAAGGTCGATAAAACGGTGTCCCCGGGCGACCTAATCACCATCGCTCCAGGACCACTCCCTGCGCTGGGAACACTTCTCGGCATAAAGGACGATCCCCAGGAAGTAATCCAGGTATTGCTGAATGGAGCAAACTGCTGTGTTCCTACCCGGCGTTATACCTTCCTTGTCAATGGCAAACTCGCCAACTTATCGGATATACCGTCTGCCGGCAGCACCATTGAGTACTCCTGCTTTGAACAGCCGAATCCGATGGTAACTGATGTTTTGCTGACAGCCGAATTTGACACGCGGAATTTGCCGCCTGGAACAAGAGTTGAAATATTATTGAACGGGCAGCCGGCAGAATATACTGAAACCATCAAGCCAAAGGATGCTATTGATATCATCCTCTCTAACCTTGATCATGGAAGCCCTGCCTTGTGACATCTGTCACAGACGGCTTTTAGATAGATTCCTCTAAGTAATACATGATCAAATTTAAAGGGGGACAAGAAAAATGTTTTGTTACCAATGCGAACAAACTGCTTCCGGAACCGGTTGCACAAAAGTCGGTGTCTGCGGTAAAAACCCGGATATCGCTGCTTTGCAAGACACACTAATATTTGGCCTAAAAGGAAT
>JAQWAQ010000114.1:0-7800 GCA_028707635.1 Negativicutes bacterium
TAACTTCCAAGACCTGAAGTTTGTTTTCTTTAACAAACTCAGAAACGATCTTGGCCGGAGCTACCGGATCAGTGTAAGAAATCGCAATTGCAGTCGGACCTTCAAGAGACTCTTCCAAGCCCACGAGACCCGCTTCTTTTGCAGCAATGCGCATCATAGTATTTTTTACTACACGGTACTCAACCCCTGCTTCACGCAGTTTGCGGCGTAATTTAGTATCTTGCGCTACATTAAGACCGCGATAGTTCGTGAATACAGCACCTTTAGTATTCGACAGCTTTTCCTTTAAGTCTTCAACTACTGCTTGCTTTTCGGATGTTATAGCCATCAAATCCACCTCCTTTACTATTTTAGAAAACCCGGTTAGCGCCGAGCTTTAGTAACAGCGCAAACCGCTGGTTGCACTTATACAGTGTGGAAAGTTACATTTTCCAGTAGAGCAAAAATAATAACAGCCTCCGGTAGTAACCGGAGGCTGATTTATAGCATAATGCTTAAAACTAATCCCCGGCCTCGGCAGGTGGATAGTTCCATTAAACTTGCCATAAAAGACAAGAACCTGCGGTCTACAGCCCAAATAATCTATTTAGTTGTATTGATCCGAGGACTACTAATCAGCAAACTAGTCTTTCTTTGCACTGGCACGCAACGGGTTTACCTTAATTCCAGGCCCCATGGTAGTGCTCAATGTAATACTGCGCATATACTGACCTTTTGCAGCAGCAGGTTTTACTTTGATCAAGGTATTAACTAAAGTGCTGAAATTCTTGAGCAGCTTTTCACTATCAAAGGAAACCTTGCCGATAGGAGCATGGATATTACCTGCTTTATCAGTACGGTATTCAATCTTACCTGCTTTTATTTCATTGATAGCTCTTACTAAATCCATAGTAACAGTGCCAACCTTAGGATTAGGCATTAAACCTTTAGGCCCAAGGATTTTACCCAGACGACCAACTGTACCCATCATATCAGGAGTAGCAACCGCTACATCAAAGTCAGTCCAGCCACCTTGAATTTTTTCCACCATATCTTCGGCACCAACGAAATCAGCACCCGCTTCTTCCGCTTCTTTAACTTTTGCGCCTTTAGCAAATACCAAGACACGCAGTGTTTTACCAGTACCGTAGGGTAACACGACAGCACCACGAACTTGTTGGTCGGCGTGTTTAGGGTCTACACCTAATTTTATAGCAACTTCTACTGTTTCGTCAAACTTTGCAGTAGCAGTTTTTCTAGCCAATTCAATGGCCTCTTCTGGCTCATAAAGCTTTGCGTCATCAATAAGCTTTATAGCTTCTTGATATTTTTTACCAAACTTAGGCATGTTTTAAATCCTCCTACTAAAATGTGGTGATAACGGAAATTCCTCCCACTAGCGAGTCTGCTGAAAAGCTACCATTTGACAGCTTTTGAGCAACCTCGGGTCATCAACTAAACGAGATTAGTCGACAATATCAATGCCCATGCTGCGGGCGGTGCCCTCGATCATGCGCATGGCAGCTTCAACGTTTGCAGCGTTGAGGTCTTCCATTTTGCTTTCAGCGATTTCGCGAACTTTAGCGCGAGCCACTTTAGCAACTTTTTTCTTATTAGGTTCACCTGATGCAGTTTCAATACCTGCAGCTTTTTTGAGAAGAACAGCAGCCGGAGGAGTCTTAGTTACAAATGTAAATGATCTATCTTCAAACACGGTAATTTCTACCGGGATGATTAAACCGGCTTGCTTGGCAGTTCTTTCGTTAAACTCTTTAACAAACGCCATGATATTTACACCAGCTTGACCGAGCGCAGGACCGACCGGAGGCGCCGGGGTAGCTTTACCAGCAGGGACTTGCAGTTTTACAAGTTTAACAACCTTCTTCGCCATGATTACACCTCCTTATAAAATACATATATACCCTTTCGGGATTAAATTTTTTCTACTTGAGAAAAATCTAACTCGACAGGAGTCTCGCGACCAAACAAATTAACAAGAACTTTCAGCTTGTTACGATCAGGATGGATTTCGAGAACAGTTGCCGTCCAATTCTCAAAAGCGCCAGAATTGATTTTCACTGGCTGACCGACTTTCATATCAAGTTTCGGCTTAGTCTCTTCCATTCCCATAGACTTAAGGATGTTCTTAACTTCAGGATCAGTAAGTGGGATAGGTTTAGTACCTGAGCCAACGAAACCTGTAACTCCTGGTGTGTTGCGCACAACATACCAAGATCGGTCATTAACAATCATTTCAACCAATACATAGCCCGGAAATACTTTTTTCTTGGTTACTTTTTTCTTGCCATCCTTGATTTCCACTTCATCTTCCATGGGTACAAGCACTCGGAAAATTTCATTTTCCATATTCATGGAGTGAACTTTTCTCTCAAGGTTGGCTGTAACCTTGTTTTCATAACCGGAATATGTATGGATTACATACCATTTCTTTTCAGATTCCATCGCCTCAAGGGACGTTCAGGTACGTCCCCCACCCCCTTAGATTACTTAATAAATAGTTTCAGCGCCTCTGTAAAAAACGTATCAATAATCCAAATCATAATAGAAACAACCACTACAGAAACAAAAACAATTCCTGTATAGGAACCAAGTTCTTTTTTGTTTGGCCACGATACTTTTTTAAGCTCCGCTTTAACTTCTCGCAAAAATCTTTTAAATCGCGAAGCATTGTTTTGAACAGCCGTCTCTTGGGCAGCCATTTTCTCACATCCCCGTTTTGTACTGCCAAATCAATATTTAACACAAAGTTTCTGGCAGGGGCGGCAGGAATCGAACCCGCAACCAACGGTTTTGGAGACCGCTACTCTACCAATTGAGCTACACCCCTACTTATGTCAATACAAATTTATTATAATTTATTTTGTTTCTTTGTGTAAAGTGTGTTTTTTGCAAAATTTGCAGTACTTGTTTAGTTCAATTCTATCAGGGTCATTTTTCTTGTTTTTATTGGACTGATAATTGCGTTGCTTGCACTCAGTACAGGCCAATGTCACCGCATTGCGCATCCTTTGCACCTCTCTTACCACTAAATATGACAACACTTCAAAATGTCACTAATATAACTTAGCATACTTACAACTGCATGTCAATACCACGTATCCTGGCATGCTGTGGATAATTATGAGAAAGCAGTTAGCTGCATCGATTCAAGAAGAAAGCTATCCTTTTGATTGAAGTGCCGATGCCTTGTCCCGCTATATACATATATCCACCAGGACCTATTTTTATACGTCCACCATAAGTCCGCAGTTTATTATACACTAAAAATCGCAGTAAGCAACATATCCTGCATAATATTCTTTTAACTTTACCTTCTCTACCTTAACAAAAGCTCCTAACCAGATAGTTAGGAGCTTAAATCTTATATAGTTATCGACGTTACAACCCCGGCACCGACAGTTCGACCGCCTTCACGAATGGCAAAACGCAGACCTTCTTCAATAGCAATCGGCGTAATGAGTTCAATGAACATTTGGATATTGTCACCAGGCATACACATTTCAACACCTTCCGGAAGACTTACGACACCAGTTACATCGGTTGTACGAAAATAGAACTGTGGACGATAATTGGTGAAAAACGGGGTGTGTCGTCCACCTTCCTCTTTGGTCAGAACATAGACTTCTGCCTTAAATTTTGTATGGGGCTTAATACTTCCTGGTTTAGCTAAAACTTGACCGCGCTCTATTTCCTTGCGTTCAACACCACGAAGCAACGCACCAACATTATCACCAGCGACTGCCTGATCAAGGAGCTTGCGGAACATCTCCACACCGGTTACAACTGTTGATTTGGGCTTTTCAGCCATTCCCACAATTTCAATGGTTTCGCCCACTTTAATCATACCACGTTCAACACGTCCTGTAGCCACCGTACCACGTCCGGTGATTGTAAAAACATCCTCAACCGGCATCAAAAACGGTTTGTCTGTTGCCCGCTCTGGTGTAGGAATGTATTCATCAACCGCATCCATCAGTTGGAGAATCTTACCGCACCACTCGCAATCGCTACTCGAACAACCACACTCAAGCGCCTTAACAGCCGAGCCTGATATGACTGGGATTTCATCACCAGGAAAATCATAGCTTGAAAGAAGTTCGCGGACTTCCATTTCAACAAGTTCCATCAGTTCAGGATCATCAACCAAGTCGGCTTTGTTTAAAAATACTACCATCGCTGGAACACCCACCTGACGGGACAGCAAAATATGCTCCCGTGTCTGGGGCATAGGACCATCGGCAGCACTGACTACCAAAATAGCACCGTCCATTTGCGCTGCACCGGTGATCATATTTTTTACATAGTCAGCATGGCCTGGGCAGTCAACGTGAGCGTAGTGGCGTTTAGCCGTTTCATACTCTACATGGGCAGTATTGATTGTAATGCCACGTTCTCTTTCTTCTGGCGCTTTGTCAATCTGATCATACGCCATAAATTGGCCCCCGCCAGCTTTTGAAAGAGCAAGAGTAATCGCGGCCGTAAGCGAAGTTTTGCCATGGTCTACATGTCCAATCGTACCAATATTAACATGTGGTTTGTTTCTTTCAAACTTCTTTTTTGCCATTGTATTTTCAGCCCCTCTCGATATGCATACTAACTGTCAGAATATTTAATTCTATTGCACAATTAATTTTCCTGCATAAAAAACAAAAAACCTCGCATATAGCGAGGGATATTTCTAATAGTGGTGGCGGCGCAGGGATTTGAACCCCGGACACTGCGGGTATGAACCGCATGCTCTAGCCAACTGAGCTACGCCGCCGTATTAAATTATGGAGCTGATGACCGGGATTGAACCGGTGACCTTATCCTTACCAAGGATACGCTCTGCCGACTGAGCTACACCAGCATCTCAGGCTAACAGCTTAGAATCACCTATCAGCATGATTTCACTCCAGGAAACTTTCGGCAGACATTTAGTATGGCGCATAACTCTATACAAAGCTTTCGCTTTATTTGTTTGGTTGCGGGGGCAGGACTTGAACCTGCGACCTTCGGGTTATGAGCCCGACGAGCTGCCAGCTGCTCCACCCCGCGGTGTACAATATGGGATTAATGGTGGAGGGAGAAGGATTCGAACCTTCGAAGGCAGAGCCGGCAGATTTACAGTCTGCTCCCTTTAGCCACTCGGGAACCCCTCCACATGGAGCTGGCTAGAGGAATTGAACCCCCAACCTGCTGATTACAAGTCAGCTGCTCTACCAATTGAGCTAAGCCAGCATTAACAATCACCATATCAGTAACGAATTAAATTATATAACAGGCATTCTATTATGTCAATAACTTTTATATGAGTTATTTATGGTTAAATTGGTTGCGGGGGCAGGACTTGAACCTGCGACCTTCGGGTTATGAGCCCGACGAGCTGCCAGCTGCTCCACCCCGCGATATACAATATGGAATTCGTGGTGGAGGGAGAAGGATTCGAACCTTCGAAGGCAGAGCCGGCAGATTTACAGTCTGCTCCCTTTAGCCACTCGGGAACCCCTCCAGTTTTGCGTCGCCAGAAACAATTCCTGGTGACAAGATATAATATTAGCACAGACCGCGATATTTGTAAAGGCAAAGTCACTAGTAATGTTTGGAAAGATAGCCCTGCCATTAAATAGATACAAAGTAAGACTTGTTATTTAATAAAGTGAGACTAGGATTCAGATGGAGTTTTAACTCCACCCGAATCCTAGTCGAACCGTATCCAGGGACTTAGCCGCTCGCCTGTGCCCCGTAGGGGTATACTCCCTCTTGTAGAAGAAGAAGAGCGGCTTGGTTATCGGATGAAAAAATAATAGTAAGAAAAGGCTGCTAAAATAAATCTATAGTAAGCAAATGATGCCAAGGTTGACTTATTGAGAAAACGCAAAAACCACACAATGGAAATATAGGCAACAATAAACGACACCACAAAACCTATCGCAAACATCTGGAAATCAGCCATCGATAATTTGTTTATTACTTTCATCAAGTCATAGATACAAGCAACTAGCATTAACGGCACAGCAATAATAAATGAGAACTCGGCTGCGGCCGTCCGGCTCATTCCCAATAATAAACCGCCAGAAATCGTTGATCCCGAACGGGAAAATCCCGGCCAAAGCGATAAAACTTGAAATAACCCTACCCAAAAAGCTTGTTTCAGCGTAATATCATCCACGGTCCGCGCTGTTATCCGGCTGGCGAACTTCTCCGCAACTAACATGAGCACTGCGCCAAGGATCAGACCGATAATAACAGTAAACGAAGAAAACAAGTATGTCTTAATGACTTTATGCAGCAGATAGCCAATCCCCATGACCGGGATAATACCGACAGCTATATGTTGAAGCGACAAACCGCCCCCATAATGCCTCACACGCTTTGGACTCAGCATAGTAATAAATTTTTCTCTATACAAGATAAATACCGATAAAATGGCCCCCAACTGAATAAACACTTCAAATACGCTCGCCACTTCACCTTCAAAATTTAGTAGCGATCCTACTAAAATCATATGCCCAGTCGAAGAAATCGGTAAAAATTCAGTAAGCCCTTCTACAATCCCAATAACAACAGCAATAATGTTCTGATCCATTTTTCCACCCCTAAAGTTAGTTCCAAATCACGCACGTCCCATTATACACCAATCATTGCTAAATTCAACCACCAAGTTTTTGTCTAAATCAAGCAAAAGACCGCCGGTAGGCGGCCAACATATAGATTTAGTATCAAAAAATACCCTTCTCTTGTACATCGTCATTGATAACATAAAGCTGATGCTGCGGATCCATGAAAGCAATGAAAACGTGATCAAGTTGGTCGTGATATTGGTCACGAAATTCTTCAATCTGACCGCTGGTAAAACCAAGTTTTTGAAGGTTCTTTACCTGAATCTTACCCTCCATGATGATTGGTGTAAGGATCTTATTTTCAGCCGCTAGAACATTAACCTGATGAGGTTTTAGTGGTTGAAATTCAGGCTTCTTAAGAATACTTATTTTCCCATGCGTCTCCAATATGGCCAATTGAATTTCATTTATATTAAAAACTTCTTTTTCGCGTAAAAGCCCCAACAACTTTTCTAAGGGCAATTTTAGTTCTTCCAGATTTTTTTTAATAATTGCACCATTCTCAATTAACACCGTTGGTTGCAGCGCAATTTTATGCTGTCTTCTTTTCCAGCTCTTCATTGTCATCCAACTAAGAGCATACTGAATAAACCCAAGCAAAACAATACTAATAACCATAGTGGCTGAACCAATACGAGGATCAACCACCCCTGCACCAGCTACAGTACCAATTGTAATTAACAAGATGAACTCCAGCTGACTTAACTCACCAATTTGCCGCTTTCCTAGGAAAAGTGACACCGACAACAATGCCCCTACTGCTACAAGAATATGAAAGATTGTGACGCCAACTGTCTGCACAGTTAATCCCCCAAACTATCGTTAGGCATATTATAGCCGTGAAGATGGGGTTTTAGTCGGTACGTAAAAAGTCATTCAGTTAAATACTTAAATTTCTTAACAAACTCATCAGGCGGCAATCTTGCAAGTAAAGCCATCCTCTTGAGCCCATTGGAATGGAAATCTTGCTTTTCGACCCTAATCATATACTGCCTGGCAATGCGGTACTGAATGGAGTTGATATTAACCATTCGAACCTGGGTCCGCCCGGTATCAGCATCAAGGATTGAGTCAAACGCCAGTGGCACAATCTGGTTATTCTGAATACTAATAATTGCGTTAGTCCCGCCATTTTGCAAAAACTCAAAAGCTGCAAATCCCAAATTACGGGTATATTCAATATCAAAAGCATTCGGCG
>JAQWAQ010000114.1:7810-8252 GCA_028707635.1 Negativicutes bacterium
TCATAACCAATTTCTTTACCGACAAATGTCATATTAATTCCCAAGAGCGAAAGCTCCTGTAAAACCGCCTGTTTTAATAAATCGGCAAAGTTAACTTCGGTATAACGAATATGACCGTGTTCATCCCGGCAGGCACATTGCAGGACCGATTCCTGGTCTATTTTTTCAAATAACCCCTCGGCAATAACGGCCACACCATAACTTTTGTCACCAGCCAGACGCTTGATGATTGAACCTGTGAGGATATCGACCAACTGCTGAAGCTTAATTTTACCTTCACCAAATTCCTCGGGGATGATGGTCACTGTAGCACCCACGCTTTTACCAATACCAAGGGCCAGGTGGCCAGCTGTACGGCCCATGACCACTGCAAAAAACCACCGACCGGATGTTTTGGCATCTTCCATCAAGTTGCTAACGATTTGAGCACCCAACGACCGTG
>JAQWAQ010000115.1 GCA_028707635.1 Negativicutes bacterium
GCATCGACAGTAAACCCAGTATATTTCCGCACAAAGTACATGTTTAAACCTGCTGCAATTCCTATGTCCACAACCGTTGCCCAGGCAGCACCTTGAATGCCCAGTTCCGGTATTGCAGTCAACGTCCAATTCAACATAACTTTGACAATAGCCGCTATAGCCATGTTGGCGACTGGAATCGTCGTTCTCCCCATACCCTGAAGAATTCCGGTTGTTACCTGATGAATACCAAGAAAAAAAACGCCTATGGCTAATACACTTATTGATTCGCCGGCTCGAGGGGCATGATAAATTAGCGTTGCTATCGGTTCAGCCAACAGCAAGAGAATCGCTACTCCCGGCAAGGTAACAAGATTACTTAACCTCATGGCAGCAGCTGTACGCTGATACGTCTTGGTACGGTCACCTAACGCATATGCTTCTGATACCGCTGGCACCAAGCTTGTTGCAAGCGCAGCAGTTAAAATAGTAAATAAGTTAACAAGCGGTACCGCCATGCCTGTCAAGTAACCGAATAGTTCAGTAGCCTGTTCAACCGTATAGCCGGCTTTTTCAAGACGAACAGGCACAATAAACAGGTCTAAATTTGCAACGACCGGAAGCATTAAACTTGATAATGAAACAGGCAAGGCAAGTTTAATAATGCGTCGTATTACCGCATAGCTCGACTCCTGTTCACCACAATAGCTTATAGCGCTTGCCTTCGTTTCTAGATTCCTTTTCAGCCGCCAATAATAGTAAACAAGCACCACTAAGGCCGCTAAGGCACCAAAACCCGCTCCGAGACTAGCTCCACCTGCTGCATACTCCAGGCCTTTGGGCAACAACAAGCTAGCAAAAAAAAGCATAGCTCCAACTCTAAACAATTGTTCAACAATCTGGGATACTGCCGTGGGTGTCATGATCTGCCATCCCTGTAAATAACCGCGGAAACTCGATAAGATTGTAACAAAGAAGATTGCTGGTGACAAAGCGATTAAGGAATAGTAGACACGAGGGTCACGAATAAACCGCTGATCAATTAACCATTCTGCTCCAAAAAGCAATGCCAAACTTAAAATCAAACCAGTAATGGTAAGCAAAACCAGAGAAAGTTTAAAAACCCGCTTAGCACCAGGGTAATCACCCCTGGCAGCCTTTTCTGCTGTCATTATCGAAATGGCCACTGGAATCCCGGCTGACGAGACACTGAGGGCAAGAAGATAAATAGGAAAAGCCAATTGGTACAAACCAATTCCTTCTCCGCCCATTACTCTGGATAAAATAATCCAATTTAAGGAACCAATTGCTTTTACAATCATTCCTGCGCCAGTGAGAATAAGTGTACCCCGTAAGAATTGCGATTGAGTCATGTGCACAACCTTCGTTAAATTTTTTTCTTTTTCGCTAAAATTATTATTGACGTTATTACGATAAAATAGCTATAATGAATTTGCAAGCAAAACTTTTAAATATCGCTGATACAGGACTGACGGATAAGTGGAATTAACCACGTGAACTGTATTGGATGTAAAGCCGACCGTCTGGGCATAGTGATCTATACCCAGGCGATTTTTTATGTTTAATTTTAACATGAGGAGGAATTCCAATGGAAAAATGGACAGGCTTTAAAACAGATTTATGGCAGCAAACAATTGACGTGAGAAATTTCATTCAGCAAAATTACACCCCGTACAGCGGTGATGATGCTTTTCTTGTAAATCCAACAGATCGTACAACGAAACTATGGCAAAAATGTTCTGAGCTATTGACCGAAGAGCGTCTCAACAACGGCGTACTTGCAATTGATGCCGAAAAGGTTTCGACAATTACCTCACACCAACCAGGATATATTGATCAATCACTTGAAACAATTTTCGGCCTACAAACAGATGCTCCGCTTAAAAGAAGCTTAATCGTCAATGGTGGTATCCGAATGGCCGAACAGGCTGCCCAGGCCTATAACTATACAGTTAATCCTGAAATAAGTGACATTTATCATAATCATTGCACTACCCACAATACAGCAGTTTTTAACACATACACCGAAGAAATGAGACAAGTAAGACGGGTTGGACTAATAACCGGACTGCCTGATGCCTACGGCCGAGGTCGCATTATCGGAGACTACCGTCGCATCGCTCTATACGGTACGGAAATGCTAATCGAAAATAAAAAAAACGACTTTGCCGAACTAAATCGGCAACCTATGCTCGACGACTTAATACGCCTCAGAGAAGAAACAGCAGCCCAAATTGCTGCCCTTCACGACATGGAAACTATGGCGAAAAGCTACGGCTTTGATATATCCCGCCCAGCGGAAACAGCAATGGAAGCTGTCCAGTGGCTGTACTTTGGCTATCTTGCTGCCATCAAAGAACAAAATGGTGCCGCAATGTCATTAGGACGAGTATCTACCTTCCTTGATATTTATATCGAACGCGATTTAGCCGCCGGGGTTATTGATGAAAGCGAAGCCCAGGAACTCATTGACCAATTGGTTATCAAACTTCGTCTAGCTCGCCATTTACGCACCCCCGATTATAATGACTTATTTGCGGGTGATCCACTATGGATTACCGAAGCCATTGGCGGTATTGGTCTTGACGGTCGTCACCTTGTCACCAGAACCTCCTATCGGATTCTTCATTCTTTAACTAATCTCGGGCCAGCGCCAGAGCCAAACCTCACGGTTTTGTGGTCTGCCGGCCTTCCGGTAAACTTTAAACAGTATTGCACAAAAATGTCGATCACAACAAGTTCCCTTCAATATGAAAATGACGACTTAATGCGACCAATTTATGGTGATGACTATGCGATTGCCTGTTGTGTGTCAGCAATGGAAGTCGGCAAGCAAATGCAATTTTTTGGAGCGCGGGCCAACCTTGCCAAAGCTCTATTACTGGCAATAAACGGCGGACGAGACGAAAAAACCGGCGAACAGGTTGTCCCTGATATTGAAATGCTGGAAGATGGGTGCCTTGATTATGATAAAGTCCGCACTAACTATTCTAAAGTTCTCGATTGGCTGGCTGGAACTTATATAAACACTCTAAATGTAATTCATTATATGCACGATAAATATGCCTACGAACAAGCTCAAATGGCTCTCCATGATACAGACGTAAAACGGACAATGGCTTGCGGAGTGGCTGGACTATCAGTTGTAGCAGACTCGCTAAGTGCTATTAAATTTGCTAGAGTAAAGCCAATCCGCGATCAACGCGGTATAGCAGTAGACTTTACCGTCGCAGGCGATTTTCCCTGCTACGGTAATGACGATGACGCCGTTGATAGCCTTGCCGTTGAGGTGACAGGAGAATTTAATCAAAAGCTTAAAACACACCCAACTTACCGTAACGCTGAACACACCCTGTCGATTCTTACCATTACTTCGAATGTTATGTACGGCCGAAAGACCGGCGCAACACCTGATGGCCGAAAAGCCGGTCAGGCATTCGCTCCTGGTGCAAATCCAATGCATGGACGGGACAAACGCGGAGCACTTGCCGCAATGAATTCTGTCAGCAAACTAAATTATAATAACTGTCGCGATGGAATCTCCTATACCTTTTCGATTGTACCTTCCGCCTTGGGAAAAAGCACTAACGGCCGTGCAACTAACTTGACAGCGCTTATCGACGGCTATTTTGCCCAAAGCGGCCACCACATCAATATTAATGTTCTTGACCGGGAAATTCTGATTGATGCTATGGATCACCCGGAGAATTATCCTCAATTGACTATCCGCGTCTCTGGCTACGCTGTTAACTTCATCAAACTTACTCGACCACAGCAAGAAGAAGTGTTAAGCCGCACCTTTTTCCGGGCGGTTTAAAAAAGGGGGGAGGTTGGAATGATAAAAGGCTTTTATCACTCAATTGATACCTTCGGGGCAGTAGATGGTCGAGGTTTGCGCTATGTACTATTCTTGGCCGGCTGTAAACTTGGCTGCATCTTCTGCCACAACCCTGATACCTGGGAACAAGGCCATAATACCATTTCAGTTGATGACGTAATAGAAGATATTAAACGCTATCGCCGATTTTATGATGCTTCCAACGGCGGATTAACAGTAAGCGGCGGAGAACCACTGATGCAGGCAGACTTCGTGGCAGAATTATTTAAACGCTGCCGTCATGAAAAGATTCACACAACACTTGATACATCCGGTTATGCTTCACCAGACGATCTTAAGAAAGTCTTAGCCTACAGTGATGCCGTATTATTTTCAATTAAAGCAGTAAACGAACTAAAGCACAAAAAACTCACCGGCAAAAAGAACGATGTAATTTTGAGCAACCTATGTCTAGCAGCATCAGTAAGCACCGTCACAATTCGTTATGTGGTTATACCAGGAATCAATAATAGTCATGATGACATCCTTGCTTTAGGATCACTCATTAATAACCTGCCCTCGGCGCTGTCAGTAGAATTACTACCTTATCATACACTAGGCCGCACTAAATGGGATGCGTTAGAAAAAGATTACCTTTTACACGAAGTACCCGCTGCCAGCGAGCAAGACATCGAACAAGTACGCCTCTGGCTTAAAGAACAAAATATTAATGTCTGTTAAAATAAAAAAACCTGCAGCAATGCAGGTTTTTTATTTTATCCAATACCTATTTCTTTATCAGTCAGATAGCAAGCCGGATCGGATTCCCAAAAATCATTGGTAACTGCTTCAGCCCTAGCGCGGAAATTGCCATTGCAAACCCCAAGCCATTGACATTTAGCACAGCGGCCTTTAAGAAGCGGCTTGCGGTCTTTTAGGCCATTCAGAATAGGATGCTCTGTATCAGTCCAAATATCACCAAAAGCACGCTCACGAACATTACCAAAAATATGGCATTGTGTAAATTGATCAGGATGTACGTCGCCAAGTGGATCAACATTGCCAAACGCGATACCTGATCGATTGCCGCCGTTACGTTTCATTAGATCCATTATTTTTTCTGCGCGAGCCGGATCCCTTTTAAGTGCTTGTAAATATAAATAAACAACATCAGCGTGATTATCAACAGTCAGGATCTCGCACTTATCGCCAAATTCTACTGCATAACGCATGATAATATTCATAGCCTCACGAGATTCCTCGTGACTAATATCATGCTGCATCATTTTTGACCCACGACCCGAATAGACAAGATGATAGAAGCAGACGCGGGGAATTTTTTCTTCTTTTATTAATTTAAAAATATTCTCTAGGTCATGGAAGTTATAACGATTTATTGTAAATCGTAGTCCAACACGCTGCCCAATCTCCATACAATTACGAATTCCCCGTAATGCGTTGTCAAAGGCACCGGATTTGCCGCGAAACTTATCGTTGGCTTCACCTAATCCATCCAGACTGATACCAACATAACCAACACCGAGTGACTTTATGCGCTTCGCGGTTTCCTTGTCAATCAATGTACCATTCGTGGAGAAAGTAGTACGAATCCCTCGCTTTTTGGCATGTTCAACAAGTTCAAAAACATCTGGGCGAATTAAGGGCTCTCCGCCGGACAACAGCAATACCGGAACTTTAAAGTCAGCACAATCGTCAATAAACTTCTTAGCTTCTGCCGTCGTAAGTTCGCCAGTATATTTCTGGGCATCAGAATTTGAATAACAATGTACACATTTTAAATTACAAGTTCGGGTAATATTCCAGGCCACAACAGGTCCCATTCCAGCGACCGCCCCATGTCGCTGTCCATGAGCGCCCTTTGCATACCGCAGGCTATCCCCATAATTTTCAGTATCACAAAGCAGTTTACTTACACTAATCATATATCAGTCTTCTTTCTATTAAAATTAAAGTTATCAATAGCTACTATCAACAAAAACTTCACCATTGTACCTTATTTTATAGCTTAACCATGTGATTGTCCATACAAAAAATAATCCCCTCACCCAGAGAGGATTATTTTGTCAGTTAATTAAAGTTGTTTAGCAAAAGTGTGACAATTTGTTTTAGCAATATAACCGGCTTCGTCACCACCGCCATCAACACTCACTTGTATGGCATCAGCTGTACAACGATGCCCTTCCCAAAACTTACAATTCCTAACACTGCAAACAACATCTCTAGCCATGCTTATACCCTCCGTTTTATTCTTATAATGACTTCTCTTTTAGCAAACCTTACCTGGATTAAGAATATTCTTGGGATCAAAAGCAAGTTTAATATTTTTTAGTAGTTTCATATATTCAACACCGGATGCCGATTCAAGGTATTGTTTTTTTGCACAACCGATACCATGCTCACCTGATACTGCACCGCCCAATTCCTTAGCCCGTTTATACATTGCATCAAACACATCACTCAGTCGCTTTTCCCAGTCAGCTTGGCCCAAATTACCCCGCAGTACATAAACATGCAAATTACCATCACCTGCATGACCAAAACCTTTAATAACAATATCAAACTTCTCCTGAAGTTGACTTGTATATTTAATAAACTCGGCAACTTTATTACGCGGAACAACGACATCACACTCATCGATTTCAGTAGTCGAAGCTTTGATCGCTTCTAAAAAAGCCCCGCGAGCAGACCAGATGGATTCCTGACGCTCTTGAGTATTTGAAATAAAAACATCGTATGCGCCATTATTAAGACAAATATGAGCGACCTTTTCATAAGCATCTTCTAATTCTTCCTTTTTATTACCGTCAAAAGTTAGAAGAAGATAGGCATTCGCTGATGAATGGGGGAACTCTTTACCCAGAAATTCTTCAGCTGCCAAAATTACATCCTGTTCCATAAACTCAATTGCTGTCGGGATTGATTTAGACATAATGATCTTAGGCACAGTTTCAATCGCCGTAGGCAAATCCGCAAATGGAATCAATAAACTCAGTGAAACCTTTGGCAGCGGCAATAACTTAAGGATTGCTTTGGTAACAACCCCTAAAGTTCCTTCAGAACCAATGATAAGATCCTTTACCGCATATCCTGAACTATTTTTTACATTTTTTCCGCTAAGTTCAAATACGGTGCCATCTGCCATAACAACTTCCAGCCCGCGCACGTAATCCCGAGTGACACCATACTTAACGGCCCGCATGCCTCCAGCGTTTGTACTAATGTTTCCGCCAATACTAGCACTCTTTTCGCCAGGATCAGGAGGATAAAACAAATCATGTTTTTGCACATATTCATAAATTTCCATGAGCAGTACCCCAGGCTCAACAGTAAGCGTAAGATTCTCTTCATCTAGTTCTAAAATCTGATTCATTTTTGCAGTACTCAGCATAATACCGCCTTGAAGGGCAACAGCCGCGCCAGCAAGCCCGGTTCCTTGTCCACGCGGTGTAACCGGAATATTGTTATCATTGGCATACTTCATGACTTTAACGGTTTCTTCAGTTGTTAAAACTTCACACAACACGTCCGGATATTTATTGGCATGGACTAACTCATCACGGCTATAAGTTTCATGAATATTTTTGCCGGTAAACACTCGATCTTTGCCACAAACTGAAATTAGAAAATCTATATCTTTCTGATCAACTTTTTTATAATTCATTCGTTTCACTCCTAACAAACAGATTTAGCGGCCACTGCGTTGGCTTGTGCGTCAAGCTGTTGGAGTAGCTTAGGAATAATTTCAAACATATCCCCAACAATTGCATAATGAGCAACATTAAAGATTGGAGCATTCTCATCAATATTGATTGCGACAATATAGTCTGATTTGTTCATTCCCGCTACAAACTGAATAGCGCCGGCCACACCGCAAGTAATGATAAGCTTAGGCTTAACCGTTCTTCCGCTTAAACCGATTTGGAACCGAGGATCAGCCATCCCTGCTTCTATTAACGGCCTAGTAACACCCACCATTCCACCTAGTTTATCAGCAAGTGTTTTTATCATTTCGAGGTCTTCCGCTCTTTTAACAGCGCTCCCTGCAACTACAATCACCTCGGCATCCTCAATGCTTTTTACTTTTTCCTTCATTTTAACTTCAAGTACTTTGATGCGTGATACCAGTTTTTCTTTGGCAATTTCGCAAACTGTAACCTTACCTTTTGCGGTACAATCAATTTCCGGAACCGAAAAGACTTTATAACGCACTGTTGCAAACTGTGGTCGATGATTCGGTGTGAAAATATGAGCCATGATATTGCCGCCAAATGCTGGTCGTATTTGGGCTAAGTCGGTATTT
>JAQWAQ010000019.1:0-28834 GCA_028707635.1 Negativicutes bacterium
GAACAATAAAAATTCGAGTATTCCAAAACCGCCCCAAGCTAATAATGCACGAGTAACGTAATACTTCTGCCATAAGAAAAACCGTTAGCCAAACAAACCATAGATCACTTAAACTTCCATATAATAGTGTTTCATACAGCCATCCTAACAACCAACCTGAATGAAGAACGAAAAACAGAAAATAATGATTGCGCCCAAATTCAATTGCTCCCATAGCCACTATCTTCTTTTGATTTCTGGCCGCTAAGTTAATTTCGAAAAATCGCTCCACCATGATCAAGACAGCTAAAATCAGACTGTACGTCATCACCATCGCAATAGCACCTGTTCAGCACTAAAGCCCGGTCCCAGAGCCAACATTACAGCGTAACGATCAGCGGCAGCAGTTCGAGCAAGAAACTCCTCCAAGACAAAAAAAATAGAGGCGCTCGACATATTGCCATAACCTTCAAGAACCTTTTCAGCTTCCGCTAATTGCCCGTTTAAAAGACTCAGACTGTCATGATATGCCTCAAGCACCTTAGCACCACCCGGATGAACAATATAGTGACATAACTGCGACCTAGAGACGCCCCACCTTTGACAAGCCTCACCTACAAGCCCAGGCAAATGATGCCTGATAAACGTCGGTATATCACGGGAAAAGCGGACTTTGAGACCCATCTCGCCAATATCCCAACCCATGATATCTTCTGTGTGAGGAAACAAAGTGCTATAACTATCGACTATTTCCGGGCCTACTCCATTTAAACCAATAATCGCCGCAGCAGCACCGTCAGCAAATATACTAGTGCCTACCAAATTTGCCTTTGAAAAATCGTTACGTTGAAAGGTAATACTACAAAGCTCAACTACAACTAACAAAACAAAGCGATTGGGTAAAGCCCGGGCAACTTCGGCTGCCCGCGCCAATCCACTAACACCTCCGGCACACCCCAGTCCCCAAATGGGCATCCTTATAGAATGGAAGGATAAGCCTAACCTTTGAATCAGCTTGACATCTAAAGTCGGTGTGGATATACCGGTCGAAGTGATAAACACAACGCCTCCAATATCCTGCGGATCTATATCTGCCTGCTTTATTGCTGATATCGCCGCAGTTGCGGCAAGCTCGAGAGCCGTTTTTTCAAACTGTTCATTTGCTTCACTGAAAGAATGCGACTCTGCGTACCATTCAAGCGGACAAGCAAAGTGCCTGGTTTTGATATTCCCATGTTCAAATACTGACAACATCCGATCTAGACCACGAAAACCATCCTTAAATAGCCCTGCAGCAAAGTTTTTTACCTCAGCCTGGTTAACAGCATACGGCGGCACCGTCGTAGCCAGCCCAATCAATTTCGGCGAAGACATATTATCACCTCATATAAATGCTTTTTTCATTCATGCTCGGTGCATTCTATGCCACATTATTCCAATGTATTCAGACTACCTTAGCAACCTACCTTTTCTAGAGCTATTTTGCAAACTTGTTCTGCGCTAAGCCCTTCAGAAATTTGGCAGCCGCTTCCCAGTATTTTTCCAGCAACTTGTCGCGCAGCATCCAAATCTGTGGAGTAGTTAGGAACAGCCTCATCAAATCGATCCCGCTGTTTTAACTCATACACTTTTTCGGGTTTAACGGCTACAAAAGCACCCTTGGAAGCATCCAGATCAGCTTGCGTTCCCAGCCACTTGACAGTCATTTCTTCGCTAAAATGAATTAAATGCGTAAACCACATATACCCCATCACTTCGAGAGCTACCTTTATATCAAGATCCCGTCCCGGCTTCATTGCTAAGATTTCTTCTTTAGTCATAATGTCCTCCTTCATGAACTTTTCACGCCACAGGAATATTATAGCATGTCAATAACCGCTTCCCAAGCCTGTATTTTGTTAACAATCTCCACGGTCTCATGGTACACTTTCCCAGAATATGATATAATTGAATGAAAAGAATTGTTTGAATGGAGGCAACCATTTATGAAGCAAATAATGAAAACGGCGTTCGCTTTACTCGTGGCACTTTTCGTTACAACGATTTCTTCTTCCCCGGTGCAAGCAGCATCTGCTCCAGACAGCCAAGACACCATAAAACTGACAGTCAATGTTAACATCGACCAACCTGATATCTTTTGGAATTATACCTTTTTGACAAAAGATGCCGACCTTGGTAAACCAGAGAAGATTAAGCTTATTTGGAGCCGTGGTAGTTCACCGTCAAAAGAAAAGACCGAAACCATGCTTATCACCGATAAGGCATCCGCATCCACCACCATTATAACGAATAAAGGCGAGATAGTTAATTTAAGAGTCTGCGTTTATGGCCCTAAGAACATGAAGATAAACACCATCGACTTACAAGTACGCAACAGCGGCCAAAGTGAAACAGTGAATATATCGCCACCTGAATATACAGAACCCTACATGTCATGGGGTAATTACTAATTTCCTTACAGTATTAAGTAAGGCTAGGATTCAGGGACTTAGCCACTCTGCACTCCCTCTTGTAGAAGAAGGGATTCCTAAAACGGCTTGGTCATCGGATAAAACCACCAGGTTAGCTTTTTAAGGCTACCTGGTGGTTTCTTGTATTACCCTAATACGCCTCGCGACACTAACTCGCCACCAGTGCACGGCGGGTTGGAGTAACTGATAATTAATTAACAAAACGACCTTGCTCCGGCACGGCAATGTCATTAAAATGGTTATAATAATGAATGATAAAGTTTTATTGATAGCCGATTCAAGAGCAGTCCCCCTACCTATCATCTTCACCAATAGCTTGTGATAAAGCTTATCCAATTATTCTAGGGTCAGAGGCTTTAGGAGCTAAGCTATAAATCGTAAGAGCGTTACCTAGTTTGGTTAATATTATCTGATTTTATTAAAGCTACTTTGAGTAAACTATTCTCGAGGAGGTGATTATATATGTATCACACTAAAAAGGCGATGCGTAAAATGATGAATATGGACATGATGCCTGACATGGACATGCCATCTGCCACCAAAGTTGTTATAGCCGGTGCAATGGTTTGGTTCGGTGCTAAAATGTTAATGGAAGAACTTATGGACTAGCCCTCCTCATTACCCCAGCATTTGCTGGGGTTTCTACTTATGCTTATTTACACTTAAATCAATGCACTAAAACTCCTGATACATGAAAAAAGGGTAGTTACCTACCCTTTCCCGCCTTACTAATGTACCGTATTGACAATCGATTGAGACTGCGACAATGTAGTTTGCAGTTGCTGTTGTGGATCGTCATAGGGATTAATCCAGCCTTTTTTTAAGGCAAGCCCCGTGAGGGCCTCATGACCCATTGCACTTTGACTGGTGTACTCATTATACAAATGGCGGACTTCCGGGGTAGTTGCTTGTAATGCGGCGGTTAGATAGGCGGAAGAGGCCGCTGCTGCTCCAGCCATTGCATTATTGGCTATGACTTGATCCATGGAGGTTTGGATGTTTTTAGAGAAAATAGTGCTCATAAACGATGACATTATTGTTGACCCCCTTCCATGCCAGTGGCGTTGTACGTTTCAGTCTGGTTCCCTGCTCCCGGTACTATATGGTTCTCTGCTATGAATTGTTGCAGACCTTTTACCCTTGTTTCTGCTGCATTTATCCCTGACTGCGCCATGCTTTTCAAGTCTTCATCGCCTATCGCCATGAGGCTGGTTTTGGCAACAGCCAGTGCATTCGATTCCATTTGCAGCAGTGTATTTAGCGATAACATCTCTCCCGCTGTAAGTTGACGCATTACAATCTCCCCTTTAAAATTTACTTCCTTCCTAGTTTTTCTTAACAAAGTAAAAACTATGCTACTTTACCCCGGTTTACTGTGAAGAAAAGAATAATTTTTCTAGGATAGTATCAAGCGCTAAATAGTACGGCACCAATGATCTCTTAACAAGAAGCAAAAAGGGGTCACCTACAAAAACTTTGAATGCAGTAGAAGAGCTTTGAAAATAACCGGTCCGTTTTCGGACTGTTGTAAAATGGCACCAGATCCTAAATAAGAAAAAAGACCCGCAAGCTGCGAGCCTTAATTCTATTGGTGTGGTGCGGGAGACAGGAATTGAACCTGCACGCCTCGCGGCGCTAGATCCTAAGTCTAGTGCGTCTGCCAGTTCCGCCACTCCCGCATAATATTAGGTTGTTTAAAATGGTGACCCACCCGCGACTCGAACGCGGGACTCCCTGATTAAAAGTCAGGTGCTCTACCAACTGAGCTAGTGGGTCAATGGCAGGGGCGGCTGGACTCGAACCAACGCATAACGGAGTCAAAGTCCGTTGCCTTACCGACTTGGCTACGCCCCTATGGAGTAAAACTAATAGTATATAAATGGGGTGACTGAAGGGGTTCGAACCCTCGAATAACGGAGCCACAATCCGCCGTGTTAACCACTTCACCACAGCCACCATATTCTTGACGACGAAAATAATTATACCACGCAACTAAGTTTATGTCAACAGTTTTTCACTGTTAATCATAACTGGTTTGCACAGACTCTTTTCGTTGACCATGACGACCCTTCATTATAAGCCATACTCACGCCACTATGATAGTATACACACAAACATCATTCTTGGCAATAGTTTTTAAAAAACTTGTCTAATTATGCCCATGATGCGGATTGGTAATCGCGGATCGGAGATGGGCTACATAAATATCTTGAATGGCTGTATTTTCACCCAATCCGTGCAAATATCCCTCAACTTGAAAACCTGCCGCCAGCAGTTGTGACTTAGCGGAATTCTCGTTCTCGCCCACCATATCCTTGTTGGCATGATCGCCTGCTACCAGCAAAAACGGCATTAAGGCAACCTTTTTTATCTTTTTCTGCTTAAGTTTGTCGATGATCCTCCCTAAGGACGGAAAACCTTCCACCGTATACACAAAAACACGATTGTATCCGGCATCCTCTAGCTTTAGCTGGAGTACACTATAGGCGGCATTGGCTGGATGCATCCCACCATGTCCCATAAGCACAACAGCGCTTTCCTGATCCACGTCGGGCAGTTGGGCTACCAAAGCTTTAATCGCGATTGCATAATCATCAGGATGGTTTCCTTGTCCCATTAAGTAGAGTAGCGGGCGACCCAATCGAATTATTTCAAAAACCCGCTCCTTCGCATGCCCATAATAGCTGACAAGTCTCTTTACCTTATCATATTCGGCCCCTGGGACAATATGTAATGGCTGAATATACACTTCCTGATATCCTTCAGCCCTGAGACGCTCTAATGCTTGTCTCTCATTATCAATCTGAACTCCGTCACGTTCTAACAAGCGTTTTATAATAGCGCGAGAGGTAAATGCCCGGCGCACCTCATAATCAGGAAAAGCATCGCGAATACGATTCTCAATGCTTTCAATATTCATCTTTATAATTTCCGGGTAAGAAGTGCCGAAGCTAACGACGATAATAGCTTTCTTTTTACCAATGCAATGCTCTTGGTGATTCACAGATTAGTTCCTCCTTTGCCTTCCTTTAAAGTCATAGTTCTCTCTTTGGACGTTGATCCCTACAAAAAAGAACCCTCCTCGTGCAAATACACAAGAAAGGTTATATTTATACCAGAGCCGAGTCTAAGCAATCATGCTGTTATGATTTTTTTATGGTGACCCCGGCAGGATTCGAACCTGCGACCTTTTGATTCGTAGTCAAACGCTCTATCCAGCTGAGCTACGGAGCCATATCAGCGATTACTTATCTAGTATATAATTCAAACGCATTATTGTCAACCGGAATTTAATCTCAAAATAATTATTACGCTATTCTAACATTGCCCCAACAGTTGTCATCTCATATCCTTGCGCCCTTAACATGGGGATGAGTTCCCTTAGTGCTTCTGTCGTCCCGTTGGCGTGCAGATGGAATAAAACAATTGATCCACCTGACACTTGGTTTAGCACCCTGTTAATGATCGTCTGCGAGGACACTCCGCTCCAGTCGCGTGTATCAACATCCCAAAGCACAATCGCCTCATAGCCCAAGTTCTTCACCGTTTCATAAACCGCACTGTTGTAATCGCCGTACGGCGGACGGAAATACCTTCGTGGTTCATCACCAATGCCTCTTCTAATAGCGATTTCAGTACTAACAAGCTCGCTTTCAATATCTGCCGTACCTAACCATGAAAAGACTGGATGCGAATAAGAGTGGTTTGCAATCTCATGCCCATCGACAGCTATGCTTTGTAATAAGTTTGAATTATTGTCAGCCCAGTCACCTGAAAGAAAAAATGTCGACTTAACCCCATTCTCTCGTAAAACATCAAGTATGCTGTTCACACGGTAACTACTGCCGCCATCATCAAAAGTTAAAGCAATCTTGGGGCTAGCCTCACTCACCTGCCGAACTACCCTGAAGGGCTTAACATTAATGGGCTTTGGGACTGGCTGAGCTTTAGCCAACAGATCGGAAACTGTTACGATATTGTAGCCCATGCTGCTTAATTCCCGAATGACCTCTGGAAGTGCATCAGCCGAGTGCCTTGCTTGCATATTGATTCTAACGATACTACCACTCGCAGCCGTACTCTTAACTTTATCGACAACAGCCTGTGGCGAATCTATTGTCCATTCCCCTGTATCTAAGCCGCGAACGACTGTAAGGAAGCTTGCTGATGATGCCTGCAAGAAAGAATCTTCATAAGAACTATAGGGCGGACGAACAACCTTGCCAGCTACCCCCAGTGTTTTTTGCAAAATCGCCCCTGTCTCGGTCAATTCATTCATAATTTCATCTTTCGTGATCTTACCCCAATATCGGGTAGTCAAACCGTAATTTCCAAACTCATATCCTTTGTCAAACGCTTTTCGAACAATAAGCGGATTTTCTTTGATAAATTGCCCCGCTAGAAAAAAGGTCAGCTTTACTTTCTGCGTTTCACAAAGAACAATAACCTTTTCCAGTTCTACTTCTGTTCGTATATCCTCAATACTTAGGGCAATGATCTTTTCATTTGTTACCACGTTGTCTATAATTGTCGCAGGTTCCGCATAAACTGGTCTAGCAAGCAAACAAAACAACGTAATGACAACAACTAAAACTTTCACACCACCATCTCCTATCCATGTCCTCCATTGATAGTTATGGTGAGAGACCATTAATTATGACAAATTAAATAAGGTAAAATCAGCGCATAAACTGATTTTACCTTATTAAGTCTCACTTTATTATTTCACAATCGGCATCGTGTTGGCAGCGTGCGTCATCACAGTCACTGTGTAATCTTTACGGCCAAGTTTCTCTTCAGCAATAGCCAAGGCTTCATCTAAAGTTGCTGCGGCAATAAAGCCGGCTTTCTCTACAAACGCCTTGTTTTCCGGCAAAGTAACAAGAATCATAGGAATTTGTCTAGCCATAGCACCGCATTTTAAAGCAATAAAGCCAGGCACTGTGAATCCTTTTCGTAATGCAATCTCACGATCATATAATGATTCATAGTCAAACCAGCCGCTAAAATCAGGCGGTTCCATAATATCACGGCACTCAAGCAGCAAGATGATAACCCCATCTTCTTTAGCAGCCGCAAAAGCATTATCAATTGTTTTAGAACCTTGATATAAGTTAATGTCCTTAGGATAACCACCCGCTGTGGCAATAACAAGATCAGCTCTGCCATTGACAGGAACACCAAAAATTTCTTCGACTGTTTTCGTTCCTTCAAGCCAAGCATCATACCAATGTCCAGCAACAACACGAGCAAATTCCCCTTCGGCGGTAAATACTGCATTCACCAGGAAGGCTGGATTAGCAATTTTAGCCATTTCAGTCATGTCTTCGTTCATGTAATTGCCTTCAAGTTTACCAGAAATACTGCGTGGGCTCACCCCTTTGCCAATTTCTTCATGCAGGCACAGGCTATGGTTAGCTTGAATACTGGAATAACCTGAGACTCCAGGCATAATGGCTTTCCGCCCGCCGCCAAAACCGGCCATAAGATGATAAACAATACCGCCGGTTAATATAACCTTATCAGCATTAGCAACATGCTTATTAATCCAAGTTTCGTGACCGCGCGATGTTTTACCGATTAAAACAAAATCCTCAGCTGTCGGAGCATAACTCTGGACAATTGTCACTCGATCGACAACTTCCTGTCCATAAGTAGCGACATTCTCTGCATCAGTATGGTGACGGTGAGCACCAAGGCTAACGACTATCTTAATATCGGAATCCGGAATGCCTGCTTCATTGAGTTCATTTAAAATAACAGGTAAAAACAAGTCGTGGCGCACCCATTTGCGGGTAATATCGCTAGCAATAATGGCTACGGTATCCCCCTTTTTCACAATCTCTTTTAGTGGAGGAGTGCCTATTGGATTGTTCAAAGCAGCCTTTACAGCCGCCGGTACATCAACAATCGCCTTATAGGTTTTTCCTTCCACTTCATTAATAACTTTTTCTTCCGGCAGCGATACTTTAAATTCGCCATCGCCAAAGCCAAATGAATATTCCTTCAGCATCTATTTCCCTCCTAGAATTACAAATCATACCGATACAGATTGCTCTTTACAATCGTGTAACGGCAGATCATAAAATTATCTATTTCTATTATAACAAAAAAATCTGAAAAGGGGACACAACTACAAAAAGTTATTCAGACTCCATTCAATGATTACAAGTGAAGGGTATCCGCTTAAATGTGGAGAATACTAAATAAAGCTTTTGGCTTCCAACTGATTTAACAAGGAGTGGACACCTGTGGAAAAAGCTTTTGATATTATTAGTACAGTAGGCCTTGCTTTACTTGCCTTGACCCTGTTCTGGGTAGGAACATACGCTATTAAGCACAAGCGGATAAACAGAGGCCTTTTATTTATTCTTTTTGGACTACTGATTCTCATCCTACTGGCAAAACAATTTCTCCTACTCGATAAGCTTTTCTAAAAAATGGCCCCCTATCACTTCATCATAGGTGCACAGAGGGTCATTTCCCACTAAAATATTGCATCGCAGGTGAATATAGTGCTGCCGATGATCTAACACCAAAAGTTTTTGAATACTTTTCATATATCTTTTGGACATACTAAATGTAAGTACTAAAGCAGGAGGTGCTATATGACTAAGAAAAAATATGGTGCTGTAGGATTCAATGCTAAAACATCGCCGTCACGAATTAACCAATTCGTCCAAAAACTACCCGATGATAAACGACAAACATTGCACCAAGAATTAAAATCTCATGGATTAATTGAGAACCCCATCAAATTTACCGAAACACATCTCGAGGGCGGTATAGAAGATAAGTTTGAATCTAAATAGTCTGCAGATCATAGCCTTGGTGTAGTATGGTTTAGAAGTAAAAAACGGGAAAGCCAGTAACGCAATACCAAAACGTTACTGGCTTTTTCTGTAACATATCCCATATACGCCTCAATTTTACCAGGCTAAGTACGATAGTGGAATCTCAATAAGAAAACCCTTGTATAATCATAGGCTTTAGACCTAAGAAATACAAGGGTTAAATACTATATAATGGTGTCCCAGGAGAGATTCGAACTCCCGACACACGGCTTAGAAGGCCGTTGCTCTATCCAACTGAGCTACTGGGACAATTGGAGCGGGTGATGGGAATCGAACCCACGTGACTAGCTTGGAAGGCTAGGGCTCTACCATTGAGCTACACCCGCAATTTGTCATAATTAAAATAAGTGGTCGGAGCGGCAGGATTCGAACCTGCGACCCCCTGGTCCCAAGCCAGGTACTCTACCAAACTGAGCCACGCCCCGTCAATCACAAAAATTATTATATCATAAGGTTACATAATCGTCAATAGCTTTTTTAAGTATTTTCATTCTGCTTTGTGAAAATCGTAGCCAAGGCCCCCGCCTTGGCTACAACAATCACAGTCATGTTCTTACAAACTACCTTTTAGAGCAATTGTAAAAACTCAGTTTAAACTATTTATTGAACATATTCTTAAGAGCTTGTTTATTAACTTCTCTGTTCAATTTAGCAATATAAGTGGTCAGTTTAATTTCCTTAGGACAGGCTTCTACACAGTTTTGGCTGTTACCGCAACTGGCAATACCACCTTTATCCATAAGTGCATTAAGACGATCTTCCTTAAAATATTCACCAATTGGATGCATATTGAACAAATGAGTTTGCCCCAAGGCTGCAGGTCCTATGAAGTCAGAACCAGAATTTACGTTAGGGCAGGCTTCCATGCAGCAACCACAAGTCATGCAGCGGGAAATTTCATATGCTGTAGCAGCAGTTCTTGGATTTTGACGCGGAGCATCATTATGAACTTCCCAGCTGCCATCCACTTTTACCCATCCTTGTATGCGTTTTAAGTTTTCAAACATTACAGTACGGTCAATTGCAAGGTCACGGATAACAGGGAACGTACGAGCTGGCGCCAGGCGAATTGGTTGTTCCAAATGATCAATCAATGCTGCACAGGCTTGTTGAGCCTTACCATTAATAACCATCATACATGCACCGCACACTTTTTCAAGACAGTTACATTCCCAAACAGGAGCAGTTGTCTTTTTGCCGTCTTTTGTTACAGGATTCTTTTGAATCTCCATAAGAGATGCAACAACATTAAGCGCAGGACGATAGTCAACTTCAAACTCTTCTGTATAAGGTTTGGAGTTAGGGCCGTCTTGTCTTTCTATAATAAAATGTACTTTTTTCTTTGCTTCTGCCATGACTATTTTACCTCCTTTTTACTCTTTTTTACTCTTTTTTAGCAACAGCATAGTTACGAGCACGAGGTTTGACCAACGAATGATCAAAATCAATATAACTGATCTTAGGTTCTTCTGTTGCCTGGTCATACTCAGCGATTGTTGTTTTCATGAAGCGTTCGTCATCACGGGTTGGGAATTCACGTTTGTAGTGAGCCCCGCGACTTTCGTCACGCATACGGGCTGCTTTTGTTACAACCAAAGCGTAAATAATCATATTGCGAAGCTGTCTTGTAAACATAGCTTCCTGGTTTGACCAACTTGATCGGTCAGTTAGACCGATATTATCCCAACGTTTAAGAATTTTCTTTACTTCATCGAAACAATAATCAAGGTCTTTGTTTACACGTTCGATGGTAACGTATTTGTTCATTACATCACCAAGTTCATGATGAAGTTGATGTGCGTTTTCCGGCCCATCCATTTTTAAGATAGCTTCATACTCGGCACGGCATGCGTCTGCTGCCTTTTTCAAATCTTCATCAGTAAGCTCTGAACCTCTTTCGCCTTCTTTAGCCCAGCGCATAGCTTCCGGACCAGAAACAGTACCAGAATAAGTAGCGGAAAGAAGTGAATTTGCACCAAGACGGTTTGCACCGTGATATTGATAGTCACATTCACCAGATGCCATAAGACCAGGAATGTTTGTATTATGTTTTATATCTACCCAGATACCACCCATGGAATAATGAACGGATGGATAAATTTGCATTGGAACTTTACGTGGATCATCGCCAACAAATTCCGAATACATTTCCAGAATACCGCCCAATTTACGTTCAAGGTATTCTGCAGGAATATGGGAAAGATCAAGATATACTCTGTTTTCGCCATTAATACCAAGTTTCTGATTTACACATACATCATAAATAGCCCGAGATGCTACATCACGAGGTACAAGGTTACCATAGGCAGGGTACATTTCTTCTAAGAAGTACCAAGGTTTACCATCTTTATATACCCAAACACGTCCACCTTCACCACGACAAGCTTCAGACATCAAACGGTTTTTATCTGAGCCTGGAATAGCTGTTGGATGAATCTGAATAAATTCAGGGTTTCCGATATAAGCACCTTGTTGATATACAGCAGAAACTGCTGAACCATTACAGATTGTCGAAGCAGTACATCTACCGAACACCATGCCAGGACCGCCTGTTGCAAGAATAACCGTATCAGCACGGAAAGCTCTGATTTCCATAGCATTCATGTCTTGTGCTACGATACCGCGGCAAACGCCTTCTTTATTTTTAATAATCTTAATGAATTCCCAAAACTCATATTTCTTAACAGCACCTTTAAGTTCCCACGCACGAACTTGTTCGTCAAGTGCATAAAGAAGTTGCTGACCTGTTGTGGAACCAGAAAACAAAGTACGTTTATTTTTCTGACCACCAAAATTACGAAGATCAAGCATACCTTCTGCTGTACGAGTAAATGGAACACCCATACGATCGAACATTTTAATTAATTTTGGAGCGGCATCTGTCATGCCTTGTACTGCAGTCTGGTCAGCAAGGAAGTCACCACCATAAACAGTGTCATCAAAATGTTCATAAACAGTATCATTTTCACCCTTTGTATCCATACAGGCATTCATACCGCCTTGTGCACAAAGGGAATGAGAACGTTTTACCGGGCAATACGAGAATAATTCTACTTCGCCGCCGGCTTCACAAATCTTCAAGGTAGCCATTAAGCCGGACAGACCGCCGCCAACAACAATAATTTTCTTTTTCACTCGGTTCTCTCCTTAAATTTAATGTTTAACGTTACAGCAAACTAGCACTTATGCTGCAAAACGAATTGTAGCCATCACGCCGACGATTGCCAGTACAACACATAATCCCCAAGCCATCTTATTAACAACAGCTTGCGAACGAGGTCCAACAGTTATGCCCCAGGTAATTGCCATTGTGAAAAGACCGTTTGTAAAATGGAAAATTGCAGCCACTATACCGATACAGTAAAGAACTAGTACAATCGGATTTGAAAGATAAGCATGCATAAATTCATAGTTAATAGGAAGCCCACTGCCCTTAACCATAATACGCAGATAGCCTACATGCCAGATCAGGAATACAGCAAGATAAAGCGCCGTCATCCGTTGCAGATAAAACTGCCAGTTACGGGTGTAACCATAGCTTCCAGGATTATTTTTAGCATTAAAGGTAATGTAAAGACCATAGAGCGCATGGAACAAAAATGGAATCGCTATAGCGATAATTTCAAGTGGTAACATAATTTCATGCGGAATTGCAGCAAGCTTCGCTACTGTAGCATCAAAAGCTCCACCACCAGCCAATACGGTTGAAATAGAGAAAATGTGCTCTAATAAGAAAAATCCAATGGGAACAAGACCAGAAATTGAATGAACACGCCTGATATAAAAGTCGAGATTATTGTTCATACTTTTACCTCCTGTAATATTAGGCGTTAGTTGGGTCGCCTAAACCCCTTTAATGACCATTTTATAGCTTTTCCATATAATCAAAAAAAAAGCACATCTGTTTTAAACATTATTTCGCCACAGGCATTAATACAACCATTAACGTCTTACACGTAGTGACGTTTAAAACAGATGAAATGGCTTATGTAATTAGATTCTGCGATAAGGTTTTTGACCTTCTTCATAGAAATTATTTCCTTCACTGTCGATTACAACAATTGCAGGAAAATCTTCTACTGTCAATGCCGCGATTGCCTCAGGACCGAGATCAGCATAAGCTAAAACTTCATATTTCTTAACACTTTTTGCGATCAGCGCTGCTGCTCCGCCAACTGCGGCAAAATAAACAGCACCATGTTTTTTCATTGATTCTACTACTTCTGGAGCACGTGAACCTTTACCAATCATTCCTTGTAAGCCTTGCTCAATAATTCTCGGAGCATAAGCATCCATTCGTCCTGCAGTAGTCGGGCCAGCCGATCCAATTGGATTGCCGGGTTTTGCAGGTGTTGGTCCAAGATAATACACGATTTGGTTAGTCAAATCAACCGGTAATTTTTCACCGCGATCCAAGGTTTCAACCATCCGCTTATGAGCAGCATCACGTGCACTATAGATAATACCACTAATTAGCACGCTGTCGCCCGCTTTAAGCTTACGAGCTGCTTCCTCAGTTAACGGTGTGGTAATGCGAATTTTTTCTGCCATCACTATACACCTCCTTACAACTCAATCTCAGCATGCCTTGTGGCGTGGCAATTTATATTTACAGCAACAGGCAAACCAGCGATATGTGTAGGATACCATTCAACGTTTACAGCAAGTGCTGTAGTGGTACCGCCAAGCTGAGGTCCAATTCCAGTTTTGTTAACCATTTCTAAAAGTTCTTGCTCAAGTTTTGCGTATTCCGGATGCGGATTACGTACTTTAATAGAACGAAGCAGAGCTTTCTTAGCTAAAATAGCTGATTTCTCCATGGTTCCGCCAATCCCAACCCCAATAACAGTCGGTGGGCATGGATTCATACCAGCATGTTTAACAACATCAAGCACAACTTTTTTCACTCCTTCTACACCATCAGCAGGAACGAGCATTTTAAGTCCGCTCTTATTCTCACTGCCAAAGCCTTTAGGAGCCACTTTAATTTTGACTTTATCACCAGGAACAATATAAGTGTGCAATACAGCAGGGGTATTATTAGTAGTGTTTTTCCGGTCGAACAAAGGCTCGGCCACAACTGACTTACGGAGATAACCCTCGGTGTAACCTTTGGCAACACCAGCATTTACAGCGTCTTCAAGGTTGCCACCTTCAAAGTGCACATCTTGACCGATTTCCATAAAAATGACCGTCATACCAGTGTCCTGACATATCGGCCTATCTTCATTTCTTGCAATATCGGCATTTTGCACTATCTGGTCAATTACATCTCTTCCTAGCGGTGATTCTTCTGTTTCTTTAGCTTTAACAAGAGCTTCATAAACATCCTCTGACAAGTAATAACAAGCATTGATACAAAGCTTGGCTATTGCCTGTGTCACTTCTTCAACATTAATTGAACGCATTTTTTACCTCCTATTACCCACATTTACGTTAATTTTAGCACAATCCCCATAGGTTGACAACCCGTTTTTTTGACTGGAAAAACATCCTGTTGGCAGTAGTTTTTCCGAGAAACTGCGTTTAATGCCGCGCCAATGTTTGCCTTATTTTATCAACAATAGGCACACCTTCTTCTGACAACAGATAATCATAAGTAACTTCCGGTACCATCTTCTGTACCGTTTGCCAATCATTGTCACGAATAGCCTGTCTGACTTTGGACGCGCTGATTATTTCTCCATTAATCTCTAAACGGGGCATCTCTATTACATTAATTCCACGTTGAGGTAAAATATCCTTCATTGCCTGATTATAAGCTCTTGTAACCGGGCAATACGGCTCATTCCCCACATAGCGCGCTGTTATTTGCAATGCCGGAGCGATATACTGGGCGAAAATTTCAGCATCCAGTCGCGTTTCCGCCAAAATGGTTTCTTCGCCGGAAGTAAAATAGCCGGGGAAAGTGGCGGCGGAAACAATATATTTTCCGGCCGGAATGACGACTATATTCTTATAATGTGATAATCCTTGCTTTACTAACCGAAATCTTATATGAAAAGGAAAAACTGATTGATCTTCACTGACAACAAGAACCACGACGCCTTGATTCTCTTCGGCTGCTTTGGCAATAACGGCTTGATGACCCAGCGTAAAAGGGTTACAGTTAACGACTAGGCAAGCCCGCTGCCCAGGCGGCAATAGATCAGCATGATTCGATATTTCCCGGCAATAATTCTCAATAGAACCAAGCCCAGATTCTAACAAAGCTGCATATGGTTCAGCCCGGCTGATCTCTCGAAAGCCCAGTGCCGCAAACAAATGCGCTTTTTCCGGTTTGGTAAAAACAAAGTAATGATAAATTCCCTTGCGCGAGGCTACCTTGAGCAGATGACTAATAACTGCTGCTGTTAACCCTTCTCCCTGAAGTGACTCATCAACAGCAATATTGCGTAACACCTCGCCGGATAACGACCCAGTCGCTATCACTACTCCAGATCGATAAATCGCCATCGTGTATTCAACCGCATTTTCGTCAAATATAAGAGCGAAGTTAGACAGAAATTGTCTAACTTCGGCTACCTGACGATTATTTTTTAAATTGATGACTCGTTCTTCAAAATCGCCCCAATACATGTTAGGCCTCCACCTGACGAACAACGTCAATGATAGTTCCATCGCGATATTCCACTACGGCAACAATATTGTTTCCAGTTGTTAAAGCCTCAGGCGCACCAGAAATTTGTTCTGCCAAGGCTTTAAGATCACTGATCTCTTTGACAGGCAAACCAGCTGCCTTAAGCTGCGCTTTCAAATCGTCCCGGCGGGGATTGACAGCGACCCCTCGTTCAGTCACCAATACATCAATAGTCTCACCTGGAGTCGTCACTGTCAAAACTTGATCAACAATAATCGGTAAGCGCCCACGCAGCAGATTGGCGACAACGATTGTTACTTGGGCACCGGCCGCCGCATCAGCGTGACCGCCCGAACCGCCCATGATCACACCATCTGATCCTGTAACAACATTAACATTAAAGTTGGTATCAATTTCAGTAGCCCCCAAAATAACTGTATCAAGCATATTAACTGTACAGCCTGAATTAAACGGACTGGCATAATAGTCAGCTCCGATCTCCAGGTGATTAGGATTTAATCCGATTGACTGCACGGCTTCCAAATCAAAACCCTGCACGTCCATCAATTTCTTAAACAGCCCCTTTTCCAGCATCTCAACCATATAACCGGTGATCCCGCCTAAGGCGAAGCTTCCTGTCACATCTTGCTGTTCCATCATCTGACGGACAAAATGCGCGGTCGCCAGCGAAGCACCCCCAGCTCCTGTCTGGAAAGAAAAACCATCTTTGATTAAGCCGGCAGCCTGTATCACCCGAGCCGCAGTATCGGCTATTTTAAGGCCGACCGGATCTTTGGTAATACGGGTTGTACCTGAAACGATCCCTTTAGGATCGCCGACACTGTCAACCTTTACAACATAATCAACTCGTGTTTGGGGGATCGAAACAGGGGCAAGCGGATATTCAAAAATGCAGTCAGTAATCGCTACCACATGCTCGGCGTATTGAGCGTCAGGAAAAGCATAGCCTAATGAGCCGCAGGCTGCCGTGCCTTGAACTCCATTAATGTTGCCATACTCGTCAGCCGCTGGGGCTGCAATAAAGGCAACGTCAATTTTTAGTTGCCCGCACTCGATCGCCCGCGCACGACCACCATGGGTTCTCAACACAACAGGCTTAGCAAGAATCCCCAGTGATACCGCCTGGGCAACCGGTCCTGACATATAGTTTGTATCAAGTGCAGTAACCACACCGTTTTTAATATGTTCAACCAACGGTGCATGCACCGGAAAAATCGAACTAAGGGCGATTTTTAAATCTTTAATCCCAAGTTTAGCCGCTGTCTCCAGCACCATATTTACAACCCCATCACCATTGCGAAAGTGATGATGGAAAGACAGTGTCATGCCATTCTGAACAGGTATATCTTTAAATACACGCTCCAAACTTGCTACAAGCTTACTTTGGTGCGGCTTTATCGTTTTGACTTTTGGCGCCTGGCGCTGCATATCAGGTAAAGTGGTAAACGCTCCAGCAAAGGGTATGACTTTGCCATAGCCTTCTACAAACTCTGGTATTTCACGATTTATTATATTTTTCATACCTCGGCCTCCTTCACCAACCCTAAGAGCTTTGCCAAGTACAAAATTCGCTCGGCACGATTCACGACAGGTGCATCTACCATTTTTCCATTCAATGATGCAACACCTGCCCCCTCGGACTCGGCGATGCGGATAGCTTCAATTACCCGCTCGGCCCATTCAATCTCATGCATGGTCGGATTAAACACCTCGTGTATAACATCGATCTGGCGAGGATTAATAGCCAGTTTACCTTTAAACCCAAGATGTTTAGCCGTCTGACTATCTTCTAACAACCCTTGCTCATCATTTGCATCTGTATAGGGAGTATCGATTGACTGCACCCCGGCCGCTGCCGCTGCATTAATGATCATAGTACGGGCAGTAAAGATTTCCGTACCCTGCTTGGTGCGATTAGCCCCCAGCGCAGCCGTATAATCTTCAGCCCCCAAAGCCAGCGCAACCACACGTTCATCGGCCTGCGCAATCGAGAACGCCTCAGCAATACCGCGCGGAGTTTCAAGCAGAGCAATCAAATTAACCTTTTTCTGTCCTGGTTTTTCTGCTGTTGCGACCAATGAGACAACTTCTTTTATGTCAGCAGCTGTCTCGACCTTGGGTACTAACAGCAAATCAGGCTGACACGGTACAATGGCACGAATATCTTCTTTTCCAAAGGTATCAAGAGTATTGATTCTCACAACTGTTTCACTGCAGCCATAATCTACATTCCGCAAAGCATAAGAAACCAGCAGCCGCGCTGCATCTTTTTCACCCGGGGCCACCGCATCTTCAACATCTAATATAACCGAGTCAGCGCCGAATACACCGCCGTTTTGCAGCATGCCAGGATTATTGCCAGGAATAAATAACATCGTCCGTCTAAGCTCCATTACAGCATCTCTCCCTTCGACACTGCGCCCGCTCTTCCCAGAGCAGCCAAAGCCCGCGCCCTAATTGTGCAATCTAAGGCACCCCGATCTACTGCTTTTAGGTACGCATTTTTTATACCCTGCTCCATTAAAACCTCGGCAAGGGTTTGGCGGATGGCTTTCCCATATTGAGCCATCACGATACTTTCGAGTTCAATAACGATTCCGGAACCCTCGGCAGCTGGGGCAACAGTAATCATGATGTCACTTGATTCCAAGGTACCTGCCTGGGCCGTTGTTAAAATTGTTCCCACACCTATAACCTCCTTATAGCCAATGAAGCCGAATAACCAATATTTTACGAGGTTACCGAATAGCTTACACCGGCAAAACCGTCCAAATTCTCCGATAGTGGACCAACCTGTCCAATAATAAGATATGTTTTTGTCTTGGGATCATATTTATATTCCGGGAAAAGCCGGAAGTTTTCAACATCGTCGGTATTGCTAACATGAGTACGAGGCCCCGAACAAATCCAAGTATCCTCTCCAATACTGATATGCCCCTCATCACAATATGATACGTTAAGGCCTTCGTCAATAATCCTTTTAACCTTCTTCTCGACTTCTTTGAGGTCAGCGTCAATTTCCACCGGATATTCAAGCACAAATCCATGATGTACATCACGATGATCGAACGACAGAATAGCACCATAGTCTCTGGTTAGCACCAGAGCAGTAAGGTCTTCTGCAGTATGAGCCATCTTGCGATACCTAAGCGTCTTAACAACCACATTGATAATTTCAGTAGGAAACGGTCCAAAGACCGTCGGCCGGACAACAATCACTTCTCCACCAACGCCGATCGTAACATCAGCGTTTCTTTTTAAAGCAGGATAAAGCAGATCAAAGTGTTCAACAATGACCCGCTTGTTATGATCCAATGCTTGTTTTACCGCTTCGGCCAAAACGTGCAGTTGCGTAAAGGCCATTTCAAAACGCATATCGAGGTGATAGGTATGACTAGAAAAAAACCCTTTATCAACATTTTTTAAGAGTGGCAATGGCCGGACGTTGACTCCATCGTCATCATTAGTCAGTTCAAGTCCCGGGAACATCCCTTTGATTAACGACGACTTTCCCGCACCGGCATCCCCAACAATACCAATCAATCTATCAAGTGGCGACAAATAACGCTCACTAATTTGCTGTCCAAGAATATACATACGATTTCGGCCACGCGGTGCAAAGTAACTGGCGTACATAAGCTGTTCAATAATTGTTGGTTTCATACTATGCCCCCTTAAATTACACCGCAGCAGCCAAAAAATCAGCGAGTTTTGCGCAGTGCCAGAATACGATTCATTTCGTTATAGACAATCATTAATCCTTCGTCTACACCCATACCAGGTTTTGCAAGTATTTGGTCAGGTTGAGTAGCCATTGCAATATGAACACAAACCTGAGCCGAACGGTCAGTTTCGTTGCAGGTGCCGCCTTGATAAGCTCCAATACCTTTTTGTTTACAATAAATGTTTGATTCAATGACATTATTAATGCCGCCGAGGTCAGGAGTTTTTATTTGCAGCATATCACCGGCCTTGTTGTCAGCAAACAATTTAATGTCTTCATAAGTATTGCACCATTCGTCAGCGACGATTTCAACCTTGATATTTTCTTTATGGACGCGATCGGTAATCGCGGCTAATACCTCGATTTGCTTGTCACGATCTTCTACGTCAACAGGACCTTCGATACGCAACTTTAACGGTGCGGCTGCCTTTTCAAGCTGAGCGAAATATTCCACCATTTTATCAATATCATTATTAAAAGCCAACCCAATTGTGCCATAAACGTCGATATGCAGAACCGGATTATAGCTTTCATCGGTTCGGAGTGTAAGAACACGATTCTTAAGCCAACCCACATATTCTAACAATATTTCACCGTTCACACCCAGTTTTGTTTTTACATGATTAACCAGCGCATGGGGTAAAACCTGGGCTTTTTTGATAATCATCTTATCAGCATTATCATAGAGTTCATCACCGGATTGGGTAAATATCGGAATTTCCTTATCGCTGATCTGGGTATGATATTCCTCGGCAATGACTTCACACATCAATTGATGTTTGGCTCTTGCCACGGCATCAAGAATCGCTTGGGTAACACCATACCGCAGGGCAGTGTGAATACGCTTGCCGGTTTTATGATCAGTCATACTGTCGATTTCTTCAGCCAGTTGTTTAAATGAAGAAAGCTCACGTCCAACCAGTCTCGGTTTTATTTCATTTTCAATAACCGGAATAAAGTCATCTGCCAAAAACAACGGATCGCGTCCGCCTGCACCACTATATTGAACAGCGGCGCAATCGCCATAAGCAACCTGCCCGTCTTCCAGCACTATCATTACTGAAACGCACTCACCAGCCTGACGAATTTTTTCAAAACCTGGCGTTACAGGGCTGCCGATATAAGTAAATCCGTCATGGGCAGCGCCCGTCTTAATCGCTCGCTGATCATCAAAATAAAACCCTGTTAAACCTCTTGAACATACTACATCTTTAATTTTCATAACGAATCTCTCCTCTTATTTACTATTCGGTCTACCGACAAGGCGACCTTTCGAAATTGCGTAAATGTCATCAATAACCATTTGGAAACTGGCTTTACGACCTTCGACCTTGGCACGTTCTTCCATTTTTTCTTTATGGAAATCAATAAGTTCTTTAGTGAACGGCAGATTACCAGTATCAAATAATCTTACAGCACCGATATTATCGCGAGCCGGCAGAATCTTATTAAGAGTATAGTTGCTCGGCGCAAACGGTACGTCCAGTACACCGGCCTCAAAAGATCGTACGCTGCCGATAGCATAGTCGCCTTTACCAAGTTCAAACACTTTGTCAAGAATGCAGCGAGTTTCCGCTTTAATGATGGCAATTTCCTGTTCAACCTCTTTAGTGATCGGGAATGGTTGATCTCTTAGCATATTGATTGCCTGCTTTGTTGCTCTAAGACCTTGGGCATTGGCTTCTTTAGTCGGAATCCCCAATGCTTCATGCGGAGTTTTAACAATAACTTTGGTTGCCTTTGACAACGCCGCTGCTGCTGCCCCCCAGGAGATAACCGCAAAAGCTTTCGCTTCATCCTGCGGAAAACCGCCCATCCATTGGTGGAAAACAGTCGTTAAGACGCAGTCGTTATAACCATGCTTAGCAAAGTATTCTTCAGCCAATTGCTCAAGGGCTTTAATAGCCGCAACATCTTGAATCAAATTACCACACTGGCCATAGCCCAAAGTAATATTTTTTACGCCTTGTTCGGCTGCAAGAAGACCCTCAATAATCCCGATGGCATGTGACATGCTTGGTGGAACAAGTGTACCTGTCAACGGGCCAAACGGCTCACCGTTTATTTCAATACCATGTTCAGCATACAAACCAACAAGACGATCAGCATACTGCCAGTCAAGAATTGTTCTTTCGAGTGAAACACTTTTTGCATAAGGGATATTATACGAAATACCGCCGCCCTCATAAGAGGTAAAGCCACCGGCCAGCGTTATTTCAGTGAGTAAACGGGCATCAGGAGTGCCGTGACGCACTTGCAGCGGCGCCTCTACACTTTCAACAACCTGGCGAACACCTTTCACACCGTGATTAACAGCCGGAAAGCCGTTGAGCAGTGAGCGTCCGGCCCGTTTACTCTCCTCAATACCATTTTCCGCTTCTTTATATTGGTTTTGCCGAGTATAACTGTCAATCGTTGTCGGCAAAAGATCGGCTTCGCCTTCATTACGCAGGAAGTTGAGCAAATTGATATGTTCATTGATCAAAGCAACTCCAGCGCGAGGCTGAGTGAGTGTTTCACCATTTTTCTTGGCTTTAATTAAGCGTTTAGCAAACTGCCGCTTCGCCGGTATGTTTTCGTGATACTTTACAGCTTCTTCAAAATCAACCTCGGCACCAGTAGGCCATTGTTTTAATATCTCTTCACGCACAGCACCAAATTCGTCATGCGTCCATTTTTTATTTTTTAATTCCACGCTTATTCCCTCCGCATAATGTATTTTTTCATTATTCGAACTGCTAAATCAGGATACTCTCCGCCCAAAAGGCCCATGGATGCCAAAATGTAATCACTATCGATGAAATATTCAGGCTCCTGCGGTTTTAAAATATGAGGAGCAGACTGCTCAAACATAATTCCCTTTAGGATTTCTTCCGGCTTTAAATTATTTATAATGACACCACCTGTGCCAACAACAGTTTTAACGGCTGTTAAATCCTTACCAACTTGAACGAAAGCCGAACCAAACAAGGTATACACTGTTTCCAATTGTCCAACATGCCGATCAGCACTGACACTGGTACAGGCTCGTCCCATGGCTCCCTCTACCTTTTCTTCCAGCTCATTCTGGGGTAAATATTCAATATCCCCAGACACTCTATCCGCATAATCTGCAACTTCGTCCTCACTCACTTCGGCATATTCTGCAATCAATTTGGCTCCAGCCGCTTTTAACAAGGCCCCCGCACTATAACGCATTCCCAGATCGCCTTCCACTGTCCGTTTTGCGAAAGGTTCAGGCAACCCGCGTACAGCGACATTTGTTTTAGTTGGCTCACCTTTGGCAATTGAATAAACGTCAGTGGTTGCACCGCCAATATCGACTACCATTAAATCGCCTAAGCCAGGTTCATGCGGACCGCCGGTTGATAACAACTCGGCCGCTGTGAGAACAGCTGCCGGTGTCGGCATAACCATTTTATTAACAAAATTATTTGCCCTGTTAAGACCCTTAGCCTCTACAATTTTCTTTAAGAAGACCTCGCGAATGGTTTCCCTTGCTGGCAAGATATTAAGTTCGTTAAGTTTTGGCATAACATTTTCAGTATGCCGAACTTCGCTCATGGTTTCGGAAAGTATCTTGACAACAGTCGGAGTAACCGACTTATTACCAGCAACAACAAAGGGTACATCGCGGCCTAAATCTTTGAGCAATTTTGCATTATGAAGAATGACTTCTTTATTGCCGCCATCTGTACCACCTGCCAGCAAGATAATATCCGGCTGTAAGTTTGTAATTTCTTCAATTTCGTATTCGCTCAACTCATTACCGAATACACCGAGAATCTTGGCACCGGCACCTAAAGCCGCCCGCTTAGCCGCTTCGGCTGTAAGCTCTGGCACTAGACCGACGGCTACCATTTTAAGCCCTCCCGCAGCACTCGAACAACCCAATACCTTGCAGAATTCAAGCTTACCGGTTTTTTGAAACAATTCTTCCAGCGCTTGATTAAGCCCATCCATGATATCTGTTGTTACTGTAGTGATGCCGCGTGCTGTTCCTAAAATCGTTTCGCTATCAATATCTACCGCCGTGATTTTGGTGTAAGTACTACCAAAATCTATGAGCAATACATTATTCACTCATAAGCCCTCGCTTTACAAGGTCATTTTTTAAGTCATTAATAACCTGATCAGGTAACGTCCCTGGTGCATATACCTTATCATAGCCCATATCAATGAATTTTTTTTCAACTTCGGCAAAGTCAGTTTTACCAACAACCAGGTTGCCGCCAACATATAGAAGAATATCGCCAATTCCCGTCTCACGACAGCGCTCTCTTAAACCGCGGCAATCGATTTCGCCATGCCCATAGAGTGACGCCACTAAAATCGCCTTAGCATTCGTTTCAATTGCAGCATTTACAAACTCTTCCTGCGGAACTAAGACACCTAAATTAGCCACTTCAAATCCTGCTGCAGTAATCGCATGGTTAAGAATTTTGTTACCTACAGCGTGACAATCTGCCCCGATAACACCTAAAATTACTTTTACCTTATTCTCCATGTATAAATACCCCTTTGCATTTTATAAAATTCGCAGCTCAGCTTTTTTATAGCGCTGCTGTGATCAATCTGGTCAAAAGCTGGTTAAGGGATCCTTGGTCAATCTCATAAAAAAAGGCAATCACATTTTGTCCATCTTGAACGTACCTTCGGATATCATTCTGCCGTTCCTCAGCCGCAACTATAACTCTATACTGTGCAACAAACTTTCTTAACTGCTCCGGCTCTGTAGAACAACAAACGTCCAGTACAAGATTAGCACTCATCGTTTTGACAAGCAGCCGCTCAAAAGTTTCAACATAATGATCACTGTCAGCAACCACGCCAACTCTTGTTCCTGATGCTAGTCTGGCCAACTTAATCATAGCCTCTAAATTAGGAACGGCGACCACCGTAATCAACTTGGCACTCTCGCCTCCCATTAACTGCGCTACTTCCAAATGATGTTCTGCAGCCGTTACAACAAAGTCACAGGCTATTAAAAGCTCTACCATTACCGTTCCGGCCCGCAAATCTGGCAACAATACTTCCTGAAAGTTTACATTTGCTGTTTGACTAATCTGACTTACATAACGGTGCCCGTACTCAGGAGCACAGGACACAACAGCAATACGCATTTCACGAACAGCAACGGCCTTTTCTTGCGCCCTAATTCTGACAATAGCAGCAAACTGATCAAGGGTAAACCCCAGCTCCTGTGCTTTGGCCATTGAACCATCAATCAGCTTCAGCAGCCTTTCCCGCTTACTGCCTGTTATCTCCATCCGGCTATCCTCTTCGAGATTGCTTCGGACAAAAGTTCCTCGACCTTGGCGCGCTTCAAGCACACCTTCCATTAACAATTCCCGATAAGCCGCACTCACTGTATTACGACTTATTTCTAATGTGGCTGCTAAAGCGCGCTCAGTCGGCAATTTCGTGCCAGCCTTATAATCACCCGCCTTTATTTTTTCCAAGATATAACCCTTTACCTGAAGGTATATCGGCATGCCAAAACGTTGTAAAATCATATCATTCCTCACATTGGCTTAATCCATTAGTCCAATTTGTTTTTATGCTTATATTATCCCATATAATTTTTAATATGACAATAGCTTTTTGGAGTTTATTGAAAATTTAAACAGGCTTAGATTTTATCAACCCAAGCCTTACCACGTCGTATTTCTTATCTTATTATCCCAGACTCTTTGCCCTTACAACAATGGTTCCTGCAGCACGATCGCCAAGTCGTTGATTTAACTCTGTTACCCAAATTGAAATAACACCGATTAAATAGGCAAACGGCAAAGCATCAATAACCCGCAGCAGCGTTCTTATCGCTGCTGCCTGCATATCACACGGACTGCCATCGACTTTGATAACTTTTAGACCTACCGCCATTTTACCCAGGGTAGCACCTAACTTCCCTTCGAAAAAGAAGTAGTAGCAAAACCCCAATATACTACTCACCCAGAAACCCAAACCATCCAATTGAAAACCATTCGATCCTGCAGTACCCATTAAAAGTGCCAAAATATACGAAACAGGCAATAATACCAATCCATCAATCAGTAAGGCTACAAACCTGATACCTACACCAACACCTTTTAATGTACTATTTTCACTGTCCAGATAAAACACCTCCGCTCTCTTTTCTATTGGGTCAGCGCCATAATACAATATATGCGTAATATCAGAAAAGGTTTAACTTTCGTCAACTGGAAAGTATCCCTTTCCGGCAAATCAAAAAAGGCGCCCATAGGGACGCCTCTTAGAGTGACATTATTTCAATATGCTGTGCCGATATATCATTACCTTCAATATTGATAACACCGCAGGTTGACCGGTGGCCACCAGCCGACAAAGGACTACCGGGATTAAAAAACAAGACATCATCATCGTGTGTCAATTCCGGCAGGTGAGTATGACCATATACTACGATCGCTGCTTCATATTGCTTAGCCCAATACCTGAGGTCTGACAAACCTTGCTTGACACGATAGCGATGCCCATGCGTCAACCAAACCATTAGGCCGCCAATGTCCAAAAATTCATCAATTTTAGCTGCTGCCTGCCCATCACAATTCCCTTTTGCAGAAATCACTCGCACCCCGGTCAGCTCGTTCAAATAACAGGCATCTTGGCTATAATCTCCCGCATGCAGCCATAAATCTACTAATCCAACAGCATTAGCCGCCTTTTTCACAGCCGCCATGTCACCATGCGTGTCACTTATCACACCAATTCTCATTTAAAATATCCCGCCAATTTTACCGCCATACTGATGATCGCTTTACCGCGGTGACTGATAGCGTTTTTTTCGGCAACACTTAATTCAGCCAAGGTCTTGCCTAGCCCCGGGATGTAAAACAACGGGTCATAGCCAAACCCCCCTTGCCCCTGCAGCGCGTCGAGAATCATTCCTTCGCAGGTTCCATCAGCGGTAATCACATTTCCCTCACCATCGACAAACGCAAGCGCGCAGCGGAACCGCCCGGAAAAAGGGCCTGCACCTCCCGTCGCAGCGAGATCGGAAAGCAGCTTATTATTATTTTCGGCATCAGTCGCACGCTCACCGGCGTAGCGAGCCGAATATACCCCAGGCGCCCCACCGAGAGCATCCACTTCTAGACCAGAGTCATCCGCCAAGCAAGCTTTTCCTGTATGATACGCATAATGTCGGGCTTTCATTTCGGCATTAGCCGCAAAGGTAACTCCGTTTTCAACAGCCTCTGGCATTGCAGGGAAATCCGACAAGGCCAGCACTTTGACCGGCAAGCCGGCTAACACTGCACTAAATTCGGTTATCTTACCGGCATTTTTTGTGGCCACAACAATCTCAATCACGGCTCACGCCCCACCTTCCAAGTCAGGGGCCCCAAGATGTCCTTTTGATAATCAATAATATTCCTCACACCCTCTTCACCAACTGCGAGAATCTCATTCAGCTGCTCCCGAGTAAACGGATGCTGTTCCCCTGTTCCCTGTACCTCAACAAATTGTCCCGTCCCTGTCATAACAACATTCATATCCACAACAGCCTTCGAATCTTCTTCATAGCACAAATCCAGCATCACTTGATCACCAACAATCCCAACACTAATTGCGGCCAGAAAATCTTTCACCGGAAAGGGTTTTTCGGTATCAGTATAGATTTTATCAACAGCATCCACTAAAGCTATAAAAGCTCCGGTAATCGACGCGGTTCTCGTTCCACCGTCCGCCTGAATCACATCGCAATCAATCCAAACCGTTTTCTCCCCTAAGGCTTTTAGATCAACAACACTACGCAGCGCTCGGCCAATCAATCGCTGAATTTCATGGGTTCGCCCAGTCACCTTACCCCTAGCTGACTCACGCGCATTACGTGTTTGTGTTGAGCGCGGCAAAAGTGAGTATTCAGCCGTAATCCACCCTTCACCTGAACCCTTTAAAAAATGCGGAACTTTCTCTTCTATTGTGGCTGCACAGAGCACTTTGGTATTGCCAACTTCGATTAATACAGATCCCTCGGCATATTTTAAATAATTACGGGTAATTTTGACTTTACGCAATTCGTCTTTGTCTCGTCCATCTACTCTTTTCATGTCTGCCTCCTAGTATTGTGTATTAGGCTACAATTTTTCTAAGATATCCTGCTGCTTATCTTGAATAAAACAATGTCCGTAACGCCCCTGCCGTTTCGCCGTGATAGCCTCATCTTGCGCCCGCCGCCGACAGCTTGGACATGCCGCACGAGGGATAACTGACGCAAACGCCGACTTCACCCCAAATCCAGCACCTTCAGCCTCAGTTGCAATCATATAATAACCCGCGCATTCATGACACATCCGCACTTTTTCCTGGCGCTGTTCGCTGATGCCGCTGTCATCATAATAGATGCTGCGCTGGCTGTTCCAAAAATCGCCCGCTTTAGCGACAGCCTCATACTTAAGCATATCACGCTTTGCCCAGACTTTATGCCATCGATCGACCAATTGCCGGATATATTGAGTCGTTCTAGCGGTCTGCTTCGGACACTCTTCAATATTTGGCTCAATAACCTTGCTATAATCCAGTTTGGCCATTGCCAAAATAATACCAAGATTGACATAGGGAAGCGCATCTTCAATCGAATAACCTCCCTCAAGCACTGCAATATCAGCCTTTAATTTATCCGCCAACCGGGCATACCCCTGCGCGGTTATTGCCATATTGGCCAAAGGATCACTGTAATGGTTATCCTGACCCGCCGAATTAATGACAAGCTCTGGCTTAAAATCAGCCAACACCGGCAAAATCAGATTATCAAGCACATAATGGAGCCCTTCGTCAGTTGTCCCCGGCGGCAGCGGAATGTTCATTGTCGAACATAAGGCATTTGGGCTTCCCATCTCTTCCATAAAACCAGTTCCGGGATATAATGTCCGACCATCTTGATGAAAAGAAATAAAAAGCGTATCAGGATCATGATAAAAAATATCCTGAGTACCATCACCATGATGAACATCGGTATCAATAATAGCAACCTTCTTTATGCCATAGTGGCTTCGCAAATATTCAATCATAATGGCTTCAATATTTACTGTACAAAACCCACGGGTACCATGCACCACCTTCATGGCGTGATGGCCAGGCGGCCGAACCAAAGCAAACGACCGTAATACCTCGCCTTTCAAAACCGCTTCAGCCGCCGTTATAGCCCCACCAGCTGATATGAGATGAGCATCCGTGATCAATG
>JAQWAQ010000019.1:28844-32170 GCA_028707635.1 Negativicutes bacterium
ATCAATGACGCGATATCAGGGACACCAATATGAACACGTTCAATGTCTTTATAAGTAGCCAAGCGCGGCTTGTATTCACAAATCTCCGGCATGTCCAAAATGCCTTCCTCGACAATTTGGTCACGCGTATAGAGAAGCCTTTCCTGACGTTCGGGATGAGTCGGTGTGATTGCCCAATCAAAGGCAGGAAAGAATACCAGACCAAGCGGCTTTTTTGTAATCATAATACAACCTCCTGTACTCGGCCAACCGTCATAATCACACCCGGTTTAATCTGCATGCGGCAGGTTATGATCTTACCGACAGTATTAAACCCCCGAACAAGATTAAACTCTTCTTGCTGAACGATTTCAACATCTGCCGCCTCAATCCCAACCTGGGCTGCGCGCTCGCGCAGCACTTCGACCGCCAATTGTTGCGCATCAGCCACACTAAACCTTCGGCTATTAATAGAGTTCTTAACCGCCAGCTCGGCGACAGTATAATACCCCTGTGTAGTATCAGCCCGAAGTGTAATATCAAGAGTCGGGCGGGCAACAGCCGCCCCGACGGCATTAGCCACCATTGAGCCGTCCGGCACCTGATAGGAAATGTTTAACTGCTCTGCAATAATTGGCACAAGCCCTGCAGCTGCACCGCCGACTCCAATGATCATTTGCGGATCAAAGCAGGTCTTATTAACAATATCCTCTACTTTATAAACAGGCTCGGCGGCTTGTTCATCAATCATTTCAGCAATCGCCTGTTTTACTATCCCGGCTGCTACATCAAGCACCGCTTTAGCAGCATCGCCTGGCATCTGACCAGGTAGGGCTATGTACGTCATAGCCTGACAAGCACGATCTAGATCACCAAATGTGCTAAGCCCGGCCACTATCATAGCGTCAGACAGCGTAGGATGACTTCCGCCAAGCGCCATGGCTGGCCCTTTTCGCATTGGCCCGACTTTTAGCTCGCCCTTCTCATACCGGACAAAACTATCACCGCCGATTCCGACTGACTTCAGTCTAAAGGCCCGAACTGCTGTCGGATACCCCTTCACAACGGCCCCTTGCGAGGCAAATAGCGGTTTCCCTTCTTGCCAGAGTGCAATATCCGTCGTTGTCCCGCCAATATCCAGCGATACCGCCGGCCTATCATCATGGTACATCGCCATAATCCCCAGTACACTCGCCGCCGGACCGGTAAAGATTGCCTCTATCGGCAGCATTTTAGCGGCAGCAAGCGGCATCGTCCCACCATCAGCCTTTAATATGTAAACAGGTGCATCAATTCCGCGTTGCCGTAACGCCTGTTCTATTGCATCAGAAAAATGCGTAAACTGTCGCCATACAGCGGCATTAAAATATGCCGAGTTGGCCCGACGCCAGAAGTTGAGACTGCCGGCCACTGCTGCACCGGTAGTGATATACTGCGGTTTGGCAATCTCATTAATCCAATCAGCCACCATCATTTCATGCTGTGGATTTCGCACAGCGAATTTACCAGCAACAGCAAAAACATCGCAATCAGAATAATGTCGACAGGCTGCACGAACCTCCACTACCTCTGGTTCTCTTACTTCCCGGCCGCGATGATCAATATACCCTGACAATATAACAGGTTCGACCGGAACGATTTTGCCAATATCAATCCCCGGGCCAGGAATAAGACACAAACCAACCTTGTCGGTCCGGTCTTCAATCAGAGCATTTGTAACAATCGTTGTGGAAAGAGCCACTCGTTTCAGCTGGGTGTGATCGGCAGCCGGAAGAACAGCATCAAGAGCCGACAATATCCCCTCTAATAAATCATGATGCGTTGTGGGCATTTTCGAACTGGCCAAAATCCGCCCTGACGCTACAAGTACAGCATCAGTAAAAGTCCCTCCTACATCAATTCCTAGCAGCATACTATCGCCTCTTTTTTGGTTGATACACCGCACAACCGATAGCTCCGTTCAATTGGGGATGCTTCGGAACCAAAACCCGGACCTTAAGTTCCCGTTCAATAAGCTCACCAATCGCTTTACCTAAGGCTACACCACCAGTAAAAACAACAGTATCACTCATGAGCGCCGTAAGCATCGGTCTGATTCGTTTAAAAATCGTATAGTTAACACCTGCCGCCAAAACCGGAATCGCATGACCTTCAACAATTCGGCCAATCAGTTCAGATTCACCAAAAATTGCGCAAGTGGCATTAAGCTCAACTGGATTGTCGCTGTAACTACTTAACTCGGCAAGGCTAATCCCCAAAACAGCAGCCATGTTTTCTAAGTACCGGCCCGTGCTGGCAGCACATTTGTCATTAGTTTCAAAACCAACCATTTTGCCCTTCCTCACTTTGATTACCTTACTATCCTGCCCGCCTAAATCAAGAAGGGTAAAATCCTCAAGTCCTGTCTGCCAAATCGCACCAGTCGTATGCGCTTTAAGTTCGGCAATAATTGTCGCGCCAACAATATCAATAGTATTACGGCCGTAACCTGTCGCTGTAACCTGATCAACCCGGCCAATCTCCAATGCTGAAAAGTCGATTGCCATCCCTTCGGCCGTCCGCCGTCCAAAGCTACGGTAAAATTCAACTGTCTCATAAACCTTTGTAAACTTTAAATCATCGCCGTCCATGACGACTAATTTTACACTGCGGCTACCTAAATCTATCCCACACCTCACAGCAATCACCTCACCTGAGCATTTCTAGAAAGCTGTCAATTCTAAGCCGTGTTCGTGCATCAAGCTTACCAGGCTTATCACCCTCGATTGACAGGATGGGTATATCAAGACGTTCACGAAGAATCATATCTTCAATTTGCCTGAAACAAAAACTTTGCACATAATGAATTATTCCGTCAATATTACGCTGATCCGCTTGCGCCTGAATATCCTTGATACGGCCAAAAACCCCGTAAGGATATGTATACAAACGGTACTGCTCAACAATATCATCGACGTCAAACGGCATCGCAAATTGACGCTGCACCTCATTGAACACAACCCTTGCCCCCATTTGTTCAAGATAAGGATAGAGGTCTGTGAAAATCGGGGGAACGCCAATAAAACCCAAGCGAAGATCTTCGTCAAACTCCGCAGCAGCTTTCGCTTTTTCTATAAAGCCATCAACATCTTTTTCAAACTCTGTCACATTACTATTAAAATCACTGCATGATACCTGATATAAATGGTTATCAAACCCGCTGACAGTATTTTCTTCCCATGTGAGCCGGTCAATCTCGGCTACTTTGGCTCTTACCTTGTCGAGCTGAAGCTTGACCCTATGAACAGAGTCCCAGTCGGTACCTAGATTCTTAACAAGCTTGTCCATTTGCAGCTTCAAGAGGTCAT
>JAQWAQ010000116.1 GCA_028707635.1 Negativicutes bacterium
GTTTTCCAGTTTGTAGAGTTTGGTCATCATAAAATCACCTCCTTCCTTTGGGGTGATTTTATTGTAAATCCAAGAGCTAACGCTTCAAAGGCACACACCTGCTAACGCAGGTGGTTTACCGGGTTAAACAAAAGCCTTGGATTCCCGCTTCCGGAAATCCAAGGCTATCAAATTTGGTCAATACGCTTCAATACGCTTCAATTGCATCAGCGATTTTATTCTTAAGCATTTCGCCAAACTTCACCCATTCCTCTCCGTACTCATCCAATGCCGGAATAAGCATTCTCAGGTGGTATTTCTCCGTTTCTTCTATCTGTTTTTCTCTTTTCTCCGCGGAGCAAACGCCCAGCGTCCTTATATTATGCAGACGGTCGCCCAGCTTAGTAATGATCGTCCGCGGTCCCCTCGCGATGACTCTCCTGAGATATACTTCGACCGGCTCCTTCTCCTTTTTCAATTTCGTAAGTGCGCGCACATCCAATGCCACCTCTTTCCCAAAATTTACGCCTATCCTGTACGATGACAGGAGATACGAATCCTCCTGCACATCGTGCAGGAGATGGTTAATGATGGTCCGGACATCCAAGCCCCCCAGCTCGTTGATATAGATCCAGGCCGCCGCTTTCGGATGGTTGAAATACCGCTCACCTCCTTCCCGGAACTGGTTTTTGTGGCCATATTTGGAAAAAGTGTAAGCGGTTCTTATCTGTTCGCAATCCGATGGATTAAGCATTATATCCAGCGGCGCAAAAAACAACTCTTTTACCGGCAAAACAATGTCAGGTATGGCAGTCATAAAACAATCCCTCCTCTTTCTTCAAATTTATTTGTTCCGATCCGTGTCTTAGCGATAAATCCATTGCATTTCATCCGCAATCAAATTGTCCAAGAACTTCAGAAAAGTCTAGCATGGAACCGGCGCCCGGTCAACCATATGCCATATTCAAAAAGGCCGCACAAAAATAAAAAGCTCATAACAGAACGTGTCTGCCGGAGCATTGCCCGTATGGACAAACTTTTTCAGGATTTGGAAGAAGGGAATCAGTCAAGCTCATGTACAAGGACGAGTTCCAAAGTGTTATTGACTTTTTGTCGTATTTATGATAAAATTAAAAGTTATATAAATAACCCCTATTCTGCGAGAGATTCGTGTAAATTGAAGCTTAAAAAAAGAGGGAGGTTTGTTTATGATGAATAAAAGAGAGGCGTATCTTTCCGCGTTGAAGCGGCTGCCGATTGATAATCCGACACCGGAGGACATGGCCATGCTATGTCCCCATCTTACAGTCGAAGAGGCTGTGGAGGCATTTACTATCGGCTCCGGAGAGGTGGCTTGCCCGCCGCTTAAGGTGCGGCATAGCTTTCAAGTTATTGCTCTTCGTAAAGAGCGGGTTGATAACTTCACGGGCAGTGAAAGTTATGGCAAAGTCATTCCGAAATACCTCAGTTTGCCATTTGTCAGAACTGACAAGTCCTACGCGGATGGTAGAGGGCAAAGTATTGATAAGCCCTATAAACACATGGGCAAGGCAATGGCTTTCGCTGAAGCTAACTGGGGGAACGAGCTTGTTTTGGATGATTGGAAATCGATTGTAGAATTCTATGTCAAAGATCCGACGGACCTTATTAACGGCCGTCCTCGTATCACAGCAGTTTTTCGCGTGGCGCTAAGTCGTGATTTCAATGAAATAGTGGCTGAGGATTATTCTAAGCCCAGAAGTGAGCTTCTGGATGATGCTATTTCCCAGATTGCGCTCAATCCGTTCGTGTCACAGGAAATCAGAGGCAGACGAGGTGGTTTTGAAGAGCATAATTGTGCCCATTGTGGTGCGGGTCTTCTGGTTTCTTCATGTGTGAGTTGTGGTCATAAATTTCGAGACAATGGATGTCGTTCCGGTTGGTATACGCCGCTTTCCAGAAAAATGGTGGCATTTCTTCGGGAAAATGGCCACAAGTTTGCGGTTGATCCAGAAATTGCATGGGCAAAGGAAAGGAAAAGTTGGGAAGAGGACTGTTTGAAACATGAGGAATTCCTGAAAAGACGAAAAAAGCTTCTTAAAATCGGACGAAATTGAGCAAAATTGATTGCTCCCGCTTCAAGCGAATGTTTGAAGCGGTTTTTTTATACCAAAGCCATACATTATTTTAAATTGAGGGGTCAGAAAGGGGTTAGGTACCTTTTTTAATTCCCCTAATACAAAAAACAGGGTTTTACCCCTGCTTTTTGAAGTTCGCTCCGCCAGCTGGCGGACTATTGCGATTAGTCCTTCCGCCTCGGCTTCGCCTTTCGGCGAGACGGGCAAGTTGTGTTATCCAAATTTGAAATACTTTGAGCTAAGCTCAAGGTAATCGATCTTCTAGATTCACGGGTTTTACCCCGCCTCACCTTACTCCCTAGAAAAAAAGACAGGATTGCAAAATATATTTTAATATAAAATCAATTTGTGTTATAATTAAATCAATAATTTTTAATAGACCAGCCCTTTAGTTGGTCGCAAAAAAAAATGGACAAAAAAACAAAAATAATCGTAGCCATCATAGTAGCTGCCGTTGTCATTGGTGGTGCATACTATGGCTATCATCGTTGGCAGCAACAAAGATTAGCAGCACAACTCATGAAATTGTATGGCGGTAACCCCGGTTTATTGGGTGGTTTGACTGGTGGTGGAAATGCTGGAGATGTAGCTGATCAGATAGCCAAACAATTGCCCCCTGACCTTGTCAAAAAAATGGCCGAAGAAGCTGCCAAAGAAGAAGTAAAACAGCAAGAAGAAGACGCCAAGGAAGCAACTAAAACTCCGCAGGACAAATTTAATGAAACAAAAACTATCACCACAACAGGAACGCTAACTCCAGTAGTTAAGGAAGAGATTGAACCCAAAATTATAGCTGTTTTTGGAGGAGCTAAGCCCACTTTGTATGGCGAAGGCTATATGGGGGAAACTTCATTTACAGCAGCTTTTAAAGTGCCTAAAGATATTAATGATGAAGACTTCAATAAATTAGTTAAAGAATTCACCAGTAAAGGTTATAAGATTGGCATGAATACTGTTGATGCCACATCCGGTACGGCGATTTTGGAAAAAGACGGAACTACTGTAAGTTTGAATTACGACAATTCGGAAAGCCAACAAATAGGCGTAATGTATACAGGCGGAACACCTTCGGAAGAATAATTCCACTCTTATCCAACCAAACATAAAAAACTCAACCATTGCTGATTGGGTTTTTTATTTTTTGGTTTTTTATAAGCTGGCTACTTTTGACAATATTTTTTTATTGACTTCCTCGGCATCCTCTTTGCAAAAATATCCTTCTGCCTTGTAATTGCTGACCGTTGGCACAATGTAGGTGGATTTTATTCCTTCCACTGTTTCAAATTTTTTTTCAGTTTTTGAGAGTGAATAGCAAGGCATGTTACCATCCGGCAAAAAAGAAACCATACCAAGTAAACCGCCGGAAACAACAAAATTTTTTATCAAAACCGCCTGACACGTTTTTATTGTCTTTTGATATGGCGGCTTGGAAATTTTTGGCAATGGAGCATACATATTATTCCCGCGACTACCTCCCATGCCGCCGCGCTTGTAGGGCTTTGATGGTTTCGGCGGCGGCGTTGGATTTGGCATTTCACTAAAAAGAGCTCTGAATCCCAAATATTTTCCTTCCGCGTATGAAAGGCCCGCTTTTTTGATTTCCGCTTTCATTTTTGGTGTTTCTTTTCTGATTATTGCTGACATTTTTTTCATCTGAGACAGTTGCTCTTTGGAAACATGACCTTTGAGAATATCACTTTCAAACAAATCAGTAAAAGTCATGTCTTGAGAAGTTTTTGGATTTTTTGCGCCCGGAATAACCATGTCTCCAAATCCGGCTGTTGCCAATCCGCCAATATTCTTAAAACTTTGCTCGGCAATATTTTTGTCGGCATATTGAATTATTGTTACAGTAGTAGTAATGTCTGATTCATCAGGAACTTCCGCGCCTGGAGTTTGAGTCATTTTTTTGCGCAAATCTTCAAGCCAAGCAGGAGTCATATAGGACGGAGCAAAACCGCTCGAAATGAAACCACTCATCCCTTTGAAATAATCACTGAATGATCCTCCGACACCTGACGGGGTGGGTATGGCTATTTTTGAAACCGAAGCATGTTCATTGGAAGAAATGGGCTGATCTTGAAAGTTTTTTGGATCAATTTTTGCCAGTGGGCTGACATGACAGATGCGGACATTGATTTGATTGTCATTTCCTGAACGAGAAACTTCCTTCCATCTGCTGGGCAGATCAAATTTTAAATTTTTTAAATTCATAAAATTATATAAATGATACTTGTGCTCCTTTGAAGCTTGATTCGATTCGGCCGGTAATTTTATTCTTAAATTCATCGTCAAGTTTCACGACTTTGCCTTGAACCTTGAATTCATCTTGCGGAAGCCCGGTTACTTTCAGTTTTATTTCATTGCCTTCCAAAGAAACCAATTCCAATGATTGAATCAGCGGCATTGTTGGCTTTATTTCCGCCAATAATTTTTCCAATTCTTCTTTAGTCATAATTTTGTGATTATTTTTTATTCAGCTTTTTCTTCCGAATTTTTTGCAGATACCTGCAATTTTGATCCGCAGCCAGGGCAGAATTTTGTGCCTAGTTTTGATTGGCGTCCACAATTAGGATTTTTGCATGTTAAAACCAAACTGGCGCCGCAAGATGGACAAAATGTGGCTGCTTCTTCTTTTATTGCAGTGCCACATTTTGGACATTTATTTTTAAAACCCTTGATTATAGATCTCACTTTAGAATCAACTCCTCCCGTCACAGCGCTTTGAGCTTGCCATTTTAGATTGTTCTTGATGCTTGAAGCAAATTCATCAATTATTCCCATATTTTTTATTTTTAATTATTAATATGCCACACATTGTAATTATAGCACAACCCAAAAAACCCATTAGAACCTACGGACTTTATTGATTTATACGACTACCATAAAAATAACTCAATAATCGCCTAAGCCCACTAATAAATTTTCTTTTTTAACGCCAAGTTTCCGGTCATTTTAACCATTTTTTCGCTTTAGGGTAATCGATAGCCTCAAGCTCCTCATCCTTAATTTTTTGTGAATCTAGGATACTCTCAGCTCCGCTATTAATTAGCTCACAAGGTACGTTTGACAGCGAATTAAGATATTTAAGAATCTCCTTGCCGGCGTTTAAGGCATTCTGTTTATGTTTATTTTCATGATCTTCTACGAGATCAAAATAAACTTGCCACTTTTCAGCCAGACCCGCTTCAGCATCTTTTGTCGGTTCCCATTTCGGATAATATAAATCAATCTTTGTTCCTACAGCCACATCTTGAACTCTACAGCCCGAGCTGGCGGGATATTTCATAAAAACCCAATGAGTTTGATATCTGGTAAAAGCGGCATAGTGTTCACCATTTTCGGTCGGACCGCATTTATTTATTCCCGCTATTATATCATCTGCTACATTGCCGTAGACCCTATAGTAATGTATATCGATATCTTTTTTGAACCCAGGATTGTTTGTATTAATTTTCAAAGCAGATGATTTTGGGGGAATAAAATTCCCATCGCAATTATTAGTTACTCTGGGTGGAGATTTGACAGTCGATTCTTTTGTTTCTGTTTTTGCATCAGATTGAGTTGGAGTGGCAGAAGGAGCAGTGGTTATATTCTTTTCGTCCAAATTAGGCTGATCTAGGCTGGCGAATATCCATACAAAAAAAGCTACAGCAAAAATCAGTGGAATACTACAACCAATTGAAAAGCAAGTAAGTTTGCTACTTACTTTTTTATCAAGTTGACCATCCTTATATTCGGACTTTTTTGAAAACATAGAATCAGTTATTTCTATTCCATTATTTTTAGACAATTTCGATGTTTTAAATAATAATATCAATAACGCGGCATCACGAACACGATCCAAAGAACAACACCAATAATATTTAATGCTATTGCAGAAAAAGAAAAGGACTTTTTTGACATTTCTACTCCTGCTATTCCCATCATTAATCCTATAAGTCCAACAAAAGGAAATGATTGGGAAATGATAATATCCAAAACTGACCGTGGGAGAAACTGGGGAGTTAAATACAAGATTAATATAGATAATATAACACTTACCCCAATAATTAGCGAAAAGGCAGCGTATATTGTGCAAGCTATTGTTTCTGCTCTCCGCTCTTCTTCTGTCATATTCTTTTTTCTGACAAGTTTTGTTAGTTTTGTTATTATGGCTACTACCAGTAAAACAAGGGCGGCGATACCAAGTACCGCTATCGTGTTTCTGTCTTTTTCTGCATCGCTTCGTTCCATGCCTTCTTCCTCCCACCAGCTATCAAGCTGATCTGGTTCAAAAGATTGTGGATCTCCCGACAGAATTCCATTTTTCAGAAAAGCAAATTGTCCTTCGTTAATTTCAATTTCTTTTTTGCCTTCAGCATCAGACACAAGCACTGTTCCTTCAATAACCGCAATATTCGTACCTGAGCTATCGTTTTCCACCGTAAATTCCGTTCCTTTTATTCTAATAGTCCCGTTGGGAGTATTAACTTGACGGCACGACTTCGAAGAAACGGAACCAAAAGCGCAAAAACTGCCAGGGAACTGCTCGTAATTAAATTTAAATTTGCCAATACCGGTTGTTAACTCATATTCAGAATTGGGAGTTAGGGTAGAATATTTATCCATTTCTACAATTGAACCGTCTTTCATCACAATGGCAATCCGCTCATGGATTTTGGATTTTATTTGCCCTCTCTCTCCATATATCAAATCCTGATAATTTATCTTCGTGGATTTATCAGGTTCAAATGCGGATTTAATAGATTCGATTATGTTAAGTTCTGGTTTATCCGATTTATCTTTCTCTAATTTAATATTAATCACTTTGCAAACCTTTCTTCCCGAACTGTTTTTTACACAAGCCTCAAAATGAGAATCCTTTCCTACTGGTGTACCTTTGAGAACTCCATCTAGCCCCAGGATAAGTCCCATTGGAGGAAATCCGCCCATTGTATTAAGAGAAAAAGTATAGGGTTTCGATTGATCCCGTGGGTCTAATAACTGAATCAGTTCATCGGAAAAATCATGTTCATAAGGCTCGCCTTTTTTTATTATTATAGGTTCTGGTAAGTCAGCTTCTTCTGACCAGCCACCAGTAGAAGGAAGTTGAAATTTTTCTTTATAATCCCAGCATTTAGGACCAAAAGTTATTTTTCCATATTCATTTTTATATTCCATACAGACCTTTTTGCCATCAGAAGTAACATAATGATCAAGAACTTCATGAAGGACATATCCTCCCTCATTTTGCAAATATAATACCTCAACTAAACAACGATTTTCTGTGTTTTCTTTGATAGTATATTGATTTCTATCAACTTGTTTTCTATTATAAATTTGCTTACATATTTCTCTAGGAGTCATCATTTCACCACCTTCTTTTACGAGATGATCATCTGCAAAATCATCATTATATTCTAGAACAGTAGGTTTAGGCATAGGAGGCAGATTTTGAGCATTAGAATAATCAGGCAACAGCAAAAAGGCTGCGCAAACTGCAGCTGGGAAAGTAACTAAGAATAATTTTTTTATGGACATATTTTTTATTTTGATTATTGCTGCCTTAAGTATATCACTAATTTTTTTCAGCACAATTAATAAAAAAATATATCTATTTCGGGAATATTTTAGGGAGTTATATATTTTAGCCAACGCAAAAAACACCCTTGTGAGGTGTTCTTGTTTATGCATCGCATTCTATTGCGATTAGTCCTGAAAAAGTTATTCGCTCTTAAGTGGACTGTCTGTCAAGACACTAAATTAGCTTCAATTAGATAGGCAGGACTTTTTAAAATTAACGAATTAGTAGGGAAATATATTTGGGCAGGGGTTTTGTAATTCAGTGACTGGTGGATT
>JAQWAQ010000020.1 GCA_028707635.1 Negativicutes bacterium
TGTGCTCTTCCGATCTAGGAGATAGCAGATTGTTGACGAAGTAGAACATAAATAATATTGAATATTAGAAAAAGTGTGAATTCGGTTTGGCGGAGATGTTTAGTCCATGAGACTGGATGTGATGATTATGGCGAGAGAGGAAATGACCTCGAGGGAACGCGTATTAGCTGTTTTCAACAGAACTTCTTACGACAAGGTGCCTGTGATCAATCCAACGTCGGTTGCAATTGTTGAAAGTATGAGGCTGACGGGGGCATTTTTCCCGCATGTTCATACTGATGGGAGTGCAATGGCCGCATTGGCGGGTGCTGGGCACGATTTATTCGGGTTCGATAGTGTTACGCCATACTTCTCGATTCACCAGGAAGCTGCGGCATTGGGCTGTGAAATTGATTGGGGAAAGCTCGACAAGTTTCCTCAAATTTTGAAAAGCCCGCTGCTCGAACCAGATGATTTTGTGATGCCGAAAAATTTTTTAGATCGGAAACCAATTAAAACACTTCTACAGGCCATTAAGGCATTAAAGAAAAAATATGGTTCGGAGGTAGCCATTATCGGCAAGGTTGTGGGGCCATGGACTTTGGCTTATCACCTGCATGGAGCGGCTAACCTAATTTTGGAAACAAATCTTGAACCACAGAAGGTACATCGTTTTTTAGAGGTTTTAGCACAAGTGCCCATCCAATTTGCTCATGCTCAATTTGAGGCAGGTGCAGACATTCTTACTTGGGCTGACCATGCAACGGCCGACCTGATTAGCGCTAAAGCGTATGCGGAATTTCTTTTGCCGGTTCAGCAGCGTTGTAATAAAACGCTTCAGAAAGCGGGGCCGGTAATTTTGCATAACTGCGGACCGGTAGCAGATCGACTGAACCTATTCGCGCAGGCTGGTTTTGATGCTTTTCATATAGATTCAAGGAACAATGTCCGAGAGGCCGTTGATATAGTGGGTGAGCGAATGATCCTCACTGGAAATATCAACAATCCGAGCATTTTGCTGAATGGTACTGTTGCTGATGTCAGGAGAGCTGTAAACAATGCCTTGGATAATGGTATTGAGCTGGTGTCTCCCGAATGCGCCCTGCCGTGTTGGGTTCCCAGTAGGAATTTGCGGGAAATCATTCATGCGGCGAGGAGTAGAAAGGGCAGTGCAAGAGGTGATGCTTGTGGATGAAATATTTGGCCCTTACTTTCAAAGGTTGGTAGAAAAGGTAGATCGATCTTCTTTGCGAAGTATTCAGATTGCTTCCCGAGACGGGAAAATATTGGCAAAAATGAATGTCTATGATGATCAAAATATTCCCGATGACATCATACGTGCTGTGATTCAGGATCTGGATATTAAAAATCCGCGACGAATTATTTATAATAATTCTGGTGAATACACCGTTGTTGCTGCTCCTCTGATTGTTGAGTCACAGCTATTGGCTGTCATTTTTATTGAGCCCATCAATTTGAAACACTGCGAGCAAATTATTATTATTATAAAAACCTCTCTGGAAACGTATCTCGAACACCATAATGCCAAGAAAGAAGCAGTTTCCGATATTACTCGTGAGGAAGCCATTATTAAAGAGCTATTAGCGCCTCGACAGGATGAGAAACCGGCTATCTCCTACAAGTTGTTTAAATCGCTAAAATCATTCGGAATTGATTTGTTCCTGCGTCGTTCTGTTATTCTTGTTGAACTGGAGAAGAAGGACAATCGATATTTCAATATTAATCTGGATCTCGGATACGAGTTATCAGCAGAAGCCTTCAAGGATAAAGGGGTACAGATCCTTAAAGCGAACAAATACTTAAACAACCAGGATATTGTAGCTTTTTTCGATAACGATCATATCGTCATCGTCAAATCTTTCTTAGATGTTGGTGATATCGGGAAGTTGTATCAAGCGCTGGATAATATCTGCCAAGGGATCATGAGCGATTTGGAGGAGGCAAAAATATTTTCCTATCATATCGCTTATGGAGGTATTTATTCCAATTTTTATGATTTGTGGAACTCCTATATTGAGGCGAAAAATACAATTCGTTTGAGCGCTGTTTTTCAAGAGAGTCCGGGAATCTACAATGTTGATCAGGGTCTGCTTGAACATGTTGGCTACTATTTGCCGTCTATTATCAAACATAAAGTAGTCCAAGCGGTTCTGACGAAATTGATAAAGCCAGATGGCAGTAGAGACTTGGAGCTGCTGGATATTGCCGAGGAGTTTGTTGATCAAGGTATGAATTTGATGCAAACGGCGCGAAAGTTATATATGCATCGTAATACAGTTTCGCAAAAGATTGAAAAATTTAAGCGAAAAACTGGTTTGAATCCGGAAAGCAATTTTAAAGATGCATTTATTATAAAAATAGCAGCAATTTCTGTGAAATTAGAGGCAAGTAGTCAGTAAAAATCTGGAAAATAAAAGTACTTATAGTAAATTAACGCCAGAAACATGTGCAATCTGCATTTGTTTCTGGCGTTTTTCCTTGCGTATATGTGAATTGTTACGCAGGGCATATTTGAAAATGTTAGAATTTTACAGGTGAGTAATTGGGTCACGGCAAGTAGGAACGGAGGGAATGCAATGATCAATATTGCTGATGAGAAAGTCTTTAAAGAGTATTTGCAGCAAAAACATCTAATTTCTGACATAAACGCTGTTACTATCAAGCCACTCGGTGGGGGCGTTTCATGTGAAGTGATCATGGTCAGATCGTCAGAACAGTCTTTTGTCGTAAAACAAGCGTTGCCCAAATTGCGGGTTAAAGAGGACTGGTTTTCCGATGTGGCGCGCGTGGTAAACGAGAAAGACTGTCTGGATTTTTATCATAAGATAGCACCTGAACATGTGCCAAAGCTACTGTTCTTCGACCAAGAAAACAATCTCTTTGGCATGGAAGCGGCACCGGAGAGTTCAAAAATGTGGAAAGGTATGCTGCTTGCCGGTGTGATCGATTTTGACGTGGCTCGAAAAGTGGCCTTGACATTGGCCGATGTTCACAATGTAGCTGCTGGCGACGCAGTGATCCTTCGGCGTTTTGCCAGTCAGAAGTTTTTTATTGAACTGCGGATTGACCCTTATCTTCGTACCATAGCTTCACGTCATCCTAAATTGGAAAAATTAATTCATCATGAAATTGCCAGATTGATCGAGAATAAGCAAACGTTAGTACATGGCGATTATAGCCCGAAGAATATTCTGGTTGATGGTTCAAAAATCTATATTCTTGATTTCGAAGTGGCTCATATTGGCGATCCTTCTTTTGACCTGGGATTCTTAACCAACCATTTCATCCTCAAGGCGATCAAGCACAAGCAATGGGCAATGAGTTATCTCAATCTCGCCACGTATTCGGCAGAAACTTATTTGCAGAGGATTAATTTTACGGATACCAAAGTGTTGGAATATAACACGATTAAAACCCTGGCCTTATTATTTTTGGCGAGGGTAGATGGCAAGTCGCCGGCAGAATATATCACCGAAGGTTATGACAAGGACTTAATTCGTAAGATTAGCTATGGAATGCTGGAACAAGATATACGGAGTTATCGCGACCTGGCAAGTTATTTTCTTAACGAAATCGGTACTTTGGCGTAATTTTAATTAGTAGCAAAAGGAGTAGATACTATGGCTAAAACAACTATAAAGCAAGTTAAAGCGAGACAGATATATGATTCCAGAGCTAACCCTACTGTTGAGGTGGATGTCATATTGGAGTGTGGTGTGATGGGGCGGGGGTTGGTTCCTTCCGGCGCTTCTACCGGAAAGCATGAAGCCATAGAGCTTCGGGACAATAATCCCCAGAGGCTTGGTGGCAAGTCTGTTTTGAATGCTGTAAAAAACGTAAATGAGCTTATTGGTCCGCGGATTGTTGGTTTAGATGCCATGGATCAGTCCTTAATCGACAATCTTCTGCTGGAAATTGACGGTACGCCTAATAAGGCCAAAATGGGTGCAAATGCTATCTTGGGAGTGTCGATGGCCACGGCCTGGGCCGCAGCCAATGCTCAAGGCATTCCGCTTTATCGTTACTTGGGCGGTTCCAACGCCAGAATTTTGCCGGTGCCCATGATCCAGATTATTGGCGGCGGTATGCATGCCAATGGATCAATTGATATCCAAGATTATATGGTGGTTCCGGTGGGGGCGGGCTCCTTTGCTGAAGCTATCGAGATGGTCGTTAATGTATATCATGGAACTAGGCAAGTGTTTGCTGGAAAAGGAAAGCCGGTATCGGTCGCTGATGAAGGTGGTTTCTGGCCTACATTTAAGCATAATACTGAAGGGCTTGATTTACTAGTCGCTGGAATCGAGAAAGCTGGCTACAGGCCAGGAGAAGATATCGCAATCGCCTTGGACGTTGCCGCCAGCCATTTCTATGAAGATGGAAAGTATTGCTTCTCGCTCGAAAATCGCAAGATGGATCAGGAAGAATTCGCTGATATATTGGTGTCCTGGGTTGACAAGTATCCTATTATATCGATTGAAGATGGTATGGCTGAAGATGACTGGGAGGGCTGGAAGATTCTAACTAAGAAGATGAAATCTCGAATCCAGTTGGTTGGCGATGATCTTTTTGTCACGAATATCGACCGGATTCAACGGGGGGTGGAGAATGGCATAGGTAATTCAGTTCTCATTAAGCTCAACCAAATCGGTACACTTACCGAAACAATGCAAGCAATAGAACTTACGAAAAATGCCGGTTATCTGCCTGTTGTTTCTGCTCGATCAGGAGAGACCGAGGATGCAAGTATTGTACACTTGGCCATTGCGACTGGCGCCGGACAATTAAAGGTTGGATCGGTGGCTCGCAGTGAGCGGGGAGCTAAGTGGAATGAAGGCATCCGGATTGAGGAACAGCTTGGCGCTATGGGTATTTATCCTGGGAAAGAATTATTCAAGCGAATTATTAAGTGAAATTGTTAATAGAAATAGAGGAGGGGATTGTTTATGGCTGATAAAATTTTTGAATTTGCTTATGGCAAGCAAACCATTAAAGTGGCGCTGCCGGAAAAGCAGGTCATTAATGAGATTGAAGGCCGGCCGGCGGTGGAAATACAAGATGTTCCGGCGGCTGTACTTGAAGCTCTGCATAATCCGATTGCGTCGCCGCCACTTAGAGATGTGGTACAGTCGGGCGATAAAGTGGCGATTATCGTCAGTGATATAACCCGTGCCTGGACAAAATTTGATCACTTTTTGCCGACGCTTCTCGATGAACTGAATGCGGCCGGCATTCCTGACAGCGATCTATTTATCGTTATTTCCCTTGGTGCGCATCGCCCGCATACTGATGAAGAGAATGTTATCGTATGTGGACAAGAGGTTTGTCATCGGGTCGCTATTTTTCAGCATGATGCCTTTGATCAAGACAACCTGGTGGATATTGGTACAACAACCCGCGGAGTTCATGCCTTGATCAACAGAAGGATAGCGGAAGCGGACAAGGTCATTTTGACTGGTGGAATTGCCTATCACATGATGGCTGGTTTCGGTGGCGGCCGCAAAGCTATTATGCCTGGGGTAAGCAGTTTCAAAAGCATTCAGGGCAATCATCTGTTCTGTATGCATGAAGAGGTGGGCAAAGGGCTAAATGAAAATTGTCAATCCGGCAGGCTCGTTGGTAACGAAATGAATGAGGATATGACGGAAATTGCTGCGTTTTCTAAGCCTGATTTTTTGCTCAATGCGGTATTTACCCCCGAAGGGAAGTTTGCCAAGTTTGTGGCTGGACACTGGTATAAGGCCTGGGAAGTTGGCTGCCGGGAAGTAGAAAAGATTTATGGTATTCTTATTAAAGAGCAGACTGATCTAGTGATGGCGTCGGCTGGTGGATTTCCCAAGGATATTAACCTTTATCAGGGTTCAAAAACAATGGATAATTCCTTTATTGCTCTAAAGCCAGGTGGTGTTGCCATCCTGTTCATGGAATGCCCAGATATCTATGAACCACCTGATTTTTCTGATTGGTTTAAATATCGGGATCATTTAGAATTTGAGGTAGCCCTTCGTAAGGAGTTTACCATTCCGGGTTATATTGCCCTCAAACTGGCCATTATGGCAACCAAAATCACATTAATTGTGGTTACTGAGCCCGAGAACTTGGAATTTATCAGGAAAACCGGCATGATGGCGGTTGCTAGTTACCAGGAAGCACTTGCGGTAGCCAGAGAAAAGCTTGGCCGGGATGATTATACGATTACTGTGATGACTCACGGTGGAAGCACTGTTCCTATACTGGAGGGATAGTCAGGGAGGTTGATTTATTTCAGATAACTAGTTGCTTAGTTATATTTGGAGGTGGTTTTTGGATAAATAATGGTTTCGACTGCGGCCATTTATTGATTTGAAAGGGAGGGTTTTCTGTGACGTGGGTTCAAATATATAGTCCATTGTCCACAATGTTTCTATCGGCTTTAGTAGCGGCCATTCCCCTGTTAGTGTTATTGTACATGTTGGGGATTAGGCGCTCGCCAGGACATTATGCAGCATTTATGGGGACATCTTCCGCCTTATTGCTTGCCATAGTAGTATGGAAAATGCCGGTAACCTTGGCTGTAAGTTCAACCCTTTATGGTTCGCTGGTGGGAATTTTTCCCATAGTCTGGATTATTATCAATGCAATTTGGATCTATAACATGACAGTAGAATCAGGGGAGTTCGAAATCATTAAGAATTCCTTGGCTTCTATTACGGAAGATCGCCGTATGCAGGCGATATTTATTGCCTTTGCCTTCGGAGCGTTCATTGAAGGTACTGCCGGCTTCGGAACTCCAGTGGCGATTACGGCAGCTATGCTGGTGGGTTTAGGTTTTAATCCTATTTATGCTGCTGGACTTTGTCTTATTGCTAACACAGCGCCTGTAGCGTTCGGTGGTATCGGTCTACCGATTATTGTTGCAGCTTCTGTTTCCAATCTCGATGTTTTAAAGATATCACAGATTGTCGGCCGGCAATTGCCGCTGATTTCTTTTATCGTGCCGATTTGGGTTTGTGTTTTTATGTCAGGTTGGAAACGGACGATGGAAGTTTTGCCGGCATTATTGGTCGCCGGGGGAGCTTTTGCCGTAACGCAGTGGGGGTTCTCTAATTTTCACGGCCCGTATTTGGTTGATATTGCTGCAGCGACTGCCTGTATTCTTGCATTAGGTGCTTTCCTAAGGGTTTGGAAACCTGCACAAATTTGGCGATTCCCTGGAGAAGCGCCGTCTGTGAAAACAGCAACTCAATACTCGGTAGGCACTATTTTTCGGGCTTGGTTGCCGTACGTATTTATTGGGATCATCATCCTCGTTTGGAGTTTCCCTTCTACCAAAGCTTTTTTAGCCCCCTTTGGCGCAAAAATAGACTGGCCCTTGCTCCATAACCTAGTAATCAAGACGACGCCAGTGGTAGTGAAAAACACTCCTTATGCAGCGATTTACGATTTTAATTTTGGGGCCACTACTGGTACTGCCATCTGGTTGGCTGGAATCTTGTCGGTATTTGCCATTCCTAATTACGGCTGGAGCCGGGCTATTCCCTGCTATGTTAAAACCTGTAAACAACTCGTTTTGCCGATCGTTACTATCGCGACAATTCTAGGATTGGCTTTTTTGATGAACTATTCGGGTATGAGTTCTACTCTGGGACTTGCCTTTACGGCAACCGGTTCATTATTCCCATTCTTTTCGCCGATTTTAGGCTGGATGGGTGTCTTCCTCACTGGCTCTGATACTTCGTCAAATGCATTGTTTGCCAATATGCAGAAAACCGCAGCCGAACAACTGGGGCTTGATCCACATCTAACAGTCGCTGCGAACTCAAGCGGTGGCGTAGTAGGAAAGATGATTTCACCGCAAAGTATTTCGGTTGCGACAGCTGCTACCGGAATGGTTGGAGAAGAAGGAACCATCTTCCGCTTTACAGTTGTTCACAGTATCGGTATGATCGCAATTATCGCTGTTATGACCTATTTGCAAGCAACGGCTTTGCGATGGATGCTTCCGTAAATTAACAAACTATTTTTCATAAAACCCTCGGTGCAAAGAGCACCGGGGGTTTTGCATTGAATAGAAAAAATCGCACGCTGGTTATAGCGGATTCATGGTGTTGTTTGGTATACTGGCTTATGGAACAAAGAAAAGGCAAGGTGCGATGGTAAGGAGCCATGGAACTACAAGGGGGAATTTAGGATTGAATGCACTACAAAAGGTAGCTGCTTTTCTTTTTATTATTGGGTTGGAAAAAGGTAGAAAGATCATTGACTTGATGGATAGCGATGAGCTCAAAAATGTGCTTGCTGAATTTGGCAAGCTGCAGGGGATTTCGCCTAAAATGCAAGAAAACGTCTGGCAGGAATTTGTACAATTGGGCTATGAAGAGGAGATGAATCCTGCCGAAGCACTTTATGTCATTAGACAATTGTTTAATGGCAGTAAGATAAGAAATGGGTAAGGGAATTGGTATCGGAAGTAATCGTATTTGAAGTTCAAAAAGGATAATTCTAATTGAGGGTGTTATGATGAATGGGGCAATAGCGCTTTTATGTCTAATTTGGGGCCTTAACTGGGTCGTGATGAAGCAGGCCAATCAAGTCTTCCCGCCTGTGTTGTTTACAACCTTTCGTTTTATTTTAGGATCTGGACTGTTGCTTAGTGTTGCCTATTTTAAGCAAATCCCGATTCCGCGCTGTGATGATTGGAAGTGGATTATTCTAGGCGGTATTCTGCAAATTGCCTTTTTTAACACCGCAGTCCAAGTGGGTATGCAGTTTTTGAGCGCCGGGTTTTCTTCAGTTTTATCGTACAGTATGCCCTTATGGGTGACAATCATGGCGCATTTCTTACTTGGTGAAAGGCTGACAAAGCGGAAAGCAGCTGGCGTCGTCATGGGTATGGTTGGGTTAGTTGTGTTACTAAACGTAAGCGGCGGTGGTGATTGGTGGGCGATTATTTTGACACTCGCTGGTGCTGTTGCCTGGGCATTGTCGAGTATTCTTGTCAAATTAAAATTGCCGCATTGTGATGTTTTGCAGTATACAACATGGCAGATGGTAGTGGGGGCAGTTGTATTATCCATGTATTCGGCTTTGTTTGAGCACGGAACTATAGAGTGGGGCTGGCTGGCGGTGGGGTATTTGCTATATAATGGCATACTTGCTTCAGCGCTGGCGTTTTTACTTTGGACATATATTCTATCAAATACTGAGGCCGGAAAGGCGTCTGTTTCAGTCTTGGTTATTCCGATTATTGGGGTGCTGGCAGGAGTGATTTTGCTCCACGAGCCACTTTACTGGAATACTGTTGCGGGGATGGCGCTCATCCTAGCTGGCATATGGTTTGTTAATAAACCTGAAACAACAACTTAATCAGATGACCAAGCTGCGCCTCTTCTTGTACCCGTCAAGTCTAACTTTATTTGTAGATAACCTTGCTCCATATTTAATCAATGGGGCGAGGTTTTTCTTTTGCCTGTTTGTGCGCCATAAATCGACGAAAGATTAATATTGATGGACATTTTGAATTAAATATTAGGTATACAGATATACAATGAACTATTATGTCTATTTGTTCAAAAAATTAGATAACTTTTGCAGGATAAACAGTAATAAAGTGGAATACAATGAAATTAGTGGCAATCAAAATATTAAAGGAGGACTTGGCGTGAAGAGAACATTGATAATTCTTATGGTATCGCTGCTTGTGGTTGGTTTGTTGGCTGGTTGCGGTGGCACTAAGTCTGCTGATCAGAAAGCACCAGCAAAACAATTTATTAACATCGCTACAGGCGGTACGGCTGGAGTTTATTACCCACTTGGGGGGGCAATAGCCGAAATACTTAATAAAAACATTCCTGGTATGAATGCAACGGCGCAAAGCACTGGAGCTTCAGTAGCAAATATCAACATGTTAAAGGATAGCAAAGTTGAGCTTGCTTTAGTACAAAATGATACAGCGTATTATGCATTTAATGGCACTGAAATGTTCAAAGATAAGAAAGTAGCTAATGTAAGAGGAGTGTCAACCCTCTATAATGAAACAATTCAAATCGTTGTTCTTGAAAATAGCTCAATCAAATCTATTAGCGATCTTAAAGGTAAAAAAGTAGCGGTTGGTTCAATCGGCAGTGGAACAGAAGCCAATGCGCGGCAAATTTTAGAAACATATGGTATTACATATAATGATATGAGTCCTCAATATCTCTCCTTTGGCGAAGCAGCAAATGGTCTGAAGGATGGGAATGTTGATGCTGCATTTGTAACCGCAGGTTACCCGACTGCGGCAATCCAGGATATTGCATTCCAAAATAAAGTTAGGTTATTACCTTTTGACGCAGATAAAGCGGATGCCCTGATAAAAAAATACCCGTTTTATGCTAAACAGATTGTAAAAGCTAATTCTTATCCAGGACAGACGACAGATATCTCCACTGTAGCGGTTAAAGCGATGTTGGTCGTTCCGGCAGGGATAGATAATGATACGGTTTACAAAATGGTTAAAGCCATTTATGGCAATACAGACAGGTTGAAAGCTGCTCATAAATTAGGCGAAGGCATAACGAAAGAAACTGCAGCCGAAGGAATGCCGATTCCACTTCATCCTGGCGCAGAAAAATTCTTTAAAGAAAAATAATAGTGAGGAGTGAATAAATGCCGGGTGCTGGACGGTACCCGGCATTTATTAATCATTATGGTAAAATGGCTAAAACACCGTACGGTAATAGTATTTACAGTTTGTTGTAGTGTGGCTCTTTTACTATTGGTGTATTGGTGCTTTCTGCCCCTTCGGATCATCGTAGAAAGTGAAGGGGGGACTTGTTTAGTACTACCGACTTATGTAGGTGATACATTCAGCTTGCGGTTCACTCATTCTGTCCATAAGACACCAGTGTGGGAGAATTTCGTTGTTGAAGGGGTGGGGCAGTTGACGCTAGTATCCACTGAATATCAGTCTTATGGTGTTGGGATGCCATCACTTCCATCAGAGGGAACGTTTATTCAGCAGGGTGACCGCTTTGTTTTAATAAATCTAAACCGGCATTTTAGCCAAATCCCTGTAAGGGTGGGGCCAGAAGCTAAATTATGCTTTGTTCAGCGGGAACAAGAATATCCGCTTTATGAATGGCTCGAGCATGGAACTTTGATTCATGTGCGTAGTGATTACGATTACTTGTGGTTTCTTCCACGGTGATTCAGAATGGATATATGTTCTCTGTGATAGTATGATTTTGCCAGTTGTAATAGGCTGGAGATTATAGGTATAACTAGATGAGGTTTGCGAAAGGAGATGATCTATTTGGCCTTAGAAGAAGATCAAACACAGGTAAAAAGTGCTGATGAATTATTAAAGGAATTTGATTCAGAGGCTGACAAGCGCATTTTGACCGGTATTGTCGGTCGGTTAGTTTCTGCACTCGCGATTTGTTTTACGCTTTTCCAACTCTATACTTCATTTTTTGGTGTCCTTGATGCTCATTTGCAGCGGGCAATCCATCTGAGTTTCGGGATGTGTTTGATTTTTTTGCTTTATCCTACCCGACGCTCTTGGTCAAGGCATAAAATTCATCCTTTCGATGTGTTGCTGGCAATCATCGGGGCTGCAGTTCCAATGTATGTTGTTGTTACATATAACGAATTAGTCTTGCGGGCCGGAACAGTTACCGACTTAGATTTTTTCATAGGGACAGTTGGTCTAACACTGGTTATAGAGGGGTGCCGCAGGGTTGTCGGTAAGCCCATGGTCACTGTTGCGTTGGTGTTTATTGCCTATGCATTCGCTGGCCCTTATCTTCCCGATACTGTGGCTCATCGGGGTGTTTCACTTTCTGATTTAGTTGCTCATTTATATTTCACTACAGAGGGAGTCTTCGGTATTCCCTTGGGAGTTTCATCAACCTTTATTTTCTTATTCATTTTGTTCGGTGCTTATTTAGAATCGACAGGATTGGGAAAGTTTTTCATCGATATCGCGAATGCTCTTGCTGGGTGGGCCAGTGGTGGCCCAGCAAAAGTTACTGTTCTGGCCAGTGGCATGATGGGAACGATATCCGGCAGTTCGGTCGCTAACGTTGTGGGTGTCGGCAGTTTTACGATTCCTATGATGAAAAAGCTGGGCTATAATAAGGAATTCGCCGGCGGCGTCGAAGCTGCCGGTTCAACGGGCGGGCAAATTATGCCTCCTATTATGGGAGCGGCGGCATTTTTGATGGCGGAGTTTATGGGCGTACCTTATCTCGATGTTGTCAAAGCGGCAGTAATACCCGCAATTTTGTACTATACTGGTGTTTGGATATCTGTACATCTTGAAGCCAAACGAAAAGGATTAAAAGGTATTCCCCGGAATGAACTGCCAAATCTCAAAGAGGTGTTTTTAAAACGCGGTCATTTGGCCTTGCCGTTGATAGCCATTCTGGCTTTACTTGTCGAAGGGCAAACTCCGACCAAAGCCGCTTTATGGGGAATTGTTATTGCCATTCTGGCAAGTTCGCTAAGTAAAGCGACTCGCATGAAACCGGTCGAAATTATCGAAGGACTCGAGAAGGGCGCTAAAGGGGTGCTGGGAGTATTGATCGCCTGTGCAACGGCTGGTATCATTATCGGTGTTGTTACAAAGACCGGCGTAGGCCTCAAACTTGCTGGAGGCTTGATAGAGTTAGCTGGTGGCCTTCTCCTTCCTGCCATGTTCTTTACAATGATTACCTCCTTGATTTTAGGTATGGGGGTGCCTACGACTGCAAACTACGTTATTACTTCTACGATTGCAGCGCCTGCTTTAATAGCATTAGGTATACCGATTATTGCGGCGCATATGTTTGTTTTTTACTTCGGCATAATTGCCGATATCACGCCTCCAGTTGCACTGGCAGCCTATGCTGCGTCTGGCATATCTGGAGGGAATCCACTTATGACAGGTGTCGTGGCCGCTAAACTGGCAATTGCTGCGTTTATTGTTCCGTATATATTTGTTTATGCACCAGTTCTCTTAATGGTTAATGCTACACCGGCGGAAGTCATCAGTGCTGCGATTTCTGCTATTGCGGGCATGTGGGGACTGGGTATAGCAATGATTGGTTACTGGTATGCTGATGTAAATCCGGTTATGCGCGTTGTCGCTTTTATAGGGGGGATAATGCTTATTGATCCGGGTTTGCTTACCGACGTGATTGGAATTGCCATCCTTGTTGGAATCTATTTTATCCAACGCCGTAAGGCTTCGGTAAAAAACAATCTTACGATGTAAAGACAGAAGGAAAGCTATAATAGGCGGATTGAAAAAGCTATTTGCACTTTATTAAAAGGCAAATAGCTTTTCTTATCTGGAAAACGCCAAGTAATTCAGGTGGGTACTATGACAATAGGAGGTATTTTGTTATGATTATAGAGATCTAATAATAAGTCGTTGTCTGGGAGTAGGAGTGGTTATCGTGGATTTACAAACGAAATTATTATATATATTTCTTGATTTGATCTTACCGCTTGTCTTAGGGAATTTATGCCGCTATCAATCAAAGCTTGATAAAAGCTTTTTTCAGCGATTGATAATAATAAACATATGCGTAATCTACCCCGTTTTGGCTATGCTGACTTTATGGACGTTGTCGCTGGATTACTCGTTTATTTGGCTTCCGATTATTGGTGTGTTGCTGTATTTGATTCCATGGCTTGCTGCCTATTTTCGTGTCGAGAACAAATTTCAGAGTGAACTTGACAAGGGCAGCTATATTCTGAGTGCCATTTTGTCGAATACGACCACGTTGGGTGGCTTGTGTGCCTATATTATGTATGGTGAAATTGGGTTTGCTACTACGCAAATGGTTGTCATGCTGCAGAGCGTTCTTATGTTTATGGTTTGCTTTCCATTGGCCCAGTATTATTATCAAAAAAGTATCGGAGGCAGCTTTAATAAACAGTCTTTTTCTAAGTTTTTTAACCGTAATCAGCTGACGATTGTCGGAATGGCGGTCGGCATCCTGCTGAATGTAACAGGTATTGTTCGGCCGGTTTTTGCGGAGCTCATGGTCGACCCCTTAGTGCATCTCGGAGCCTGGACGGCATTAATCCCAATTGGTTATGCGATTGACACAGCCGGTATGCGCAAATATTATTCGGAAATCCTCGACCTGCTCCCGATAAAATTTATTTTGACACCTGTAGTGGCTTATATGCTAGCACGATTCGTGATTACAGATGAGATTGTCTTAAATACAATTGTTATTCTAGCGGCTATGCCTACGGCTATTAACACCGTAATTGCCGTACAACTCTATAAATTGAATGTCCATATCGCTACGGCAGCTTTTGTTCTAACCACCGCAGTGTTTATTGGGATAGTTTTTCCAGTGTTGTTTGTTTTGCTTATTGGTTGATAGAGGGAAAAGGAGTGCAGTCTAGTCTCCTTTTCCCTCTACTATTTTAGGCTAATAAGTTGGATTGGAAAGGAAATAGAATACTTTTCTAGAAAATAAATGGAAAAAGTAAGTTAACACATAGTATAGGGGGCGTAAGATGATGGTAAAAAGATTATTCGTTGTTTTGATAATGATGGTTTTGGTCTCGATGGGCTTTGCTAACACGGCGATGGCCAAGGGACAGGCGGATAATCCGATTGATCAAGCGTTTGCCCAAGATCTTTGTGAGGCAATGAACACGATAGAAATGAATTACGTATCGGAAAAGTATATGGATGCCTGGAAGGCTGAAATGAAGAATGTGGCTGCAGTGTTAAAACAAAGTTATGTCTTTGCAGAGGATAAAGCACATGTTGATGTGTATGTAGCATCTTATGAGAAAGTCGCTGAATCGGCAGGTTATATAGAATGGCTGAACTGGTCTGATGCGAAGGAAGATCCCAATCACAGAAGTTTTGGTACAGGGGCGGCGAGTGCGAGTTTGTCAGCAAAAGCGAATATCTATAAACAGGCAACGATCAATTTAATTGATGCTTATCATGGTCAGGCAGGGGATAATTCACTTAATTATACTTATGTTTACTCTGGGAAGGGTGCTGATTTAGCAAAAGTAAGAGACCAGCACAGACAATAACAAATACGATGGTACCAGACATTCTGTATGGAGGTGTTTAACATTGCCTGAACTGATAGCCAGTAAATTGCTTCCGCCCCATATTGGGACAAAGGTAATTGACCGGCCACGGCTTTTGGAATTGATTGCTAAGGCTGAACATTGGCAAATCGCTGTTATTACCGCACCTGCCGGCTATGGAAAGACTACTTTGATGGTTCAACTGACAGGAATTATTCAAAAGCCCTTGGTCTGGTACCAACTAGATGAGTATGATAATGATCCCGCAATTTTTTTGCACTATTTTGTAGCTGGGGTACAAAAGTATTTTCCAGGGTTTGGCGGGGAAGTCCTGCGGGTCGTAGCGCAGGGCGGGATTGAGGCCCATCTGCGTCTCTTAGTAGTCGCTGTGGTTCAGGAGCTAACAGAACAGGCTGGAGGCGGTATGATCATTGTGCTTGATGACTATCATCTGTTATCCGAGCCGATCATTCATAGTTTTGTTCAGGAATTAATGCAGCAGCTCCCGAAGGGCATTCATCTTGTTATCGCTAGTCGGAGTGCGCTGCCGTTATCTCTTTCTCGGATTAGTCTGCGCGGCGAAGTATGTGCTATCGGAATGGAAGAATTGAAGTATACTCGCCAAGAGATCGGCATCTTTTTGGGGCGTGAAGAATTGCCGGAAACATTGCTTGCGGCACTGGAGCAAAAAACAGCCGGCTGGCCCGCGGCTTTGCGCTTTTTAGAGAATTCATCCTCTGGCATCCAGGGGTTTTTGAGTAATAATAAGACCCAAGGGATTTACGATTATTTGGCGGCAGAGGTTCTGGGTCGGCAGTCAGAGCAGATAAAAGAGTTTCTATTAAAGACTTCAGTATTAGACGTTATGGCACCCGCATTTTGCGATTTGCTGCTGGATCGAAATGATTCCTACCGGATTTTAGATTTTCTCGCCCAACAACAACTCCTACTTACGCCATTAGCAGGGCAGGAAAAGGTCTATCGGTATCACCACTTGTTTCGCGAATTTCTGCAAAACCGTTTAGGATCCAATCGTCAGAGTTTACTGCGGCGGGCTGCAATGTTAGCCCGGGACGCAGGAGAAACGGAAAGTGCTGTTGAGTACCTGATTACAGCACGGTTATATGAAGATGCCATAACCATCATCAAGGAAGTTGGTCAACGGATGCTGAACGACGGCGGTTGGCTGACCGTTGCCCGCTGGTTAGAGCCTTTCTCGGTAGAGTGTATCGCTGGTGACGCGTGGTTATCGCTATATCGAGCGTCCGTCGAAGTGCGTCGCGGCCGATTGGCGGAAGCCGAAAATTGGGCGAATCGTGCGGCGGCTCTTTTTGCTAGTGGTGAAAATCAGGCTGGATTGACGGAGAGCCGTCTGCTTGCAGCGCAGATATTGCGTCGCCGCGGTCACTATATAGAAAGCCTAGAGATTCTGGAGCAGGTTTCTCTACAATCAACTGTCCCCCCTGTCGAGCAACCGTTGGCTATTCCCTTGGAAAAAGCATTATGCTTACTATTAGCAGGTCGGTTTAATGAAGCGAAAATGACGTTGCTCGATGCGATTGAGATCGTGAAATGGAATAATGACAGCTATATTATGGCTCATCTGCTAGAAGGGTTAGGGGATATCCTTTGTTTGCAGGGTGATTATCATAAAGCACTGCAGACATATCAAAAAGCCGCGGAGTGTTCACCCGAACGAATCTTGCCAAGTTATTATATGCAAGACGCTATATCTACCATATATCAAGACTGGGGTGAATTTGATAAAGCCTTTGATTATGCCAAACGCCATGTGGCAATTAAAGAAAAATTCGGTCTAAGTGAAGCATTGCCTTCTTCTCATATCCAGTTAGCAAGCATTCATGTGGACCGGGGCGAGTGGAAGTTGGCAGAAGAACATTATAATCGGGCAATTCAGCTGATTAGGGATAATAATGGCGAACATTTTTATCTTGCTTTAAATTTAATCTTTTTGGCGCAGTGTTTAAACTTAGAAGGCCGGTGGCTTGAGGCGCGGGCCAAAGCTGAAGAAGCCCTGGTTGTGGCAAAACAGCAATCCGGTCTTGCGCTAGCTGTATGCAGGTCAATGGGATCAGTCATTTTTGCTCGGACAGGCAGTCTTCGAGAAGGCAAGGAAATGTTACGCATGGCGGTAATCGACCTGGAACGGATGGAGTTCAAAAAAGCAATCTCTCATGCCTATGCCTTCCAAGCTTGGTTTTGCTTCACTACAGGCGAAGAAGTTGCAATGCAACAGCATGCACGCGAGTCTCTGAAGTTGGCGGCTGAACTGAATTATATTCAGATATTTTTAACTTATAGGATGCTGTTTCAGCCAATCTTAAAAATTGGTTTGGAAAGCGGTATTGAAGTCACGTTTGTGCAGCGGATCCTTGTTCGTCAAGGTGAAGAAGCTGTACCGCTGCTGCTTGAATTGGTTGCTCATGTTGAGTCTGAAGTACGCCTGCGGACGATTGTACCGTTAGCAGAAATCGGTGGTTCGAAAGCACATGAAGGGATATTGAGTTTAACAACTGATTCGGATTGCGAGGTGCGGCAGATGGCCCGGCTGACAGCTAACCGGCTTGGTCTGCCTGTAAGCGGTGGGCATGAAATTGAAGTTGCGGTTCCTTTATTGTATATAGCAACGCTAGGCCCGTTTCGAGCCATTATACATGGTGGGGAGACGACCTGGCGGACGGTCAAAACTCGCGACTTGTTGGCCTATCTAGCGCATCGTAGTGAGCCTGTCAGTAAGGAAAAGATCTTGGAAGATTTATGGCCTGACTGGGATATCGAGAGCGCTGCGGTCATCTTTCATACCACGCTGTACAATTTACGAAAGTATCTAAATAAGGTTGGAGATCAGGAAAATATTCTCTATGGCGGCCGGCGGTACCAGCTGCGGTCTGGTAGTTTTACGAGTGACCGACAGAAATTCCAGGAGTTAGTGGCAGCAGGGCTGAGGGCAGAGGTTGCCCCGGAACTGGCAACAATGCAGTTGGAACAGGCGGTTGCGCTTTACCGCGGTGATTATTTGGAGGAGATGGACTACGCGTGGCTTTTTCCCCAGCAGGAAAATCTAAAACATCTTTGTATTGAAGCCCGCATCCGGCTAGCGCGCCACGCTCTTAAGACCCAGGACTACACCCGTGCGGTATGTCATCTGCAAATAGTCGAAGAATATGACCCTTTTGCCGAAGAGGTGTATATACTATTGATGAAAATCTTTGCTAAGCAGGGTAACCGGGTGGCGATCAAAAAACAATATCAGCGTTTGCAAGAGGTTTTAAAAAGAGAACTAGGTTTGGTGCCCTCCCCCGAAATCAACCGATTGTACTGTAATCTAATTGGATAGGATAATCGAGAAAGCCCCCGAACAGCGGGGGCTTTTGCTATTTCTGTCAATGCAATGTAATCAGAAAGTTTGTTCAATTTTTGTTCAGAATGATTTGTTATCATGAGTTGACAGATAATCTTATCTGAACAATTCAGAGAAGGGAATACTGCCTATGCACGAGCCGCGGTTGGAATCGGCCGACAACCCGTCGGTTAAAAGACCATACGTCACCTAGAGCAACAGGCTGAACTAACCCTGGGGCGGATTGGTTCAGCTGTGCTAGGTGGAACTTCTAAGCGCCGCAGCCCGCGATGCCAGTCAGTGGCAATGAAAATCGCATGGTCTTCATTGAAAAAACTATTTAAGGAGCGGCTATGATGAATTTTCGGATTACATTACTGGTTATTGTACTGAGTCTTTTCACGATGGTTTGCCTCGCAGCACCAGCGGTTGAGAGTAAAATCGCTCTTTACCCAGGCAGCTTCAGAGACGATGTTCAAGGAGAGACGTTTGAAGTCGATACAGGAGAGGTTTGGCTGATGGCCACAAATTGTGTGCCGCTTGAGCGAACATCTCATAACGTGAAGTCGTACTTTACTAACGCGACAGTTGAAGAAGTAACAGCTTTTTACTGGAACGAGCTTAACGCAGCGCAAATCGACGAGGATTTACAGCATCCAGCCACTATGGCTCTGGGCGGGACGAGCAAGGTGGATGGGCAATTGCGGAGTTATGAACCTTTTCGGGACATTTACCAGGGAGAAAGAAAGGTTCAATCTGCTGGCTGGATCAAAAACACCTTGGCAGCCAACCGCAAGCCTAGCGCGATCAACGGCCAATGGCTGCGGGAAAGTATGTTTATTTGGAATGCCAAAGCGGCTGATGGCAAATACGTAGTGTTTAATATAGCGATAACCGACATTTCCTTTGACCAATACTACCAGCGCTATCATTCAAGAACACTAATCAATATCGCTACAAATGTTTTTGTTCCTGAAGATGACGAGTAATTCGCGGATTATATTCTCTTCGGAAAGAAGGAGGTTTGATGAAAGTGGATATTAGTAAAAATATTCGGGAAAGTTACGATTTATATCGTCATAACTTTATGACTCTGATTCTGGCGACTTTGGTCGCGGCCGTTGGTTCTGTGGTTACAGCAGGCATTCTTGCTGGGCCGCTGACAGGCGGATTATTAATGCTTTGTTTAAAGCGTATGCGGGGAGAAGAGGCAGGAGTTAATGAAGTCTTTGCCTACTTTCACAAAATTGTTCCCACTTTGCTGATTGTTGTGGCTATGTGGGTTGTTATGCTCATTACGGCGGCGCTTGGGTCAATTCCGGTGATCGGTTTCTTATTCCAAATTATTGCTGGACCAGCTGTTGGAATACTGTTTATTTTGGCAATCGGCTTGATCGTTGAACGGGATCTTGAGCCGAGGGCGGCGCTGGAACAGGCGTTAAGGTGCTTTATGACCAATCCACTCATGATCTGGCTTTATAGTTTCGTTATTGGCCTTTTGTCCGGGATTGGGGCGCTTTTATTTGTGATTCCTGTTATCCTGACAATGCCATTTGGCGTAATTGGAATGGCTATTGTCTATCGGGATCTTTCCAACCAAGAAGCCAATGCGCTAACAATTAAATTATAGGGGGATATACAATGAAAAGAATACTGTTGACCTTTCTAGCAGTGTGTGTAGCTGTAGTCAGTCTTGTCCTTGTCGGCTGCGGCGGGAGTAAGCAGGAGGCAGGCTTGTCGGCAAAAGCGGATTCATCTCCGAAGAAACAGGAAACGGTGGGCGATTTGTTCGCCAAGGGAAAAAACTTGCCAGGGATGTCCTGCGACTTTGTGATGACAGCGGAAGAATTCAATATGACTGGAAAGATGTGGATTGCTGGCAAAAACATGAAAAGCGAAATGATCATGGATAATGATAAGCTAATAACAATTTTCGATGCTGATGCTAATGTTGTGTATACGTATAATCCAGCGCAGAATACGGCAACCAAAGTCCCGCTTAGTGATGATTTAAAAACAGTGCCTACACCAGACCGGTTAGCAGATGACGTAGATGTTGCTAAAGTCAAAGTTCTGGAGACGACGACCTATGATGGCGCTAAGTGTAAGGTTCTGCTCATTAAGGATAACACTAGTAAGGCCGAGACCAAACTATGGGTACGGGATGATTATGGTATCCCGGTGCGGGTAGAAGCAATCGACTCTGACGGTGGTAAGACGGTAATGGAGTATAAAAACCTAAAGGTTGGTGCCCAACCGGCGGAAACTTTTCGACTCCCGGCAGGAGTTAAAGTGACAGATATGGCTGAGGTGATAAAAAATCTACCAAAACAATGAGTGAAAGGTTATATATATTAATAAAACGCTATTTATCCTCAGAGGATAAATAGCGTTTTATTAATATCCGCAAGTTCTGATGATCCGACATCAGAGGTTGTTAAAGTTCAAAATTACCGTTAGACTCTGGCTGAAAGAGAATTTTTTCCACTTTCAACTGGAGGGTACCACTAGGGATTTTCCAATCAAGTATATCTCCTACCCGGTAGCCTAAAATAGCGGTTCCGATCGGTGCGAGTACTGAAATTTTATTTTCAGTCACATCGGCTTCATCTGGATACACCAAAGTATAGATCAAATCTTCCTCGTCCCCAAGTTCTTTCAAGACTACTTGCGAATGCATTGTAATGACATCAGCAGGAACCTCTTCCGGCTTCGTGACGATTGCCCGCTCCAATTCATAGTTTAGATCATCAAGGTGTTCTTTGTTCCCTGGATGGAATTCTTTTTCCGTCCTAATCAGCTTCTGTAACTTTTCTTTGTCTAAATTAGTAATATAGATTTCTTTTGACATAGCCATCAGCTCCTCTAGTTGATAATCCTGCATAAACATACAGCGACTACCATTTATATGTAGCCGCTCATTAGATGAAATTTGCTCAATCTATTGTATGATATTAATTCGCTATATATTATTGTGCCATATTTTACGCAGTAAGTAAAGGATGAGTGGGATTATAAATAGAGTGGTGAAGCGATTCCACTGGGCGCAATACAGAATTTGAAGATTTATTAAAAAACAATAAAATAGCGAGCGATCAGTAGCTAAGATGAGATAAATGTGAGTAAAGGACAATAATTTCATTAATTTACAGCTTTGCCGTTTTAGCGCGTTAAAGTAAAATGGGATATATCAAAGGCAATCATTACGCAAAATTTAATTGGGGGTTTTTTAATGAAAAAAATAGTTGCATTAGTAATGTTAGTTATGCTAGCTGGTTTAGTTCTCGCGGGATGCGGCAGCACTAACACAAAAGCACCTGCAAAGCAAAAAATTGTGGTAGGGTTAGATGATAGTTTCCCGCCAATGGGATTTCGGGATGATAAAAATAACATCGTTGGTTTCGACATAGATATGGCGAAGGAAGCTGCCAAAAGGCTGGGAATGGAAGCGGAATTTAAGCCGATTGACTGGGGCAGTAAAGAAGTTGAATTAAATGGTAAACGGATCGACGCTTTGTGGAATGCGATGAATATTACTGAAGAGCGCAAAAAGAATGTGTTATTTAGTGAGCCTTATATGGAAAGTAAACAACTTATTTTTGTCCCTGTAGGTTCTCCAATTAAAGGGGAAGCAGACTTAGCGGGGAAGGTTGTTGGTGTGCAGCAGGCTAGTATTGGTGATGAAACTGTTGACAAGGATGCTAAGCTTAAGGCTTCTTTGAAAGATTTTAAAAAGTATCCTGACTGTGTTGCTGCCTTTATGGATCTCAAAGCAGGTCGCCTAGATGCTATTGTTACTGATGAAATCCTTGGTAGATATTATATGTCGAAAGAGCCTGGCAAATATATAGCGATTGAGAAAGCGTTAGGTGAAGTTGGCGTATATGGAGTTGGCTTTAGAAAAGACGATAAAGAACTGCGTGATAAAGTTCAAAAGGCACTTGATGAAATGAAGAAAGATGGAACCTCTGCTAAAATTTCGGAAAAATGGTTTGGGGCAAACATTGTGAAGTAAAATAATAAAGAGACCCGTGGATTTCGCGGGTTTCTATTTTTTTAATCGGATAAAAGTTGGCGTTATCAAGAGGACGTCAAAATAAGATTGACATCCTAGGCAGGATGTCTTAAAATTTAAACTATATAATTATATGAAATTGAGATAGAGGTGCGGTATAGTAAGAGTATGTCCTCGAGCGGCCAGCGATGAGAGGGCAGAAAGGATTATCCGCCGAAGCAGGGTTTTTTGGCTGGAAATCATGCTGGTTCTGTGTTTAATAAATGCAGAACTGTCATACGAGGTTGTATGGAGCGCTATCTTGCACTGCTTTTGGGCATGAAATGCTTTGTATTGTGGTTTGCGAGATTGTTCGCAAACCGCTTTCTATTTTTGGCACTTACTAAAATTTTGATCTATGGAGGCACTCACTTATGGCGAATAAAGATCTACCGTTTGCTAAAGCACAGTTAGAAGAAATTATCGGGCAATATCCAACCCCTTTTCATATTTATGATGAAGAGGCAATCCGCCAAAATGCTCGCAAGCTTCTGGCGGCCTTTTCCTGGGCTCCCCAGTTTAAAGAATACTTTGCGGTAAAGGCTACGCCTAATCCTACCATTCTGCGGATTCTTCGGGAAGAAGGCATTGGAGCTGACTGCAGTTCGCTGCCTGAACTATTATTAGCAGAGATGGCCGGTATTACCGGCGAGGATATTATGTTTTCATCCAATGATACTCCGGCCGAGGAGTTTCAGAAAGCCCGCAAAATGGGCGCTAATATCAATCTTGATGATATTAGTCATATTGATTATCTGGAAAAACATGCTGGGATTCCGGAGCTTATTTCTTTCCGTTATAACCCTGGGCCATTGATGAAAAACGGGAATACGATCATTGGTTATCCGGAAGAAGCAAAATATGGTCTCACAAAAGAGCAGATTTTTGAAGCCTATCGGATTGTGAAGGAAAAAGGCGTAAAACGTTTTGGCATTCACACAATGGTTATCTCGAATGAACTCAATCCTGATAGCTTTATTGCAACAGCCCGCATGATGTTTGAGATGATTCTAGAGATTCATCAAAAACTGGGTATCTCTATGGAGTTTGTTAATTTTGGCGGCGGGATCGGGATTCCCTATAAGCCGGAACAGCAGCCTGTTGATCTGGAATATGTTGGTCAGGGAATCAAAGCTGTCTATGAAGAAATCATTGTGGCGAACGGCCTTCATCCGCTGCGGATTTCCATGGAGTGTGGTCGGATGATTACTGGCCCTTACGGTTATCTTGTTGCAAAAGTACTTCACAAAAAAGCAATTTATAAAAATTATATTGGTCTTGACGCTTGCATGGCCAACTTAATGCGTCCTGCGTTGTATGGATCTTATCATCATATTACTGTCGTCGGTAAAGAGAAGCTTCCTTTAGACCACATTTATGATGTAACAGGCTCGCTCTGTGAAAATAATGACAAATTTGCCATTGATCGTCAGCTTCCGGTTATGGATATTGGCGACATTGTTGTCATCCATGACGCAGGTGCGCATGGATTCGCCATGGGCTTTAACTATAACGGTAAATTACGTTCGGCTGAGTTGCTGCTTAAGCCAAGTGGCAAGGTGGAGCTTATCCGCCGGTCTGAAACGATAGCCGACTATTTTGCGACTCTTGATGTCGCTGAATTGAAATTAAATCAAGCAGCTGCAGCGGTTTCTGAAAACGACAACTAATAAAACAGCCCCTTCTATTTTTTAATAGAGGGGGCTGTTTGTGTATTAGTTGCCAATTTGAGCAACATGAGTAATAGGGTAGCCTATTGATGCCAGTTTTTCGCTAAGTGCGGTAATGTCTGTAATATCTGCGCGAATGACTAATTCCCACTCTTGGTCGATGCTGTAGGAAGCCATACTGTTAATATTTATACCCATGTCTGTCATAATGCCGGTAATTTTGTTCAGCATGCCAACTTTATTTTCATGAAGTTTAATCGTAATTCTTGTTTTACCGCTTGTAAGGCCCATAATGTCAACAAAGGATTTAAAAATGTCTGTTTCAGTGATGATGCCCACAACTGAATCTTTCTCGTCTACAACGACCAAACCACCGATCTTATTACTGTACATAAGTAAAGCGGCTTCCTCAATCGTGGCGTTGTCACGAATCGTGATAACGTTTTTGGTCATTACTTCTTTTACTTGTACTTTAGACAGTAGATAATTCAGTTCAAAGATGGACAGTGTTGTTGCACGTGATGGCGATACTTCCTGTAAATCACGGTCAGTGACAATTCCTACCAGGCTTCCAATATTAATAACAGGCAGCCGGCGAAATTTGTTCCTTCTCATTATTTCTGAGGCATCGGCAACTGTTGTGGTTGAGTTAACGGTTACAGGGTTAGGGGTCATTCTGTTAACTACAAACATTGTCAATTGCTCCTTTCTATTGCAAATTTAATCCTATATTTATTATATCTAATGAAGTAGATGAACTGCAACATATATGATGAAGATCAAATAAACGGGGATAAGACTAAACGCCTTATCCCCGTTTATCTTTTGATTCTTTGGATTCTACGGATTGATTTTTTCTTTAAATGATTGTTTGCCGTCCTTCATTTCGATAACAACAGCACTTTTCACAGGGTTATGATTGGAGTCAAGTGTTAGAATTCCGGTACTTACCTGGAGGTTTTTGGTTTGTTCCAGAGCGTCGCGAATTTTAGCGGGATCTGTACTGCCGGCTCTGGTAATTGCGTCGACAATCATTTTACCGCCATCATAGCCTAAAGCAGCTAGGGCGCTTGGGTTTTGGCCATATTCCTGTTTATAAGCAGCAACAAATTTTTGGATATTAGGATCAGTATCTTGTGGGGAGTAGTGGTTGCTGAAGAAACCGTTATTTAAGGAAGCCGCTCCTGCTACCTCTACTATCTTAGGATCATCCCAGCCATCTGTTCCGAGTAGAGGAATAGTAATGCCAAGTTCTCTGGATTGCTTTACTATCTTACCAACTTCTTCGTAGTAGGCAGGTATGAAAATAACATCAGGATTTACAGACTTTATCTTAGTGAGAGTGGATTTAAAATCTTGGTCTTTTTGAAGGAAGGCTTCTTTGGCGACAACTTGACCGCCGTTTGCAATGAAGGCTTCTTCAAAGAATTTAGCAAGACCTTTTGAATAGTCAGAGCTGTTATCAATGTAAATGGCTGCTGTTTTAGCTTTCATTGACTTAGTCGCAAAGTTGGCCATTATCGTTCCTTGGAAAGGATCAATAAAACAAGAGCGAAATGCATAAGGACGTACTTTGCCATTATCATCTACAGTGATCTTAGGGTTGGTTCCAGTGGCTGTCAATAAAGGGATTTTATGGTCCTGGGCAATCTGAAGTGTTGCCAGAACATTGGAACTTGTCACAGGAGCAATCACAGCTACTACTTTGTCTTGTGTAATCAACTTTGTAATAGCATTTGTTGCTTCGGAAGGTTCGGATTTATTATCTGCTACTATAAAGTTTATTTGTTTGCCTAATACCCCGCCAGCTGCATTTGCTTCTTTAAAGGCAAGTTTAAAACCGTTCAATGTCTGATTACCAAAATTAGCAGTGTTTCCTGTCAGCTCGAAGTTACCGCCGATTTTGATGTCTTTCGAATCAGCTTTTGTCCCGCCGCATCCGGCGATTAGGCTTCCTAATAACATGGTGCCAACTGCTAAGCTAAGAAAAGACAACCACTTTTTTCTCATTCTGCTCCCCCTAATGTAAAGATTAACAATACACTTTCTAGTAACTCGGTCCTGTCTTTTGTACATGTTGAGGCAATGATTACAGTAATGTACATTGACAGTGAATATGTGTTTGTTAGAGACATTATATTGTCATTTGGTTCTTTCTGTCAATAATTTTTTATGATACGGTTCTGGCTAAGGTTTTATCAAGGATTAGCGTGAATTTTTAATGGTTAGTATAGGTTACACATATACATACAGTGATATAATGAAAGGGCTTACTATTTTTAAATTAATGTTAGGGGGATACACCGTGGAACATTTTACAGACGTTGCCATTGTTAAGCAAGCCTATATTTATTTTGAAGGTAAAGTTACCAGTCGTAGTGTAATTTTCACTGATGGCAGCAAGAAAACGCTTGGCATCATGCTGCCTGGTGAATATGAATTTGGTACTGATGCTGCCGAGATTATGGAGATTCTCGTAGGTGAGCTAAGTGTCTTACTTCTAGGAGAGAGTGAGTGGAAATCGTATAGGGGTGGTGAGATTTTTCACGTTCCAGCAGAATCGCGTTTTAAGCTGCAGGTTAAGACGGTTGTCGACTACTGCTGCTCTTACGAACAAGGGTAAGGCTAGAGCCATGATTATTATTATGGAAAAATGTTCTTGACAACCAGCAACATTGGTACTATCATATAACCTATATTAAAAAATTAATACTAATGTCCATGTGAAGTTTGCGGGAATTTCAGCTAGCAGCCTATTGTGGGTTTGATTGGTGATAACCGTAAATGAATGGAACTCTGGAGAGCCCCTGGTAGCAGGGCGCCGAAGGTGCAAATCGGTTGAATTATTGACCGATGAAACTCTCAGGCAAAAGGACAGAGCATTTAGTTAACGTCGTGATTTTGTGCGCGGTGTGACTATTGTTGTTCTTCAGAGTCAAATCTTATGATTTGGCTCTTTTTGTTTGGTGCGACGATTCGCTAGAGAGATGAGGTATTGAAAATTTACAGAAGAAGGGGAAAAGCATTATGAGAAAAAACAGTTTTAAAATGATTGCGCTAGTTATGGGAGTGCTGTTGATGGCCGGAGTATTGGCAGGGTGCGGCAGTTCTAATTCAAATGAGATTAAGATAGGGATTTTGAGCGAATTGACTGGCGGTAATGCTACAATGGGTACCTCAACGGCAAATGGTATAAAAATGGCCATTAAAGAGGCGAATGCCAAGGGTGGTGTACTTGGTAAACAAATTAACGCGGTTGTTGCCGATAATAAAAGTGAACCATCTGAGTCCGCAAATGCCATGACAAAACTTACGACCCAGGACAGAGTTGTTGCTGTAACCGGCGTATTTTCCAGTTCCAATGCAATGGCTGCTTCGAATGTAGCAGAAGCGAATAAGATACCTTTTTTAGCAGTCGGTGCTACGAATCCGAAAGTGACTGTTGATGAGAAAAGCGGTAAAGTCAAAGATAATACATTCCGGGTTTGTTTTATTGACCCGTTCCAAGGGACCGTGGGAGCAAATTTTGTCCTCAACACCTTAAAGCTTCAAAAGGCAGCCATTTTGGTTGATAATAGCAGTGATTACAGCAAAGGGCTGTCCGCGTTTTTTAAAGATGCATTTACTAAAGGCGGCGGCAGCATTTTAAGCGAAGAAGCCTATTTACAAAAGGATCAGGACTTTAAAACAATTTTGACCAAGGTAAAAGCAATGAATCCTGAAGTTATCTATGTTCCTGGTTATTACGAAGAGGTTGGAAAAATTGTCAAGCAGGCCCGTGAATTGGATATGAATATGCCTATTATTGGTGGTGACGGCTGGGATTCCCCGAAACTGGTGGAAATAGCAACTGGAGCTAACCTAAATAATACTTATTTCACAAACCACTATTCGGTTGAGGATACTAACCCTGTTTCACAGGCTTTTGTAGCAGCCTATAAAAAAGAGTATGGACAAGTGCCTGATGCTTTGGCTGTACTTGGTTATGATGCAGCAAATGTGCTTATCGATGCGATTAAACGCGCTAACAGTGCTGAGCCTGCCAAAATTCGCGAAGCACTGGCGGCCACAAAAGATTATCCGGCGATCAGTGGATCAACAACCTTGAATGCGACACATGATGCTGTAAAGAGTGCAGTTATTATTGAGATGAAAGATGGTAAGCAGGTCTTTAAGGCCACTGTTAAACCGTAAAATGTAAATAATTTGTCTCATATAGAAAGAAGGAAGCCTAAAAATAGGCTTCCTTCTTTCATTTTATTTTCAGAATCACCCACTATACTGATAATGCAATTAAGTGAAGACAAACTTGTCATGATCGTACAAGGAGAGATAGCAATGAAGAAAATTTCAATTGTCGTACCTGTTTTCAACGAGCAGGAAAATGTGAGGGTTTTTTACCGGGAAGTATGCAAATACATGGAATCCCTTAATTATCTGTTTGAATTAATTTTTGTTGATGATGGCTCAACCGACGATACAGTACTTATCCTTGATAGGCTAACCCAACAGGATCCAAGGATTAAAGCCGTTGTTTTGGCCCGCAATTTTGGTCACCAAGTGGCATTGACGTGCGGGCTTGATTATGCTAACGGGGATGCGGTCATTACAATGGATGGGGATATGCAGCACCCGCCTGAACTGCTGCCGATTTTATTGGCGAAATGGGAAGAAGGTTTTGAAGTCGTTCAAACCATTCGCATAGCGACCGAAGGTGTATCTGGATTTAAAAGCGCAACATCAAGCTTGTTCTATCGATTAATCAATGCAATGTCGGATGTCCATATTGCTGAAGGGGGATCAGACTTTCGGTTGCTGGATAAAAAAGTTGTGGAGACAGTCCAGCGTTTTAAAGAAAAAGCTCGCTTTATTCGCGGGATTATCGGTGATGTGGGCTACCGCCAAGCTCAAGTAGAATTTGTTGCTCCCCAAAGATATGCCGGCAAGTCCAAGTTTTCCCTGGGGAAGATGATTTCTTTTGCCCTGAATGGCATTACAGCCTATTCAAAAATGCCTTTGCGGTTTGCGTTTTATCTTGGCATCATCTTGGGCTTGCTTAGCTTTGCCTTGACGCTTAATGTGTTTTACACCAAAGTATTTACCACCGAGGCTGTTCCGGGATGGGCCACTATCGCTGCCAGCGTCTTGATGCTGGGTGGACTTCAGTTAGCCGGCTTAGGGGTCATCGGTGAATATATCGGACGGATCTTTGAAGAAGTGAAGCAACGTCCGCTCTATTGGGTGAGCGCTGAACTTACAAATACGGCGGCGACATTTTCTAAGAAACACAACCGTGCCGCAAGTTAGGCATGAGGCGATATGCCAAGCGATTCTGTGTGGCATTTACTAATTAGAAGGAGCAACTAGAATGATGAAAGATAAGCAGTTATGGCGCAGTATCGCCCTGATTTTATGCGTTGCCGGGTTAATGACCTTTGTTCATCTGGGAAATTTGCCGTTATTTGACCCTGATGAACCGGTCTATGCGGAAACGGCACGAGAGATGTTACAGTTTAACGATTTTGTTTCACCACGCATCTATGGCGAATTTTGGTATGATAAACCGCCCATGTATTACTGGCTGGTGGCAGGAGCCTTTAAGATCTTTGGGGTTGGGGAATTCGGAGCTCGATTTCCTTCGGCGGTGTTGGCAGTAGCCGGGGCGGTTCTTGTGTATTTATCGGGGCGGAAACTTTTTACTGAACGGGCCGGATTGCTCGCCGCATTGGTTTTGGTGACAAGTATGGAATACTTCTATCTAAGTAAGGCATCTGTTACCGATATGACTTTGACCTTTTTCCTGACAGGATCGCTGCTTGCTTTTTTGCACAAAAAAAGCTATCTGTTTTATGGGTGTGCCGCGCTCGCTGTTGTGACCAAGGGGCCCATTGGCTTGCTTTTTTGCGGGGGGATCGTAGCCCTGCACTTATTATTTACGGGTAATTTAGGACGCCTTAAGAATATGAAATTATTTACCGGGGGAGCCTTGTTTTTTGCCCTTGCCGCTCCATGGTATCTGATTATGTATCACTATCATGGTATGGCTTTTGTGGATACCTTTCTTGGCTTTCATAATGTGACAAGGTTCTTACAGCCAGAGCATCAGACAGGAACCTTATGGTATTTCTACATTCCTGTATTGATTATTGGACTTTTTCCCTGGACTGCGTTTTTGGGGCAGGCCTTTTTTAGGGGATTAAAGGAGAAGGGACAACACCGAAATCACCTTGTGTTTCTTATGATTTGGGCAGCCAGTGTGTTCCTGTTTTTCAGCTTATCACAAACCAAGCTAGTCTCTTATATTTTACCAATGTATCCGCCGTTAGCGTTGCTGATCGGTTGGTATTTCGATAAAGTGTGGATGGAGAACCGGTTTTCTGTTTTGAAAGGGGCGGGAATTATCCTTGTGCTGCTCGTGGTTACTCTAGAGGCAGGATTATTTTACGCCGGAAAATCATTAACAGCACAACTAATCTTGCCGGTGCAAGTGACAGCGGGGATTTTCTTCGTACTTGTTGCTGCCGTCGGATTGTTTAGTTATCAAAAGAGGTTTGGCGCGGTGTTTACCACCTATGTTACCGGAATGCTCGTTTTTAGCGGTTTTTTGACAACACAAATGCTTCCCGTCGTAGCGCCTGCCCTGTCGATGAAAGACACTGTCAAGGTATTTGAGAAAAATTATGATGGTCAATCTTCAGTTTACGTCGCGAAGTTTTACCGGCCGGGTTTCATGTTTTATAGTGGTATGCCTGGAACTGAATTTAAGCCTGATGAAATGCAGATAGCGATGCTCAACAATACCAGCAAGTACTTTGTTATTCAGAAGAAGAATTATGAAAAATTTCCTCCATCACTTCTTGAAAAGGTGCGGTTATTGACCATGATAGAGGATACAGCTATTTTTGTCCGTCAGGCTGATTAGCCAAAGGAGGTTCATTGTGATGATTGATAAAAAATCCGAACATGCGCTAAAGCGTCCGGTATGGACTTCCCTAGGCGTATTCTTGGCAGCTTTTTGTTTATATTTCTTATTTAGCCATTTAGTTCCTATAAGCGATCCTGTGGAGTCTAATTATGTGCTTACCGCAAAAGAGATGGTACTTTCATCAGATTGGCTATCGCCAAGGATATACGGAAATGTGTGGTTTGATAAGCCGGTCTTTTTCTACTGGCTTACCGCGATTGCTTTTAAAATCTTTGGTTTTTCTGAAGCAGCGGCACGTCTGGCCCCGGCTTTGTTTGCTGCTTTGGGTGTTACGCTCATTTATTGGTTTGTCACTAAAATCTCTAAACCATCGGTCGCTTTATTAGCGGCCTTGGTTATGGGAACATCCTTGGAGTATGGCGTGTTGGCAAAGCTCGTGATTACTGATATGGTGTTCTTTGTTTTTAATAGCGCCGCATTGGTCTTTTTTTATCTGGGCTATCGCCAGAAGGACGCTGCCAAGCGATGGTATGTTTTTATGTATGTTAGCTTAGCGCTTGCTGTTTTAACTAAAGGGCCTGTTGGCGTCTTACTGCCGGGAATTGTTATTGGAATTTTTATCGCCATAAAACGTGACTGGGCGGAACTAAAACAACTCATCAATCCGGTTGGTATTATGCTATTTCTAATTATTATGCTGCCATGGTATCTCGCGATGTATGCTGTGCATGGTGCGGAGTTTGTAGATACTTTTTTAGGGGTCCACAACTATCTGCGGGCGACGGTTTCAGAGCATCCCAAAGATAATGTGAGCTATTATTATATTGTCGTGTTTTTTCTCAGCATGCTTCCTTGGTCAGCAATCGCTGTAAAAGCCATTGTCAGAGAATGTAAAGGTCTGCGGCTGCAA
>JAQWAQ010000117.1 GCA_028707635.1 Negativicutes bacterium
TTTATGTTGAAATAAGGCTGGGGGAAAATTGGATGATAAAGACTGAAACTGTATCAGGGGTTAATCTAGAAGAAATATTAAATGCTGTTACCCATGGCGTTGGAGCACTTCTTGCGCTTATTGGTCTTGGCATTCTTACGGCGTCTGCCTATATCAGTGGAGGGGTTTGGCATCAAGTCAGTTTTACGATTTATGGTATTTCTTTGGTACTGCTGTATTTGGCGTCAACACTTTATCATAGTTTTACGAATGAAAGAAAAAAATATATTTTGAAAATTTTTGATCACGCGGCGATTTATGTACTGATTGCAGGAAACTATACACCTTTTACTTTGGTTCCCCTGCATGGCACAATGGGGTGGACAATCTTTAGTATCATATGGGGCCTTGCGATCATTGGGATTGTTTTCAAAGTGTTTTTTGTAAAGCGATTCAAGGTTTTCTCAACATTAACTTATCTTTTGATGGGGTGGCTTGCAGCCGTGATGATCAAACCATTATTAGGTACGTTGCCAATTGAGGGAATATATTGGCTCATCGCTGGTGGGGTTTTTTATACTGTGGGTGCTATATTCTATTTAGCGCGTAGAATTCCATATAATCATGCGATATGGCATTTATTTGTACTTGCTGGTAGTATTGCGCATTATGTTGCTGTGTTAAAATATGTTTTACCGATTCCGGTGACGTAAGCACCTATTATCTTACACAAGTGCACCTGATTTGCTGGGTCATCGCAAACAACCTCAGTCAATTTGGCTGGGGTTGTTTGTATCAAAGGGCGCATAAAGCAGCTTCCCTGAAACATAATATAAAGGTTCCAATAGACAGTGACTGCCGAGGACGTATTCATAAATGGAATGATTCGAATTGATATTATTCATTTTACTTCTTGATGAAAGGTGTAATATAATTGAGCCAGATCATAATCACAGGAAGAAAAGCGTAGAAACTATTCTAAATATTAGGGGGAATTATTATGAAAGCAGTATTTCTCAATGCAGCAAAATTAGATTTTGATAAGAAACTAGATTTTTCACCTTTAAGTCAAATTACCAATTTAACTAATTACGATGACAGCAGCAATGACGAGATTGTTGCTAGGGTGCAGGGACAAGATGTTATCATTACAAAAGAATTACCGGTAGGTAGGGATGTTATTTCTCAATTTCCGCCTTCAGTAAAGCTTATTTGTGAAGCGGGAACCGGCTATAACAATATTGATATTGTGGCAGCACGCGAAAAGAATATTGCCGTATGCAACATTCCTAGCTATAGTACCGAAGCGGTAGCTCACCTTACGATCACCTTTATTTTAAATTTAAGTGCTTCATTACCACAGCAGCAGCACATGATTGAGCAAAAAGATTTTAGCCATTTTGATAGCTATATGAAACATCCGCATTTTGAGGTTCAAGGTAAGACACTTGGTGTCATTGGTGCAGGTGCAATCGGACGTAATACGATCAGAATTGCTCTGGCATTAGGCATGAAGGTTATTGTTTTTGATCCTTTCCCTAAACCTTGGGGTGAAGATGCCGTGAAATTTGTCGGACTTGAAGAATTGCTTCAGCAGAGTGATTTTGTTGCGCTACATTGTCCTTTGACAGCTGATACAAAACATATCATCAATAAAGACACACTAAAGTTAATGAAGCCTTCAGCCTATCTTGTAAATACTTCACGCGGTCCGCTGGTTAAAGAGGCTGACCTTATTGAAGCATTGCGCAACGGACAAATTGCGGGAGCTGCACTTGATGTTCAAGAGATTGAACCGACTTCACCTGATAATCCTTTATTCACAATGGATAATGTGATTATGACACCGCATATTGGCTGGCGTCGTTATGAGTCTAGACAAAGATTGGTTAATTTAATGGGTGACAACATCAAAGCATTTATGGACGGAAAACCCGTCAATGTTGTGAATAAATAAGTACAATTACAACAAGCTAGCAATTAAAAAATGGCCATCCAGTCTCAGCTGGATGGCCATTTTAATTTAGGACATGAGGTTTAGGTGTTTGGCAGGAGTTTTGTTTGTTTTATGGGAAATGTTATATAGAGTATCTTGGTTATCAGATAGAATAGGAATAATAATTACTTTGAAATGTTGAGGTATCAGCTATGACTATAGGGAAAAAGCATGTAATCATTGTAGGCGGCGGCGCAGCCGGGATGGTGGCTGCTATTTCAGCCAGTAGGCAGGGTGCCGATGTGACAATACTGGAGCGAAACCCACGCATCGGGAAGAAAATATTGACGACTGGTAATGGCCGGTGTAATTTTACCAACATAAATGCAGACTGTATGCATTATCAAGGGAGTAATCCCAATTTTGCCCATACCGCACTATTGAAATTTAGCATTCCCGAGACAATTTCTTTTTTTGAAGAATTAGGAATTGCCCATAAAGTTGAGGAGGCTGGTAAAGTGTTCCCTATGTCCGACCAGGCCTCCAGTGTCTTAGATGTCCTGCGGTATGAACTAAATGAATTAGGCGTTACTATTGTCTGTGATGCGTATGTCAAAGATATAAGGCATGAGAAGGATACGTTTAAAATTGACTTAGAAAACGGGTCAACATTTAAGGCAGATAAAGTAATCCTTGCTGCCGGGGGAAAAGCGATGCCGTCTACCGGATCGGATGGTAATGGATTTGTATTAGCACAGAAACTGGGACACACCATTATAGATGTCTTTCCTGGTCTTGTTCAATTAAAGTTGGAAGGATCTTTCTTTAAGCAAATTGACGGGGTGAAATTTGTAGGAACTGCTGATATTTTACATAAAGGCAAGTCGGTAGCCAAAGACCGAGGCGATATTCTCTTTGGCAATTATGGTGTATCAGGTCCACCTATTTTACAAATTAGTCGAAAAGCGGCCCAACTCCTCCATGAGAAAAAAGCGGTTCAATTAAAAATCACCATTATGGACATGATTTCTCCAGAGATGCTAAAAAGGCTTGTGGAAGCACGGTTTACAAAGGACTCCAGTAAAACGATTGAGTTTAGCTTGGTCGGTCTGATCAATAAAAGACTTATCCCTGTTCTACTGAAAGAAGCAGGAATTGGCGATATAAAACGTCCTGTTGCTCATCTGTCTCTGCAAGAGCAGGAAAAAATCATTGCGATTTTGACTGATTGGCGATTTAAGGTAACAGGAACAAAAAGCTGGCCTAGTGCACAGGTGACTGCAGGCGGCGTTGCTACCAGCGAAATTAACGAGAATACCATGGAATCAAAAATTGTAAAAAACTTATTTTTTGCAGGTGAAATCATCGATATAGATGGGCAATGCGGAGGCTTCAACCTTCAATGGGCATGGTCATCAGGGTTTATTGCCGGACAGAATGCGGCTCTTTAATATGCACTGTGGCGGATCTGCAAAAAGAGTATTGTATTTCTATATGAAAAGATGTTACAATTTAGTCAATATTTAGGTGAGTTGTCTGAGATTGAATGATTCCATTCTTTCTTGCGGCAAACCGTGTGTAAAACTACGAATCAAAGGTATCGTACTAACTGCATGAGGGTTCGTCCCAAATGAGAAGGCGAGAGAATAGCGGGATTTTATGGTGAAGCATCATTTAGGTGCTTCCCTTAATGCGTGACGTCTATCCTTGTGCCTATTTGGGTGCAAGGATTTTTATCTTTCGCCTGTGTCTGGAATGAACTGGAGCACACTAAAGCTATTCAATATTGAGAAAGGGCATGGTTTATGGAAACAAGGATTGCGCTCATCGGAATTGTGGTTGAAAACAAAGATTGCGCCAAAATGATCAATGATATTCTTCATGAATACGGAGAGTACATTGTTGGCAGAATGGGAATTCCCTACCCCAAACGCAATATTTCAGTAATCAGCATTGTAATCGATGCTCCCAATGATATTATTAGTGCTCTATCAGGAAAGTTAGGAATGATTCCCCAGGTCAATATTAAGACAGTGTACTCTAAGCTGTCTTCAATAGCAGATAAATAAGGAACATAATGACAGCCTATTTTCCTCGATAGTTGACAGAGGGGGATTTTTGCAAATAGAAAGTAATAAATCATCAATCATAAGGAGTCTTAATAATGTATAATTGCAAATCGAAAATTGCTACTGAGTTTATTGACGACCAAGAAATTCTAGAGACACTTGCCTTTGCGCAAAAAAACAGAAATAATCGTGAACTCATCGCCAACATTTTAGAACGGGCCAAGGATTGTAAGGGTCTGACCCATCGTGAAGCAGCAGTTCTGCTTGATTGTGATTTAGAAGATCAGAATGAGAAAATGATGTCGTTGGCAAAAGAAATCAAGCAAAAACTGTATGGAAACCGGATTGTCATGTTTGCTCCGTTATATCTTTCTAACTACTGTGTGAACGGATGTGTTTACTGTCCCTATCACCACAAAAACAAGAACATTTCCCGCAAAAAGCTTTCACAGGAGGATATTGCGCGTGAGGTAACTGCTTTACAAGACATGGGGCATAAACGCCTAGCGTTAGAAACAGGCGAAGATCCTATTAATAATCCCATCGAATATGTATTGGAAAGTATTAAAACTATTTATGGTATAAAGCATAAAAACGGCGCCATTCGTCGTGTTAATGTCAATATTGCGGCGACTACTGTGGAAAACTATCGCAAGCTAAAGGACGCAGGGATTGGAACTTATATTCTTTTTCAAGAGACCTATAACAAAAAAGCCTATGAAGAGCTGCATCCAACCGGACCAAAAAGTGACTATGCTTACCATACCGAAGCTATGGATCGTGCCATGGAAGGTGGAATTGACGATGTTGGCATAGGCGTTTTGTTCGGCTTGAATATGTATCGCTATGATTTTGTTGGTTTGCTTATGCATGCTGAACATTTGGAGGCGGCCATGGGAGTCGGTCCGCACACTATAAGTGTTCCGCGGATTCGTCCTGCTGATGACATTAACCCAAATGATTTTAGCAATGCTATTTCTGATGATACATTTGCCAAAATTGTCACAGTGCTTCGGATGGCTGTACCTTACACTGGAATGATTGTTTCTACCCGCGAATCACAAAGAACTCGTGAACGTGTGCTTCAATTAGGCATATCTCAAATCAGTGGTGGTTCGAGTACGAGTGTTGGTGGTTATGTTGAACCCGAAGCGGAAGATGATAACTCGGCACAGTTTGATGTAAATGATAAGCGCACTCTTGACGAAATTGTCAATTGGTTGCTAAGTATGGGTTATATTCCAAGCTTCTGTACGGCTTGCTATCGAGAAGGACGAACTGGCGACCGGTTTATGAGTTTAGTGAAATCCGGGCAAATTGCAAACTGCTGTCAGCCCAATGCCCTTATGACGCTTAAGGAATACTTAGAGGACTATGCTTCTGCAGATACAAAAGCCAAGGGTGAAGTGGTAATTGCCAATGAAATTCCTCGCATTACAAATGAAAAAGTTCGTGCCATTGCTATGGAGCATTTGGCTGAGCTGACAGATGGAAAGCGAGACTTCCGCTTCTAAAAAAAAACATCCGCGTCAAACGATATTAAGAATGGTTGCATAGTTGGTGAAGACCGAGTTTTGATAAGGGGTGCTATTGTAATGAAAATTGCAATTAATTCAAAGCTTTGTTTAAAAAAAAGATTTGTTAAAGCAAAATGTACTGTCTGTATTGATATATGCCCGGCTAAATCCATTAATGAGAAGCTAGAGATAGATAACAATTGTATTAATTGCGGCCTATGCCTTTCTAATTGTCCGTTTGAGGCAATTACAGGAGTTAATTACCCAGCAAAATCCATACAGCAGCTGATTGCTAAGGAAGAGCCAATAAAATTAATATGTCAAAAGTGTCAGTCTGATAGTATGTGGCCTTGTTTGGGTTTTCTAGATCCGACCCTATTATTAGCGTTTGTATTTTCTAATAAGGATAGCAATAGAGAAGTTATAATTTATCAAGAGGACTGTAGGACGTGCAACGATAATATTGCTCAATATCTCACATGGATAGTAAAAGAGGCGAACCAGCTTTTGAGCCCTGATAAGAAGCGAATTGTGAATTCTAAGAAAAGGTTTAGTGGAGTGGCTCCGGAAGGGAATTCACGCCGTCAATTTTTTGCCCAGCTCTGGGGAACTTCCGTATCAACAGTGCAGAATCTTGTGTTTCCATCTTCAGAAGATGTTCATCCAATCCCACGCCGAAACTTGTTTATGTCGTATGGCGGCACACAAAGGATTTCGAGTTCAATCTGTAATCAAACCACATTTAAGACGCTTGTCGTAGGGGAGAATTGCAATGCCTGTGGGGTATGCTCAAAGCTATGCGGAACAGGTGCCATTTCTAGCGTTGCTGAAAAAAGGGGCCTTGAAATTAGGCATAAACCGGCCCTGTGTAATAGTTGCTATGTTTGCGTCTCTCAATGTCCTCAAGGTGCTATATCTTTACGTCCGGCAAATTCATTAAAAGAGGATACCGTAGGGCGAGTAAAGATGCCAGTCTGTACAGTTTGTGGAAAGGTATATCAGCCCCTAGGTAACACACGTGTTTGCCTCGATTGTATGCAGAAAACTAAAATCCTTTCTTTCTAAAAATGCAGTCATTTTTTATAAATGACTGCGTTTTCTATTTAAAGGTATAACCCTAACTTGAAAAAGGAAATTAATATACATTTTAAGTTAGATTAGTAGTGATGTCAGATAAGAAATAACGATCTTTAAGATTAGTATTTCTTATCTGAAAAGTCTGTAAATTTATCATGGTTTGGCAGGAAGTTATCCAATCATAGGGAATAATCTCAGAATATGGAATTGCAGTGGCATAGGGAGGTCCCGAGCTTTGGCCAAGGCACTAATAGTCGGATTTGGTAATCTTCTTATGGGCGATGATGGAGCTGGCATACACTTGATTCGAAAATTGGCAAAACAACCATTGCCGGCACAGGTGGAGTTACTAGACGGTGGAGTTAATTCTTTTGCAGCGTTAACTGAATTACGATATGCTGCCCAAGGTATTTTTATTGATACCATGATAGGAGGGGGAGTGCCTGGTGATATTTATCGGCTGACTGATGGTCATCTTGATAACCAGTCGTGCAGCAACGCCCTATCCGTCCATGAATTCTCACTCATTGATTCCCTGCGGTTATTCAAGCAGATGGGTGAAGTGCCATCATTTATTATCTACGGGATTGAACCGGCGACAATCGAATTAGGGATGGAGCTTTCACCACAGGTCACTTTGGCTGTTGACAAGGTCATAGCTAAGATTATGGAGGATCTTAATTCAATTATGTAAAGGAGGTAGTGCTGGAGTGTGGAAAAAAAGTTTTTCCCGTAGGATGTTTCTCAAATCTACAGCGGCAACCGTGGTAGCTGCCAGTAGCGGTGATGCTTTTTCATTTGGTAATTGGCTGAAAAAGGTGGAAGCGGCCGAGGTCAGAACTGTACCGTCCATATGCGGAGCTTGTTCCAGTATGTGCGGGATGTGGGTTCACGTAAAGAATGGACGGATTTGGAAGGTTACCGGTCAAAAGGATCATCCTGCCAGTAAGGGTAAGCTATGTGCCCGAGGTCAGGCAAGCGTGTTCTGGGCCTACAACAAAGATCGGATCACCCACCCTATGCGGCGAACTAAAGATAATTGGTTTGAGCCGATTACATGGGATGAAGCTTATACGGAAATTAGCACAAAATTAAAGAAAGTACTGGATACCCACGGGCCACTGCCGGTCTTTTATAGTCAAAATGCGAAACCAACCAGTAAGTTCTATATGAAACGCTTTA
>JAQWAQ010000118.1 GCA_028707635.1 Negativicutes bacterium
CATTAAATTACCTAGTGTAGCTGGGACTAATTATTGGGCAGAACATCGCGACTTTTTACGTTTAGCCAGTGAACGTGAGATGTTTGTTAAAATTGTTATTAGTGGAGAAACTACTGACTGTGAGTTTAATACAGCAATCCAACTGATTGCCGATGTTGATAGAGGAACGACTGTAATCTTGCAGCCTGTAACACCAATTAATGGTTGTGCAAGTGTAGCGCCTGCAAGGGTGCTCTTGTTGCAGAATGAGGCATTAAACCTTTTAAATGACGTTAGGGTTATACCGCAGACTCATAAATATATCGGACTACTGTGATAAAGCGAGACTTGCTTTAGAGGGCGCTATAACTTCGTTTGATACCAATCCAGGGAATGAGGGTTTCTTAATTCTATTCTCACATTAACGATACAGGTAAGAAGATTAAGAACGGCTTGGTGTCAACGGAGAAGCCCTTGATATTTAGGGGGGATAATTTGCAAATCCTATTAACAAATGATGATGGAATAACCGCACCCGGAATCCAAGCCCTATGGAATGAATTGACAAGTATTGCCGAAATAATCGTAGTTGCACCAGATAGTGAGCGAAGTGCAACAAGTCAAGCAATTACTGTTCATCAGCCTATTAGAGTTGATAAGCACTGTATTGGACACCCTAACATTTGTGCTTGGCGCATAGGAGGAACACCAACTGATTGTGTTAAAATGGCCATTGAATCTTTATTGGATCAACGGCCGGATTTAGTTGTCTCTGGAATTAATCAAGGCCCTAATCTTGGGACCGATGTGTTGTATTCTGGAACAGTGAGTGCTGCGATTGAGGCCGTACTGCATGGCATACCGGCAATTGCTATTTCACTAGATTCATGGGGTAATTCAGATTTTCAACCGGCGGCGCGTTTTGCTAAAAAGCTTGTTGGCTATATGGAGCGTAATTCTCTGCCGCCGGATACTTTGCTTAATGTTAATGTTCCCGGAGTGAAAATGGCGAAGTTCCATGGGGTTCAAATTACTAAATTAGGGGTTCGCCAATATGATAATACCTTTGATAAAAGGACGGATCCACGCGGGCGTACCTATTATTGGATGGGTGGTAAAGTGATTGATTCTGCTAATGATCAGGATACAGATGTTGTAGCGTTAAAAAGCGGTAAGATATCAGTTACACCTATTCACTTTGATCTTACTAATTATGCCATTATGGATATGCTTAAAGGTTGGAATATTAGCTGCTAGAACATTGAGAACGTTTTTATAGTACCTGGTATATTTAGGCGAATTCTGCATAAATTTACAGTAAAACTCCTGAGGAGGGAACTGTATGGCCAAAAGTACCAGAGGTGCACGTTTCGCCCCTAAAAGACAGATGCAAGAGACAGGAGTAGCCTTGCTTATTCTCAAGGGTGTTGTCGCTAGTTTAATTGTATCAATAGTGAGCGTACTCTTCTTATCAGGAATAAGTCTTATGACTGAAAACACATTTATTGAACAATACATGCAATATATAATGGTCGGAGTAACCATGATAAGCATATTTATGGGAAGTGTGTATGCAACGCAGAAGGCGGAATCAAAAGGGCTTATTATCGGAATGGTTATTGGAATGATCTACGTGCTTTTTTCTGTTGGATTAGGCTTAAAGCTAAGTCCTGAACCAGTTGTTTGGCTGGTATTAGTCAATAAATGTATCGCCGGACTAGCAGCTGGAGCATTAGGAGGATTAGTTGGCATAAATTTGTAGGCTTGAATTAGCTTATTGTGAAAGAGGCCATAAAGGTCTCTTTTTTTATGGCATTTACAGTTGATAAATAGTTTGGATTGTGGACAATTTAACCCTATAGATAAATTCTTGATAGATTATGCAGGAGTATTTATCGTAAAAGCGAATTATTATATATTTATTCAGTAAAAATTTTATGTAGATAGGGTGATTAAATGATTAAGGTCGCTATTATTGGCGGTACGGGAGTTTATGACCCGAACATATTAAATAACGTGTATCAAGAGGAAATCCCAACCCCATACGGGGTTGTAAAATTCCGGGTGGGTGAGTTTGCTGGTGAAAAGGTCGCCTTTATTCCGCGGCATGGTAGCTCTCATGCCATTCCGCCTCATCTCATTAATTATCGTGCGAATATATGGGCAATGAAGAAAGTTGGCGTTCAGAGTATAATTGCTACTACCGCAGTTGGTTCGCTCAATCTGACCATGAAGCCAGGTGACTTTGTTTTAGTTGACCAATTCCTCGATTTTACCAAGAATCGTATTAATACTTTTTTTGATGGGGGAACACGTGGCGTGGTTCATGTGGATCTGACGGATCCATATTGTCCTGTTCTGCGAGATAAGCTGTCTAAAGCTGCTAAAAAGGCTAACATATCTATTCATCAAAGCGGTACATATGTTTGCACAGAAGGTCCGCGATTTGAAACGCCAGCTGAAATAAAAATGTTTCAAAATATGGGTGGTGATTTGGTAGGTATGACCAATGTACCCGAGGCTGTTTTGGCTCGCGAAGCCGAGATGTGTTATGCGACGGTTTCTATGGTTACTAATTTTGGCGCAGGCATTTCAGCCAGTCCATTGACCCATAGTGAGGTTGTTGATACTATGGGCGCAAATAGCGAAAATATTAAGAAGTTAATCATGGCTGCTATAGAGGAGATTTCTATTGGTCTAGAACCAAAAGAATGTTGTTGTCATACTGCTCTTGCCGAGTACGGCGGATTTAAGCTTTAGGGGTGTTTTTATATGCAAGCAATGCAATGGGATGGGACTTGTCTGACTCTTTTAAACCAGACAATGCTGCCTAATAAAATAGAATATATTTGTTGCAACGATTATCGTGTTGTGGCCGATGCAATTAGACGGCTTGAAGTGCGGGGTGCGCCAGCGATAGGTGCTGCTGCGGCTTTCGCTTTTGTGCTTGGTGCACGCGAGGCTGCACAAGATACTGAGAGATTTTGGGATACAGTTCTTAATATGGTTCATGAACTTAAAATGACTCGCCCCACGGCCGTAAACTTGTTCTGGGCTCTTGAGCGTATGCTTAATTTAGTGCAGCACAATAAGCAGCAAGGCCGCGGGGTTGAAGAAATACTAGGCTTGTTAGAGAGAGAAGCTGCGGCAATTTTTGATGAGGATAAGAAAATTAATATAGAAATTTCAAAAAATGGTGCTGAGTTGTTTGCGAAAGATCATTCCGTGGCTGTTTTAACGCATTGTAATGCAGGAGCTCTTGCAACCGCGGCTCAAGGTACAGCACTTGGTGTCATTCGTGAGGCTTGGGCTGATGGAAGAATTAGCCGAGTATTCGCTGATGAAACCCGACCGCTATTACAAGGGGCTAGGCTTACTGCTTGGGAGTTGACGCAGGATGGCATACCTGTCACAATTATCACTGACAGTATGGCTGGCTGGGTAATGAAAAAGGGACTTGTACAAGCGGTTATTGTTGGCGCTGACCGAATTACTCTTAATGGTGATGTTGCTAATAAAATCGGTACATATAGTGTTGCCGTGCTTGCCAAAGAACACGGGATTCCATTTTACGTGGCGGCACCGACAACGACCTTTGATTTTTCGATGAAATGCGGCGATGACATACCAATTGAAGAACGCGATGCGAGTGAAGTTACTCGCTTTGCCGGCAATTGTATTGCTCCAGACGGTGTAGATGTATTTAACCCTGCTTTCGACGTTACCCCGAATAGGTTAGTTTCAGCAATTATAACCGAGTTTGGCGTAATTAGAGCACCATTTGATGTTGCTATCACTAAATTAAAAGTAATGAAAGGCGGTATATAGTTTGGAGTCAATAGTTCGCGATATGAAATTAGCCCCCCAAGGGCATGACAAGATTAATTGGGTACGGGAGTTTATGCCTGTTCTTAATATTTTAAATGATGAGCTTTCAACAACAAAACCATTAACTGGCCGAAATGTTGTTGTTACCATGCATTTGGAAGCAAAGACTGCATATCTTGCGATTGTATTAAAAAATGCCGGTGCCAATGTTACCGTTACTGGCAGTAACCCCTTATCTACACAAGATGATGTGGCGGCTGCCTTAGCTGATTCAGGGGTAAAGGTATTCGCTTGGTATAATGCTGATGATGCTGAGTATGACAGCTTTCTTCACAAAGCACTGGACACAAAACCAGAAATCATTATCGATGATGGCGGTGATTTAGTTTCTTTGCTTCACAATGAGCGTACCGAACTACTTGAGAATATTCTTGGCGGTTCGGAGGAAACAACGACTGGTGTAATCAGGCTTAAAACATTGGCTGCTCAAGGGAAACTCAGATTTCCAATGATTTCCGTAAATGACGCTTACTGTAAGTATCTATTCGATAACAGATATGGTACCGGTCAATCGACTTGGGATGGCATTATGCGGACAACAAATCTAACTGTAACCGGGAAAACAGTTGTTGTTGCCGGGTATGGCTGGTGCGGCAAAGGCGTTGCTATGCGGGCTAAAGGGCTAGGAGCCAATGTCATTGTTTCCGAGATCGATCCAATAAAGGCAATCGAAGCAGTATTTGATGGTTTCAGGGTAATGCCGATGGAAGAAGCGGCGGAATGTGGTGATATATTTGTCACACTGACTGGCTGCAAGGATGTAATTCGAAAGCAACATTTCGCCGGAATGAAGTCAGGGGCCATTATGGCTAATGCCGGCCATTTTGATGTTGAAATCAATAAGCAGGAATTGATAGATTGCGCACAATCCCAGCGTAAGGTTCGTAAGAATATTGAAGAGTTTGTGATGGCTGATGGCCGAAAACTTTATCTGTTGGCCGAGGGTCGCTTGGTTAATCTTGCGGCTGGTGATGGTCATCCTACAGAAATTATGGATTTGTCATTTGCCATGCAGGCGCTTGCAGTTCTCTATATTCTTAATCACCATAAAGAAATGGATAATGACGTCTTTAATTTGCCGAATGAATTGAATGAACGAGTTGCGTCTCTCAAGCTCCAGTCGATTGGCGTTCATATTGATACTTTAACGTCTGAACAAAAATCGTATATTGGTTTGGCATAATTCAGCAAAGGAGAGAGTTGCCTTGGACACTGCAGTGGAAGTCCGCGCAGGAATACTCAAAATTGGCTGTGCCTTACTAGAGAAAGGACTTGTAGCAGGAACATGGGGTAATATTAGTGCGCGTCTACCTGCAATTGATAGAATTGCCGTAACTCCGTCAGGCAGAAATTATCGTGACCTTGAAGATTCTGATATAGTTCTAACAGATTTGGAGGGCAATGTTATTGCTGGGCAACTTAAGCCTTCCTCTGAGTTGAAAATGCATTTAGAAATCTATAAAGCACGATCTGACGTCATGGCTATCATTCATACTCACAGTATTTTTGCCAGCAGTTGCGCTGTAGCCAATACATCTATTCCTCCCATTATAGAAGATTTGGTGCAGCTTATTGGTGGAAGTGTTGATGTGGCAAAATATGCGTTGCCAGGCACAAATGAGTTAGCTAAAAACGTTGTAGCGGCATTGGGAGATAAGGGAGCCGCATTGCTATGTAATCACGGTGTTGTGTGTTGCGGTGGAAATTTGTGTGAGGCATTTTTAGGTTGTGAATTGGTAGAGAGAGCAGCACAAATGTATATTTATGCGAGTCAACTAGGTGGGGCCAGAGAGCTTAGTCGGGAAGATGTGAAAGTTATGCATGATTTTTATTTGGAACATTATAGGCATCGCCAGAAAGGGTGATAAATGCTATGGCTAAAACATTACTAAAAAATGCTGATATTCTTATGAGTAATGGTGTAATTGAAAAAGGTGATATTCTTATTGATGGAAGTATTATTGCAGCAATTGGGATAATGCCCAGTGATTGTAAAGTTGATAAAATGATTGACTGTACCGATAAGCTTGCAATCCCTGGTTTGGTTAATACACATACTCATGCAGCAATGACACTGTTTCGTAGTTTCGCCGATGACATGCTCCTGATGGATTGGCTGCAACAAAAAATATGGCCGGCTGAAGCTAAGTTAACAGCAGATGATGTTTATTGGGGAACGATGTTGGCAATTGCTGAAATGTTGAAGTCCGGCACAACAACCTTCGCTGATATGTATTTCTTTATGCCGGAAGTAGCTAAGGCTGTGGCTGAAAGCGGCATACGCGCTGTTTTAGCGCGTGGAATGGCTGGGGTTGCACCAACGGCTGAATCAGCGCTTGTGGAGAGTGAGGCATTTTATAATCAGTTTCACAATGCGTCTGATGGACGCATAAAGGTTATGATTGGTCCACATGCCCCGTATACCTGCCCGCCGGATTATCTAAAGAAAGTGGTTTCATTGGCAGGACGGTTAGGGGCTGAAATTCACATACACTTGTCAGAGACACTTGACGAAGTGAAAAATTGTGAGCAGGAATATAAGATGTCTCCAATCAAACTGATGGATCAGTTAGGTGTTCTAGATTGCGGCGTACTAGCAGCGCACTGCGTGCATGTAACTGAAGATGATATTAATATCATGAAACAAAAAAATGTACGTGTTGCCCACAATCCTGGCAGTAATATGAAGCTTGCCAGCGGGATTGCCCCAATTCCTCAAATGCTCAAAACCGGTTTGGTTATAGGCTTGGGAACCGACGGAGCGTCTAGCAATAATAATCTAGATATGCTAGAGGAAATTCGGCTAGTTGCAACATTGCATAAGGCGAACACTCTTAATCCGCTGGTAGTACCAGCAGGTGAGGCCGTACGAATGGCAACAAGCGGTGGTGCACGGGCTTTAGGGTTAGAAAAAGCTATTGGTGCTATCGAAGTGGGGCTTAAAGCAGATATTGTTTTGATGGATATGAGCGGCTTACACTGGTATCCGCGCTATGACAAACTTTCACTGCTAGCGTATTCGGCTGGACAAGGCGATGTTGACACAGTTATAGTGAACGGAGATATTTTAGTTGAAAAGCGGCAATTAACTACGATTGATGAAGAACAATTAAAATTTGAGGTTCAGAATAGAGGTATCCGACTTACTAGCTTGACGTAAGACTGTTCTTCTAAGAAAAAATTCGCAGATTTACAAGGATTCTAGTCAATCAAAGAGAATTTATAATTCATAGATAGTTTTTTGAATACAAACCTCCTAATTGGAACGGCAAAGATTGTTTTTTATTAATAAAAGGGAGAGGACTAACATGAATGCATTAAATTTTTACTCTTCAAACTATCACAATCAATTAGTATGCCGCCGCAAAACGTGTACAATACGCCGTGGGGATAAATCCGAGAAGTATCGGGAAGGCGATATTGTATGGGTCACAGTTGGAAAGAGGTTTGCTCAAAGAAAAAAGATTTTTACAGCTGTTATTGACAGAGTATTAGTGAAGCAAGTTTCGCAGCTCACTAAAGAGGATTTACAAGGTGAAAACCCTGATATTACGAACATAGATGATTTAATCATTTTTTTAAAATCTATTTATGAGAAAACCTTTACACCAACCGACTTAGTAACATTGGTGTATTTCTCGGAAATCATTGAGTAAGCAAGTTAAATTAAATATATAATACATATCTCAGAAGGATTGTTAGCTATGTCTAAAAAGAAAATTCCAGTAGGTATCTCAA
>JAQWAQ010000119.1 GCA_028707635.1 Negativicutes bacterium
AGCCTGTTTTTTCAGTCGTGGTTACCTGAATGCCTGCATCATCCGTGTTTATTTCAATGAGGCTAAGAAACTTTCCTTGCTGATGTGCTGTACTAATGGCCTGTCTGGCTGCAGTAGCAGCTTGTTAGCGCGTGATACTGTCATCAGATACTGTTACTCTGATGTTGCCGATAATTAATTTGTACATAACGCACCTCCTCACCAACAATTATATGCAGCCCTGTCAGATATAGAACCAGAGTAGGGCAGGAAGTTGACTTTTCATAATAAGTGGGATATAATAATTTTTAAAATCCTTAGAAACGGATTAGTAAGTATAAAAGGCAGTTCAGAAAACTGGCGGGTGATGCGAGCCAGTCTGCATAAAGCTGAACTCACTGTGGAGGAGCAGCCGCGACGACTGTAGTGGCTGACGGTTGACCAGCGTTAATGGTTATTGAGAGGGTAGCCTGTTGTGTGCTGCCAATCAGGGTGGTATCGCGGGAAAACCTCGTCCCTGGCTAATAGCCAAGGGCTTTTTTTAATTGTTTTCATGATGATAATCAGTTAAATGTGTAGGAGGTTCATAATGGAAGAAAGATACATGCCTCAAGAGATTGAAGGTAAATGGCAGAAAGCATGGCAGGAGGAAAACGCGTTTAAGACCGAGCTAAATCGCCAGCGGCCTGAATTCTATGTTTTGGAGATGTTTCCATATCCTTCTGGTAATTTACATATGGGCCATGTCCGCAATTATTCAATTGGCGATGTAATTGCCCGTTTTAAGGTCATGCAGGGTTATAATGTCCTTCATCCAATGGGCTGGGATGCGTTCGGTATGCCGGCGGAAAACGCGGCGATTAAGAATGGCATACATCCTGCTACATGGACTTGGGATAACATCGATAATATGCGTCGGCAGCAGCAGGAACTTGGGCTTTCCTACGACTGGGAGCGAGAGGTTGCCACCTGTCATCCTGATTATTACCGCTGGACGCAATGGCTATTTTTATTATTTTATGAGCGTGGTTTGGCCTATAAAAAGAAAGCGGCGGTTAACTGGTGCGAGGAGTGCGGCACGGTACTAGCCAATGAACAGGTTATTGACGGTCACTGTTGGCGGTGCGATTCGGCTGTTGTGAAAAAAGAACTTGAACAATGGTTCTTCAAAATTACTGATTATGCTGATCGTTTGCTTGAAGATCTCCAGGAATTAAAAGGCTGGCCGGAACGTGTCAAAATCATGCAGGATAACTGGATTGGCCGGAGTGAGGGTGCTGAATTCAGTTTTGAGGTACCAGAAATCCAAGAAAGAATTCCGGTGTTTACAACAAGGCATGACACTGTTTTTGGCGTAACCTACATTGTATTGGCACCGGAACATCCGCTTGTTGAAAAACTTATTGCTGGAAAAGAAACTGCAGAGCCAGTGCGGGAGTTTGTTCATAAAGTCCGTGGTATGAGTGAAGTCAGCCGTACCTCGAACGATTTTGAAAAAGAGGGCTTATTTACTGGGGCTTATGCGATCCATCCCTTTACCGGAGAGCAAGTACCCATCTGGGTTGCCAACTACGTATTGTTTGAGTATGGAACAGGGGCCGTTATGGGCGTACCTGCTCATGATGAACGGGACTGGCAGTTTGCTAATAAATATGGTTTAGCAAAGAAATTGGTTGTGCAGGGGCCTGGTCAGAGCAATAAGCTTGAGGATATGGATGGAGCGTATAACGGTCCTGGAGTTATGGTCAACTCTGGGGAGTTTGACGGCCTGGAAAATGAAGCAGGCAAAGTGGCAATCGCTAAATGGTTTGAACAAAGAGACATTGGCAAACGACGCATTAATTATCGACTGCGTGATTGGCTGGTATCGCGGCAGCGTTATTGGGGCGCACCTATTCCGATTATTTATTGCCCGGATTGCGGCACTGTTCCTGTTCCTAAGGATCAACTTCCGGTTATGCTGCCTGAAAATGTTGAGTTTGCGGCTGGGTCTGTTTCACCTTTAGCTACCGTTGAGGGATTTGTTCATTGTACTTGTCCGAAGTGCGGAGCAAAGGCGCGGCGTGAAACTGATACTATGGATACATTTATCTGTTCATCCTGGTATTATATGCGTTACACTGATCCACGCAATAAGAATTTGCCATTTGATACTTCTAAAGCCGATTATTGGATGCCTGTTGATCAGTATATAGGCGGTATTGAGCATGCGATACTGCATCTTTTGTATTCGCGTTTCTTCACTAAAGTACTTAAAGATGCCGGTTTGATTAATGCTAACGAACCTTTTAAGAACTTGCTTACTCAAGGAATGGTTATTAAAGACGGCGCGAAGATGTCAAAATCCAAAGGCAATGTTGTTTCACCGGAAGAAATTATTAAAAAGTATGGTGCTGACACTGCCCGTTTGTTTATTCTTTTTGCTGCTCCGCCTGAGCGTGATTTAGAATGGAGTGATCAGGGCGTAGAAGGGGCTTATCGTTTTCTCGGTCGTGTTTGGCGAATTGTTGATTACTATAATTCATTTATCACCGCTGAAACTGCTTTTGAGGTTGAGACGCTTAGCAAAGGTGAACGTGATTTGCGGCGGACGCTTCATTTTACAATCAAGAAGGTTACCGATGATATCGGCACTCGTTTCAATTTTAATACTGCCATTAGTTCCATTATGGAATTGGTTAATATGATGTATCATACTAAAGACCAAGGTGTTGCCATTACCCCCGGGGTAGCGCGGGAAGTTATCGCAGGTCTTCTGCGTCTTTTAGCTCCTTTTGCACCTCATATAACCGAAGAACTTTGGGGCAGCACAATTAAGGAAGGCAGTGTTCACAAAGCGGCCTGGCCGGTTTATGATGCCGAAGCCGCAAAGGTTGATGAAGTCGAAGTTGTCTTACAAATAAACGGAAAAGTTCGTGAAAAAATTGTTGTTCCAGTAGGGCTTGACTCTAAAGAACTAGAGGAAATAGCCTTTCAACAAGCAAAAGTGCAAGAGTTTATTGCGGGCAAACAGATTATAAAAGTAATCAGCGTTCCACAAAAGCTAGTTAATATCGTAGTAAAATAGAAATAGTATGAGAAAAGTGGGATTTGCGACAGCAAATCCCACTTTTTTTCTTAAAGAGACAGGATAATGCTGCCAGGTGACGAAATATTACGAAAAAACTGACTATGGCAGGTGATTGTGGTGGATGTGCTGCGAAAAAGATTGGTTGTTGTAGCTGTGCTGATCATCATCGTACTGGGAGGCAGCTGTTACGCTTATTGGCAGAAAAACTCAGTACCGACAAATGTCTCAACGGAGGGAGTGCCATCCCTTAACAATGGGGCGAATCGCCAGGGGTCGGTATCAACAGTCTACATCAGCGGAGCGGTGATGCAGCCGGGGGTTATTAAAGTGTCTGGCGGTTCGCGAATCATTGATGTCATCAATGCGGCGGGGGGATTGACAGAGGGGGCCGATATCACCAAACTTAATCTCGCCCAGCCCGTAAAGGATGGCATGCATATAAAAGTGCTAGGTGGGGTGGTTGCTCTATCTCAAACATTAACAGGCCATAGCGACAGCGCAAAGGCGGTTGGAGATAAAATTAACATCAATACTGCTTCCAAGAGCGAACTGGACAAATTGCCGGGGATTGGGGCAACTTTAGCGCAGCGTATTATCGATTACCGCCAAGCCAATGGTCAGTTTAAGGATTGCAGTGAACTGAGAAAAGTAACTGGAATTAGTGAAAGTCGTTATAACAAGCTTAAAGACAAGATCATCATATAGCGATGCAAAATACTGTTATTACCGCAGTACTAGCTTTCGTGTTGGGAATTGCGCTAGTCGGGTTGGAGGCAATTTCGTATCATTTGTCCGTGTTATATACTGTGGCAGTGGTGTTGCTGATTGGCTTTATTATTGCTTTGTTCAAATGGATTAAAGCAGCGCAACCATTGTTGGTGATGCTTTTTATTGTGGCTGGCATGATTCATGTATCACATGTCAGTCAACTTCCAGCATCAGACATTAGTCATAGGGCCGGACAGAACCTGACCGTGATTGGCACAGTAGCGGATATTCCCCAGGTTTCACCTTATAATGAGGATAAAGATCGAATTAAGTACACCGTTGCTGTTCACACAGTAGTGACTGATCAGGGAAAGGCTATTCCGGTAACAGGTTGTATATCAGTCGGTCTTTACCAAAGTTCGAATCAGCCTGTTATCAATTATGGCGCGGAAGTAGGGGCTACCGGTAAAATATCATTACCGTATAGTTACGGCAACCCCGGAATGATTGATAGTAGTGCCGCCTTGAAGCGACAAGGAATTACGGCCCGTCTGGCGGTAGCTGATGGACAGATATGGTTTAGCCCGCCTCAAAGCACTTGGTATTGGCAAACTATTCTCGCCGGATGGCGTAATAATATTGTTTTGCGAATGCAGCAGGCTATGTCGCAGGATACAGCAGCTATTTTGGCCGGAACCTTGTTTGGCGGTTATACCGGGATACCTAAGGAGGTTATAAAGAGTTTTTCAATAACTGGTATTGTTCATATTTTATCGGTTTCGGGTACACACATTGCCTTGGTTGCCGGAGTGATCTTTTGGCTGGGATCGCTCATGAGAGTCCGCCATAGTATTGTGGCGTTTTGGGCGGCTCTGGCGATCGTCTTATATGCCCTTATTTCAGGATGCACATCACCGGTGGTTCGTTCGGCAGTAATGGGCATTATTGGACTTGCCGCTGTCGGGTTAAGAAGAGAGAAAGATGCTGTAACCGCCTTGATGGTGGCGGGGTTCGCTATGCTGGTGTATCAGCCGGAAAATCTTTTCGACATTAGCTTTCAACTGTCTTTCGGAGCGACGGCCGGTTTGATCTTCTTATATCCGCGAACGGTAGACCGGCTAAAAAGCCTGCCGCTGTGGCTTGCCGGACCCGTTGCTGTTACGTTTGCGGCACAATTAAGCGTGCTGCCGTTTCTTGCGTGGTACTTTAAAAGTTTTTCCTTGAGCTCCTTTTTTGCAAATCTAGTCATTGTGCCAATCATTGAAGTGGCCGTGGTTTTAGGTCTGATTGCCTCCACGCTGGGGGCGGTATTCTCACCAATTAATTTATTGTGGAGTGTTTGCAGCAAATTAATCAATGTGGTTGTCCATATGACCCAACAACTTGCGGCTATCCCGGGTGCAAGTATTTATATTCCGCCAATGCATTTTGGGGCCGGTGTAGTTTATTATTTAGGATTGGCCTGGATTTATGGGTATAGACCGCAGTTTTTACCATCACCGGCTGATTTTTTTGCTAAGTGGCCTAAAACTAGTTCGATATCAGTCATACTGTTCGCTATTGCTTTACTCGGTTATAGTATTTATCCACGTCCGTTTTTTGTTCATTTTATTGATGTAGGCCAAGGTGATGCTACGTTAATCATAACGCCACATCGCCGCGCAATACTAATTGATAGCGGAGGTACTGTCGGTCAATCTGATCAATTCGATGTTGGTGAGCGCGTGGTTTTGCCTTATCTTAAACATTATGGTATATTGAATATCGACTACTTGATTCTTACACATGGTCATCAGGACCATGCCGGAGGAGCAGCAGCTATTGTTTCGGGCATCCCGGTTAGAAATATTCTGTTGGCAAGGGAAGCATCTACACCAGCGATTGAAAAGTTGACAAATAGACCTTCCGCTGGCACTTTTATACCAACTTATAAAAATCAGAAGCTTGGGCTTGATGGGGCAACAGTTACGATCGTTTATGATGGACTTAGACAACAAACAAAGTCGGCTAACGAAAGTTCGACTGTAATTCAAGTGAGTTATGGTAAACATAGTTTTTTAATAACTGGAGATTTGGAAGCCAAAGGTGAAACAGAAATTTTGACCGAAAAAACTCCTATAGTCAGCACTGTTTTGAAAATTGGTCACCATGGCTCAAAAACGTCAACGACCGATGAATTTCTAACAGCTGTTGAACCTGAATATGCTGTAATTTCAGTTGGCTACAACAACCGGTTTGGACACCCCCATGCTGATGTTTTGCAAAGGCTAGCTAAGCGGAATATAGCGGTTTATCGTACTGATGAGCAGGGGGCCCTTGTTTTTGAGTCGGATGGGGAAAATATCAGGATCAGTCCATTTAGAAAATAAGGATTACTTGGGTAAGCAGGAGAGAAGATGAAACATTTAGATGTTTTGCATGAAATAAAGAATAATGATATAAAACCTGTCTATTTACTGTATGGCGAGGAAAGCTATCTTACCCGGCAGGTTGAAGAGGCAATTATTAATGCCATTCTAGGGCCCGATGAACGTGATATGAATTTGACGATTTTTAATCAAGACCCATCCGTGCAGGATTTGACAGGAATGATAGAAACAATTCCGTTTATGGGTGGAAAGAATGTTATCGTTGTTCGTGGAACAGCTTTGCTTAAGGCGCGGAAAGGAAACACTGATTCTGAAGAACAGCGTGCGGGCGGCAACGATGACTTGTTAATTAAAACGTTTAGCAATATGCCAGAGTACAGTCATGTGGTGCTTTCGACAACCGAGAAAGTTGATAAGCGGCGCAAGTTGTTTAAGATTATTGAATCAGGTGGGCGGGCCGTAGAAATGCTGCCATTAAAGCTTAATGATGTAAAAGGATGGCTTAATGGCAAACTCACTGCGCTAAATAAAAAAATGGCTCCCGATGCAATTGAGCATTTATTGGGAGCCCTTTCTTTAATGCCGCAGATATCGCTCGGTTTTTTAGACAATGAATTAGAAAAACTGGCACTTTACTCAAGCGGCAAGGTTATAACTCTGCGTGATGCGGAGCAGGTGTTAGCCTCAATTCCTGAAGTTTCTGTTTTTGCTATGATTGATGCTCTAAGTCAAAAACAAACAGGCAAGGCACTAGAACTCCTGAATGAGCAGTTAGCAGCTGGAGATCATCCCTTGAGAATTCTGGCACTGCTTGTTCGGCAGGTTAGAATGCTCTGGCAGGCAAAAGAATTAGGCGCCCAGCGTCTTGATAGCAAAACTTTGGCAGCATTACTGGGGGTGCCTCCGTTTATTGGTGAAAAGATCGTCCGTCAGAGTCGGAACTTTTCGGCCTCTGCTTTAAAACAAGCTTTGTTAGCGCTGGCAGTGACCGATTTCGAGTTGAAGGTTGGCAAGGCGGACAGAACGGCTATTGAAAAGATCATTATTGAAATGTGTATATAGTATGAGAAAATTACATTTTCATAGCATAAAAATAAGCCTTCTTATGAAGGCTTATTTTTATGCTAAAGCTTGAATTTTAACAGCTAAGCGAGATTTTCTACGAGCAGCGGCATTTTTATGAATAACGCCTTTGGCGACTGCCTTGTCAATAATACTGCTTGCTTCGGTCAGGAGGGTCTTAGCCTCGTCCGCCTTTCCGGCATCAATAGCTTCCAGAACTTTACGGGAAATACTTCTGATAGCTGTTCTAACCGGGAAGTTATGGGCACGCCGTTCAGCATCAGTTTTTACACTACGGATGGATGACTTAATATTTGGCAAGTGTTTCACCTCCTTGGAGCATGTTTACCTAAAATATTTTAGCACGTGTCAATATAAAAAGCAAGCAACAATTCATATTGTTTGGGCC
>JAQWAQ010000120.1 GCA_028707635.1 Negativicutes bacterium
ATAATATTTAATTCATCAGCTAATCCTTCGTGGGTATGGCGACATGCCAGTGTAGCCGTAATTTTATTGCTGTCCTCGGTTACTGGCACAACCTATCCCTGCGGAGTAGCGTACACATGTACACCGCCTGCCCTTAAAAGAGCAATGTCTCCCACAATAACTTGGCGGCTGACACCAAGCATTTTCGCCAGTTCAGTCCCGGTCACCGGCTGCTCTGTTTCCTTCAGAATAGTACATAGTGCTGTCCGGCGCTCTTTCGCATCCATCCTTTTCCTCCCCCTCTATAAAGTAGACTTGATTCAGATGAAGTTTTAATTCCACCTGAATCCTAGTCGAACCGTATCCAGGGACTTAGCCGCTCGCCTGTGCCCTTTAGGGTATACTCCCGCTTGTAGAAGCGGGAGTCGCCTATGCCCTTTGGGTATAGAGCGGGTTAGTCATCGGATAAATCAATAATTGATATCTTTAACATAGGCCTAGGGTTACCCTGCTTTTTCTCACAGTGTAATTTAAAGGTAATTTAAAAAGTGTGTAGAAAATCTAAGCAATACTTTATTTTATCCTTAAGGAGGCCTTTAGATGAGTCAATTTATTGCTTGGCATAATGAAACATTAGGAAACAAAGTTGTAAAAGCCCTAGAAAAAAATAATTTTACCGCCGCGTACTTTCCAAAACGCGATGATGCGGTAAAACACATCCTCGATATGATTCCTAACACCGCAGCCGTTGGCGTCGGCGGGTCATGGACTGTTCAAGAACTAGGACTAGTAAGTGAGCTTGAAAGCCGCGGCAACACCGTCTTTGACCACAATAAGCCGGGGTTAAGCCGCGATGAAGTCCTTGCCCTGCGTCACAAACAGTTAAGTAGCGATGTCTTCTTAACAAGCACGAATGCAATTACCCTCGATGGTAAACTCGTCAATGTGGACGGTGCAGGTAATAGAGTGGCCGCCATGATTTTTGGACCAAAAAAAACCATTGTCATCGTTGGGGCTAATAAAATCGTTAAAGACACCGCAGAAGGCGAAGAAAGAATAAAGCTCTATGCCGCCCCGATTAATAACAAGCGTCTTGGCAACAACAACCCATGTACAGTCACAGGCGAATGTATGGACTGTCAAGCACCAAGCCGCATCTGCAATGTCACAACCATTATGCATAAAAAGCCCTTTGTTAGTGACATTCATATCGTAATTATCGGCGAAAAATTAGGATTCTAAACCGACACCAGCAGGCGCACAAGGCAGCCATATCGTAAAAGTCGTACCTACTCCCACCTTACTTCTAATCTCCAGTTTTCCGCCATGGCTTTCTAGTATATTAAAACATACTGAAAGTCCGAGACCGGTTCCGTTGGGTTTAGTCGTATAAAAGGGTGTGCCAATCTTCAACAGAACCTCCTCTGGTATGCCAACGCCATCATCTTTAATCTCGATGGCAATCATCTCGCTGCACTGTGTCAATGTGACCTCTATATGCCCTTGTTCATCAACTGCGTCAATGGCATTGCGCATGATATTGATCACGACCTGTTTAAGTTGGGCTTGATCGCCCTGCACTTGAAAATTTATTAATTGTTTATCGTCAAGCTGATCATCCAAGTTCAGCTTGACTTTTTTATTTAAAACTTGCCCTTCCATAAGCATAACAACATCATGAACCATACTTATAATGTCTACTAGGACAAATTGAGCCGGTTTTATCGGCCGTGACAACATTTGAAACTCTGATACCAGTTTATCAATTCGTTCAATTTCGCTTGCAATAATCTCTAAATAACTCTGCGGCGCAGGCTGGTTAGGCTTACGCATGATTAATTGAATAAACCCTTTAATTGAAGTAAGCGGGTTACGTATCTCATGAGCGACCGAAGCCGCCATTTGGCTAGCACAACTCCACCGCTCAAGTTGAAAGTTCTCCAACGCCAGTTTCTCGGCCTGCTTCTGTTTAAGCACCCGATAGCATAACGCGATGATGATAAGCAATAGGGTAAAGCTAATCATATCATGAATCGAACGTTTAACCATCGATAGATAGACTGAAGATACAGGTGCGGCAATTATAACCCGCCAATTTGCATGTTCAATCGGAGTCGAGCTGTATAATTTCTCGGTTTTATCAAGTACCGAGTTCTCCATCCTGTGGCCGCCCTCATCTATAAAAAGTTCACTGTGGGCGCCCTTCATAATCTGTTCTTCGGGATACATCTCATTTAACCGGGGATGCATCACATAGTGTAAATTACTATCCATGATAAAAACATACTCATCATAACGCAGCAGAGACTGACCCACCGACTGATTTACCATATCAGAAATTTGCTTAATTGGCATCCCAGCAACCATGACGGCTGTAACTGTTCCTCTGTCATCAACAATCGGCACTCGCAAACTCACATATGCCGTCTCCAAACCATCGTAAACGATACGGTTAGAAATATTCGGCCGCCCCTCCAAAGCCTTATTAAAACTTGCCCAATCGTATACTTGCCCAATATGAAACTCTGGTGATGCTTCAGTGATGAAATTTCCATTTCGATCAAAAATCACAATATTAAAAAAACCAAGCTCTCTTACGGCTCGTTGCAATTCTGTAATCATTTGGTCAGCATCTAGACCAACTATCTCTGGATCACCAGCTAAGAGCCCCAGCGCAGTGAGGCGATTATCAAGGCGTAGTTCTATATAATGGGCAATGACAGTAGCCCGATTGCGCGTATCGCTAATATGTTGCTCATATTTTGTTGTAATATAATTGTCGGCAATCCCGCCTAATATTAAGAGTGTGGCAATAACAATCATGATCTTTGCCCATTTTTCCACTGATTTAGTTCTTGACAGTTATGCCACCCCCTTTTCTTTGACATTGTTCGTCAACCTTTTTCTTTTTCCTGCAAAAATCCCTACAAATTGCACCAACTCTTATATCTGAACCGGAAAATAAAGTAAGACTTATTCAAATGGAGATTTCAGATGCTTATCATGAAAATATATAATGGGGGATAGCCGCAGTTTTTGCAGCTATCCCCCATTTCCCCTTAACAGCAGTAGCGTAATCTAGATTGCAAACTCTTCATTTAACCGGCTTGCTGGCCTGAATAAAAGCACCACTAATCGACCCCTTAATCTGCTCATATTCATCGGCTGTTAAGTCTGTACATATACCAGCTTCCAATGATAAGTCATATACCCTAGTAAATGTAATGCTGATATTTTCAAAACCAGCCGATGTGAGTTTTTCCCGGTAATCAACATCCCGCAACGAACCACTAATACAGCCGGACCAAGCCGCCAGGTTCATGCGAACTTTTTTCGGTAAATTTTTAGTAAGAACTATATCCGATACCGCAAATCTCCCACCCGGCTTAAGCACACGAAATGCCTCACTTAGTACTTTATCTTTATCTACCGAAAGATTAATTACACAGTTTGAGATAATGACATCCATGAGCTTATCAGGAAAAGGCATTTCCTCGATATGTCCTTTTACAAATTCCACGTTAGTAATCCCGGATTTTTCCTGATTCTTTCTTGCTTCCGCCAACATTTCATCAGTCATATCCAAGCCGTATGCCTTGCCTGTTGGTCCTACACGCCGAGCTGAAAGCAGAACATCCAAACCAGCACCGCTTCCAAGGTCAAGCACTGTTTCACCTTGGTTTAAGCTGGCTAATGCCGTTGGATTCCCACAACCGAGCGATGCTTGTATCGCATCAAAAGGAAGTCCTGCTAAATCGTTTTCATCGTATAAATTACCGGTTATAGCTTGATCCGCCTTACTATTTGGAACATCGCATCCGCAAGAACCGCAACAACTCACCTTCTTAGTAATGAAAGCAGCATACTTTTCTCGGATAACTTCCCTCAATTCGTTGCTCATGATAGATAATACCCCCTAATTATCTTGAGTGTATAACGCTCTTTATTGGTAAACCATGTTCATCAAAATATTTACGTTTAAAAAAGAGGGCTGCATTCACCAATGCGATCATAACCGGAACTTCAACCAAGGGACCGATAACCGCAGTAAAAGCAACATCAGAGGCAATCCCAAATACGGCTACTGCAACGGCAATTGCTAGCTCAAAATTGTTGCTGGCAGCTGTAAAAGCCAATGTTACTGTCTGCTCATATTTAAAGCCGCCCCGGTAGGACATATAAAAGCTGATAAAAAACATAATTGTAAAGTAAATCAAAAGGGGTATAGCAATTCTGGCAACATTGGCAGGATTATTAATAATTTCTTCGCCTTTGGTAATAAACATGATGACAATCGTGTATAAGAGTGCGATTAACGCGAGCGGAGAGATTCTAGGAATAAAGACTGTTTCATACCACTCTTTTGTTTTCGCTCTAATCAAACCGAATCTTGTTATAAAGCCCGCTGCAAAGGGGATCCCCAGATAGATAAGCACACTTTTGGCTACTTCCATCATTGATATATCAACAATTTGCCCTCCCCAGGAAAGGCCCAGCCATTTCGGAATGAGAGTAACGAACACATAGATATACATGGTATATAATAAAATTTGAAATATCGAATTTAGTGCAACTAAGGCAGCACAGTATTCATTATCCCCTTTAGCAAGGGAGTTCCACACAATAACCATCGCAATGCAACGCGCCAAGCCAATGATAATAAGCCCGATGGCAAAACCCGGCGTATCACCCAGAAACAATACTGCGAGTCCGAACATTAAAACAGGTCCGATAATCCAATTTTGAATGAGAGAAAAAGTGAATACCTTTTTGTTTTGGATAACTTTACCAATTTCTTCATATTTTACCTTGGCAAGGGGCGGATACATCATCACGATAAGACCAATGGCGATTGGCCAGGATATTGTACCTGTGCTGAACTCTCCCAGTGACTTTACAAGATTAGGGAACAAGTAGCCACCTAAAACTCCAACAGCCATGGCCATAAATATCCACAAGGTCAAAAACCTGTCTAAAAAAGATAACCGGGCTTTATTACTATCTTCCATGGCACTCGCTCCCTCTCTTTAATGATTGGTAACAACTTTGCTTATATTTGTGATTGACGCATCTTCTAACCAGGGGATAGCGACAAAGTTACCCTCACTGATTTCCCTCACTTTTTCGAGCCATTGTCTTTCAGCTCCAGCCCGGGCAAGCAACATAGGATTGTTGGTAGCCGTCATTGATAGACACTGATTAGCCACCCACCATTTGTTGTTGATCCCAGCTCGGCTTAAATCATCACGAAGTCTTGATGCTTCAAAAACAGGCGTCGCCTCCGGCAGCGTAACAATAACAACCTCCGTCTGCTTATCATCCCGTAATCGTGGCAGTAACCTCTGAACAGAGAGGGGCGTTTCACCCTTTGTTCTTTGTACTTCTTTGTGATAGCTTTGTGTAGAATCCAACAGCAAAAGGGTATGACCGGTTGGGGCGGTATCAATAACCACAACCTCATCTTCAGCCTTATCAACTATTTCAGCGAATGCTCTGAAAACTGCAATCTCCTGGGTACACGGGGAACGCAGATCCTCCTCAACATAGGCAACATCTTCTTCATTCATGGTTTCACGTGCTTTACTCAATACTTCATTTTGATAATTCAGCAGTTCCTGCTTTTCATCAATTTTGCTGAGCGTGATATTCGCAGAACCTTCAATAACATAGTTAAGATGATCGGCCGGGTCTGTTGAGGTTAAGTGCACTTTAACACCCTTTTTAGCGAGCTCCAGCGCAATTGTCGCGGCAATGGTTGTCTTGCCGACACCACCCTTGCCCATCGTAAAAATAACCTTTTTGCCAGTTTTGTAAAGATCATCAATAAGCGTACTAAGCTGTTTCAAGTCAACTGTGTTTTTGCCTTCGCTAACGGTTTTGTAATGATCACTAGTGAAAAATGCTCTGATTTTATCAAGCCCTAAAATATTGTAGGAACGAAGGGGCAGAGTAAAAGTCTTAAACTTCTTTAAACCCTGCGGTATGTTTTCCATCGCGCTTTGCTGCTTATCAGCCATCTTTTTCGATAAAGCATCAGACATTTCGCCTAATACTCCATTTATAATCAAGATCTGGTTATTTATCCCTAAGTCACTTAGTTCCAGGCTTGAACGCTCGGCTTCAGCCAACGGGGTTTCCTCGGGTCGCGAAACCAGTATGAGCGTTGTTTTATCCTTGTCGGCAAGATTAGCAACCGCATCTTTATAAATACTTTTTTTGTCTTCAAGCCCAGCGAGTTGGCCTAAGCAAGAGGCACCATGGGTGCTTTCGCTGATAAAATTACTCCAGGCGGATGGAAGCTGCAGCATGCGAAGGGTATGCCCAGTCGGCGCAGTATCAAAAATGATATAATCATATAGATTCTCTGTTGTCTTGTCAGTAATAAAATTGGAAAACTGATCAAAAGCCGCAATTTCAACAGTACAAGAGCCGGAAAGCTGCTCCTCCATATTAGCAATAACACTCTCAGGCAGTTTGCCTTTATAAGGTCCTATAACAGATTCTCGATATTCTCGGGCAGCCTCCTCCGGATTGAGGTTTGCCACTACAAGGCCAGGAACGCCTTCGATAGGTTTCCCTTTGCCATCAAGCTCGGTATTAAAAACATCCTGTAAGTTTGAGGCTGGGTCGGTGCTAATCAGCAGAACTTTTTTACCGCGATCCGCTAAATTGACGGCAACAGCACAAGCAGTAGAAGTTTTACCCACACCACCTTTGCCGGTGAAAAACAAATACTTAGTTAGACTTATTTTATTTAGGTAAAAGACAAGCCATGCCTTTTTATGATAATGCCTTTTTCTTTAAGGACATTAATCACAGTGGCCACCCTCATCAGCTCTGGATCAATCGAGGGGCCGCATACTCCAGTTGCACAACACATAGCAGGATCAAAAATTTCAATTTTTTTCATAATCAATCTCTCCTTTAAATTTAATATTAGTTACACTGAACATTCTTATCTTTCAACCATTCATTCAGATGTTCCATATCCTTTTTGTACAGATCTAAATTTCTCAAGTTATCATAAACCAGGCTATCAATAAACTTTAATCGCTCATCTTTAGCCATCGAATAGTAGGCCCACTGCGCCTGCTTGCGATCCTTCACAAGGCCGGCATTTTTAAGATAGATCAAATGTCTCGATGCTTTTGCCTGCGATATTTGCAGTGTTGCCATGATATCACAAACACAAAGTTCTCTTTCATATAATAGGTTCAAAATTCTTAAACGCGTCTCATCTGAAAGTGCTTTTAAAACATCAATTAGCTTTTCCATGAATTCACCTCGTTGTCCAATATATATTCCTATATACGTTTAAGCGATTATATAAATATAATATGCCCTTCACAATAAAGATGCAACCAAAAAAATAGGCTATATCTATTGCGCACCACAAAAAAGCTCGCACTACATAAGCGTGCGAGCTTTTTTGAAATACACTTTGGTGGGCAATGACGGGATCGAACCGCCGACATCCTGCTTGTAAGGCAGGCGCTCTCCCAGCTGAGCTAATCGCCCATGTTGGTGACCCGTAAGGGAATCGAACCCTTGATAC
>JAQWAQ010000021.1 GCA_028707635.1 Negativicutes bacterium
GTTCAGCAAAAATCGTATCTTGTTCAAGGCGTTGGAGAAACGTTGAAATTTCCTGGTAATTATCCGCAATACCAATAACTTTTATTGCATCTTTGTTAATAGTGCTAAGTTCAGTAAACCAGATGCGTGGTGTTGTTAAAGTCGCCAGGTGGCCTATAATGGGCGCCCATGATTTCCGTTCATTAGTCAAGTTTGTCAAAATATTATTTTTAGCATTCACTGTTTGTTGCTTCAATGAGGTATCCTGCATGATTACCTCGGTGGGGCGAAGCAACTCATATTGATTGCGGGCTTCCACAATTTGGCGCTCTTTATGCCAAATTTGAATAGTAGTACCAGCAAAAGCAAGGATGAGCACAACCAATAAAGCACCGCTAATAATTGCATAAATCCTTTTTAATGGCCATTCCGGTTGGCGATCATCCTTAGGTAGAAGGTTTATTCGAATCATCACTTACCTCCGCGCAGGGCCAAGCCAATTGCTACAGCAAATTGAGGCGCTAGTTCTTGGAGGTAGGTTTCACTAAATGATTCCGGAATATTTAATCCTTCAAGAACATCGTTGTTGATTACTGGCAGGCCTAATTGTTTGGAGATATACATATCAAGGTTGTCCAGCTTAGAACCGCCACCTGTTAATATTAACTTATCGATTACTGTGCTTTTATTTTGGATTTGATAATAATCTAAAGTACGACTAAGTTCCCGAATAAGATCAGTGGCTATTAATGCTAATTTATGGTTAAGATCTGTCAAGCCTTCCTGTAAATCTGGCTGCTGAAGAAGGCCTTTTTGTCGTTTTTTTAAGTTCTCAGCTTCAGGAAAATCCAAGTCAAGACTTTGCATAATTTCTGAAGTAAAACTTTGTCCGGCAATTGGAATGGAACGTGTAACATACGGAACTCCATTTTCGAAAAGGATGATTTGCGACACAGCAGCTCCAATATCTAAAATTGCGCAATTATTATAGGTATTGAGCGTTCGATGTAAGGCCAGTGGTTCAATATCAACGGCTAAGAGCTTTAAACCAACTTCCTTACTGATACTGACAACACGGTTGATAGCGTCTTGTGGGGCTGCCACAAACAGGATCTTTGACTCAAGAGTATTACTACTGGGAAGGACCGAGAAATCATAATAATAGCTGCCGGGGTGATACGGAACATAATTTTCAGAATCCCATTTTACAGCTTCACATAGTTCAGCTTCTGTCATTGCTGGAAAAGTGATTTCTCTAACAAATATTTTATTACTACTTATTGCGATAACAGCCTCTTTGGCAAGTATTCCACTCGTTGTCAGGAGATGTTCTAATTTTTGCACTACAGTATTGTCTAAAAATAAATTATCGGGGTTAGTTACAGAGTGATAATCTTCTAGACCTACTCTTTTAAGAAAGGGTTTATCAGAGCTAACGTCGATTTCAACTACCTTAATCGAGTGGGTACCTAAGTCGATGCCGATGATCGTTTTTGGGTGATGGTTGAGAAGTTGCTTTAATTTATTTAGCGACCCGGCTAAACTGATGCTATTCCATTTCATGACGTGGTTTATTTGTTACTATTCTTATGGCCTGACTGATAGCAGAAATGAGATCCACATTAAATTGTTGTTCAAGTGACTTGACTTTCGTATACGTTTCACCTTTGTCAGAGACTATATAGTGGGGCGGTAGGAAATTCAAAGCCAGAGCCGCAATATCATAGCGACACTTTTCGCAGTTACACACCTGTGGGTGCTTAGCTATTATCACATCCAGATAATTCCAAACAAGGTCTTCCATATAGTTTTTAATATGTATGTGCATGATGTACCTCCCGTTATTTGTTATTCCACGAAACGATTGAAAAATTTGAACCAGCTTGACCTGTTAATTGCTGGACAATAGATTTATCGTAATTAATAACTCCCCCACTATTGATACGAAGCGTATGACTTGCGGCAACTGACCCTGTAATTGTAGCGCCTATTATAATGTCCTTTTGGGCATAAATTACCGCAGTTGAATTTGGGCTAGAACTATTAATATTAATGCTATCATTTGACATAATTAGCGAATTGTTCAGTGGTGAATTTATATTAATAATGCCGTTCGCGTAAATTTTAAGGTTGCTATAATTACCACTGTTAATATTGACGTCGCCATTAGCAATTATCGTAATATTTCCATTGATTAAGCCATTTAAATTCGTTCCGCTTCCTGCATAGATAATTGCAGCGTCTCCTGGACTGGTAGTAAATGTAGCACCATTCATATTTAAATCATTAGGGGCATGATAACGGCCAGATAGAGTGTATGTTCGATTCTGCAGATTCTCTAAAATTTGGCCATCCTCGTAATCTTTTTTCTTGAAAGAGGGAAAGTCTTTAATTTTCTTGTCTGTTCGAACCTTGACATAGACATCGCCATTTATCGTTCCCCCGTTCTGATTTTCAATATGAGGATGCCAAGTCCCAACATCACCATTTACGACCGCACCACTCCCCGTAAGAGTCATCAGATTACCCGAAAAAGCGGCATATTCAAAAATTGTGTCAGATAAGTCACCGCTCAGCTGGACCTGGACAGTCACCACAAGTTGGCGTTTGGCTTTATTAACAGTTGCAATAGAAGTAATGGTTCTTTGGTCGCCATTTCCGGTAATCGTTACTTTGCAAGATCCCTCTGTCGGTGAGTTTTGGTTTTTAGTGAAAGTGGGCAAGGATACTGAAGTTGTCTTGGTATTGTCGGCGATACCGTTATTATTTGTTTTTAATTTGACGAGGGCATCTTGAACTCCTGCTTCTGCAAGGTACTGTGCTGCTACGCCATCACGAAAATTAACGGCTGTCAATAGCTCTGTGGAACTCATGGCCACAAAAGCACTGCCAAGTATGCCAAGTAAAAGCATAAATAAAAGTGCTGATATTCCGGCTGATCCTTGCTGTGCATTGATCGTAAATCTAAGCATAAGTCCTCCCGGGACCGAATTAGTGAATTAGCATTGAAGACACGGCGGTTTCAATTGTAAAATTCTGTTTTGTATTAATATCGGTTGCTGTCAGAGTAATTCCGATACTTCTGGTAGGACTGCTCAGTGGTGTTAAGTCCTTAAAGAGAACTGCAACGCTGATTGGTGAGTTTGGACCACCGGTTAGGGGTTGGCGTGGACTGCCATCATTAATATCTTTGTAGAGAATTCCAATTTGGCCTACGGTATTATTTGTATAGTTCACTTTTTTCTTAGTTGTTTGATACTGATCAGTTACTAGATCCAGACTTTTATCGTTGATTAGTGTGATTTCGCTTGCAAATTGCAAATCGCGGGTAAGGGTATCAATACAATAGCGGGCTGTATGCTGAACTTCAGTTTTGCTACCTCCCAGCGTCCAAGCTTTAAGTGAAGTGGATAACAAGGTGAACAAAGCGGTTAACAGAAGTACCGTCAAGGTCATCGCAATGACGAGTTCAATTAGCGTGAGACCGTGTTGATTGTTTGAATGATTTGCTAACTTCATATTCTCAATCCAATCAGAATTATTTTCACAAAGAAATTTTTGGGTAGAAAGTTGTCAGTGTAACGCTGGGGTTTGAGTCTGAAGTAGGTTTATTCCAAGTGACGGTAACCTTTACTTGAACGAGATCTAAATTCTCCGGACAGACGGATGCGACAGTATCAACGGTATAGCTTGCTGGAGGCTGGTTAGTATTGTCCTGCCACGCAATAGGCGTTTGAGTTGTTAAATCAAAGACTGCCCAATAAGTATGCGGATCTTTTAGTTTTAACATTTCGAGCTGCTTTTGAGCCAATGTTGCTGCAAGCGTATATTCAGCCGCGTTCGCATTGGCTTTAGTGGAATTAATAAACATTCCCAGCGAAGCTACCAATGCGATGCTAATAATCAATACAGCCAATACAATTTCAAGCATTAAAAAACCGTTTTGCTGGGATAAGGTTTTATTCATTACATCACCTTTTTTCACTTTGGTACTGCGGGTAATAGATTTATTCCACTCGGATTCGCCCAACCGTAGAAATAATTACATGCCGGATGTTTGTAGTGTTCTTACTGGTTAAGAGCAGTGTTGCAGGCAACGGCTGATTATCGGTTAAGGGTGTTCCATTAATGCTGAAAGTCAATGTTTGTGGACCTGATATGGTAATACCATCTGGCAAGTTTACCGTTTTTATTACGTTAGATCCTTTCTTGACAATGTATTTGTTTGATAGTGGTTTTATTTGGGGAAACAGCGTGTCTGGTGTAGTGTTAATGCATAACTGCTGCACCCAGCGCAGGTCAGATGCGAGTATCTGGGCTGATGTATCCAAATTTTGCTTTGCGATCATGTTATTTACTGCTGGTAGGGCCAGACCGGCAAATACGCCCAAAATAGCGATAACAATAATAATTTCAATAACTGTAAACCCACGTTGCATGTTTAACCTCATAAGTATTCTGTGATATACCAATTGATTATTATAGTGCCGTAGACTAAGCTTACAAAAGCTCCAAATGAAATAAATGGACCAAAAGGAATATAGTCTTTGCGCTTTTTCATCTTACAAATCAGCATAATAATCCCACCTATTCCTCCGGCTATAAAAGCTAGCAATATCGTCAGTAGAGTCGCTTTTAGTCCCAACCATAATCCCAAGGCGGCAACAAACTTTATATCGCCGCCTCCCATTCCACCACGACTGACTAAAGCGACAGCAAGGAACAGTCCTCCGCCAACAGCCCCCGCAAGCAGCATATCGAGGACAGCGATATCATCGAGAATCAAATTTATTATAACACCAGTTCCGGCTAGCCATATCAGCACTTTATCTAAGATAAGCTGGTGGTCAAAGTCAATATAAGTGATCACAATTAAAAAGGAAGTTAATATGAGTGCTTTTAAGAGCAGAAGTGATACTCCAAAAACCTTAAGACAATAGACAAACAAACAAGCGGTAAGTAGTTCTACTAGGGGATAACGCCTGGTAAATTTGGCGCCGCAATAACGGCAGTGTCCCTGGAGCAGTAAATAACTGATAAGCGGAATCAGGTCTAAGGCTTTAAGCCGCTCCCCGCACATAGTACAGTGGGACGCCGGAAAAATAACAGATTGATTTTGCGGCAAGCGATAAATACAGACATTAAGAAAACTGCCGATGGAAAGACCAAATAAAAAAATGATAAATTCAAGCAAAACAATTCTCCTAAGAAAAAAATATTTCCATATAAAATTTTGTTGCTGTTTTTTGATTATATCTCTTAAGCCGTTATTAAAGTATCAAGGCGGCTTATGCCGCCCTGATAAAAATTAGGCAGAAGGCCTATTTATGGAAGTCTTCCGCATAGTGAGCAGTAGTACCGACGGTCAATGATCCGCGCATTTTTGTGTCTGTACCAGAAATCGAGTAGTCACCGGCAGTAAGTGAGCTGGTAGATAGTGTGCCACTCACATATACTTTGCCAGAGGGCGATTTTGGGACAGCAGCAAGATATCCATCATCAACCAAATCCTGTATTGTTATTGTAGTTCCTGTAGTGTCATTAGCTAAATACATAGAAATTGCACTATCAATAGTCCGTAAATCTGCGGCTGCTTTAGCTGTATTAGCAGCGGCAGTCGAATTACTAAATCGAGGTATTGCAATCGCGGCCAAAATGCCTAAAATAGCGACAACCACCATCAACTCAACCAAAGTAAATCCTTTTTGGCTTTTCATGTTTTGTCTAATTCTTTTAATCATAATCCCCCCCTCTCACTCACATATTTCCTATACTAGTAACAGCGTCAAACATTGGCAGCACGATGGCAATAATCATGAATCCGATGATTACACCCAACACTGCAATGAGGATAGGTTCGAGAAGACTGCTTAACCGTCCGACAACATCATCAACATCACTTTCGTAGAAATCAGCAATCTTATCTAGCATTTTATCAAGTTCGCCTGTTTCTTCGCCAACGGCGACCATTTGAACAACCATGGCAGTGAAGATATTGCTGGCACCAAGTGGGGTCGATAGTCCCAGGCCTTCGCTGATGCTGGTTTGAGCCGCTTTGAGGGCCTGAATCATACCGGCGTTGGTTGTGGTTTTTTTGACAACATCCAAGGCCGAGATAATCGGCACTCCACCGCGGATCAGTGTTCCTAGTGTTCTGCTGAACCGGGCAATGGCGATTTTGCGTCGCAACATACCAAAGATAGGTACTTTTAAAACGGCTTGGTCGATGATCAGTTTTGTCTGTGGCCGTTTAGATAAGATAGACAGTAGATAAGTGACGGCAATTACTAACACAAACAGTGCCGGCCAATAATCTTGCAAGAAAGTGCTCACTGCTAATAGAGCCAGTGTAGCAGGCGGCAATTGAACGTTCATAGAGGCAAACATTTGCGTAAATGTCGGCAGAATAAAGGTTAAAATAAATATCACTATGATCATCGCCATACCAATTACGACGACCGGGTACGTCAAGGCTGATTTAACCTTTTCATTCATTTTATGTTCTTTTTCGAAATGAACGGCAAGGCGATTTAGAACATTATCCAGCACGCCACCAAGCTCACCTGCCTCCACCATGCTCACCATTAAAGATGGGAAGATATTCGGATGGTCGTTAAGTGCACTTGACAAAGTATTTCCTTCTTGCACTTTCTTGTAGACTTGACCCAGTGCAGCCTTGAGTTTAGCATTATAGGTTTGTTCGATTAAAATATTTAAGCAACTTAACATAGACAACCCGGCATCAACCATTGTAGCGAATTGACGGCAGAGTAAGGCCAAATCCTTTATGGTCACTTTTGTCAAATTGTCGGAAATTGTCTTTAGCGATAGACTTTCTTGTTGGACTTTTATCTTAGTAACAAAATAACCCTTGCCACGAATATAGTTAGCCACTGCGTTTTCACTATCAGCCAGAATTGTTCCTATTAACAACTGGCCAGTCCGGTTTTTGGCTTGATAGAAAAATGTTTTGGCCACTACTTCTCACCTCATAATTTACTCTATAATAGTTTAACTGCGGTGTTACCCATGAATAAGCCGAATAAAAGTTTCTTGATCCATGGCCCTATTTAAGGCTTCTTCATAGGAAACAATACCATCTTGGCAAAGATTGCGTAGTGACATGTCCATTGCCTGCATACCAAATTTGCTGCCGGTTTGAACCACCGATATAATCTGATGCGTTTTGCCTTCACGAATAATATTACGAACCGCAGGCGTGGCCATAAGGACTTCTAAGGCTGCGACGCGGCCAGCTCCATCAGCTCGGGGCAAGAGTTGTTGGGCAACAATACCTTGTAATGTGAGCGATAATTGGATGCGGATTTGCTGTTGCTGATAGGGTGGAAATACATCAATAATCCGGTCGATTGTCTGGGCCGCATCACCGGTATGCAAGGTTGCGAAAACGAGGTGGCCGGTTTCGGCCGCTGTAATGGCGGTTGCAATGGTTTCAGGGTCACGCATTTCCCCGACCAGGATTACGTCAGGATCTTCACGGAGTGCGGCTCGCAATGCATTGGCAAACGATTTTGTATCAGCGTTGATTTCACGTTGGTTGATGATGCTCTTATTGTGTTTATGAAGGTATTCAATCGGATCTTCTAAGGAGATAATATGGCAAGACCGTTCACTATTGATTAAATTAATCATTGCAGCCAGAGTCGTTGTTTTTCCACTGCCGGTTGGCCCTGTTACCAAGACAAGTCCGCGTGGCCGCCGGGCAAGGGTTTGAATAATATCAGGATGGCCAAGTTGGGCAAGGGTTGGTATTTGTTCGGTGATGATTCTGATCACGATTGCCGTCGTGCCTCTTTGCCGAAAGGCATTAACCCTAAAGCGGCTAAGTCCTGGGACGGCATAGGAAAAGTCTAGTTCGCCAGTTTGGAAAAATAAAGCCCGCTGCTCGGATGAAGTGATGGACGAGAAGAGTAGGTCGGTATCAGTTGGTACTAATACTTGATGGGTGGTTTTTACAAGGCTGCCGGCGATACGAAGCATTGGCGGCAGTCCAACTGTTAGATGTAAATCTGAAGCTTGGCGTGTTACTGCTTCTCTCAAGAGAGTTTCCATAGTTGCGATCTCCTTATAATCCCGAATAAGCGACTCTCATTACTTCCTTAATTGTTGTCAAGCCGTTAAGAGCCTTATCAATACCATCCTGGCGCATTGTCGTCATGCTTTCGGTTACAGCGATTTTACTCAATTCATCACTAGATAATCGTTGATGAATTGCTTCACGCAACTTTACACTAACTGGCATGACTTCATGAATAGACATTCTACCTTTGTAACCGGTATGGTTGCAGTGCGGGCAGCCTGTACCTCGATACAAAATGATGGTTTTATCAGGAGCTGCTCCGATAAACGCCATTTCAGGAGAACCGGCTTCTGGTATATACTTTATTTTACAATCTGGACAAATCAGGCGGATTAAGCGTTGTGCTACCACACCAAGGACTGATGAGGCAACGAGGAAGTCCTCAACACCCATATCAATTAATCGTGTAATAGCTCCGGCGGCGTCATTCGTATGTAAAGTGCTGAAAACAAGATGCCCTGTTAAGGCGGCTCTTATGGCAATATTAGCCGTTTCGGTATCGCGGATCTCGCCTACCATTACGATATTAGGGTCTTGTCGCAGAATGGAACGCAAACCATTAGAAAAAGACAGGCCTGCTTTGGAATTGACTTGGACCTGATTGATCCCGTCTAATAGATACTCGACAGGTTCTTCTACTGTAATGATATTTTGTGTTGGCGTATTCAGCGTTGTTAAGGTAGAGTATAGTGTTGTTGTTTTACCGGAACCAGTCGGTCCTGTTACTAGAATCATGCCATACGCTTGGCTATACAGGCGTTGATAAGATTTTAAATTATGAGCCGAAAACCCCAGTCCTTGTATATCTAAGATTGCGGACTTTTTGTCAAGGATCCGCAAAACCATTTTTTCACCGAGAATTGTTGGCAGTGACGAAACTCTAAGATCAATATTACGACCTGCCGCAGTCACTTCTATCCTGCCGTCCTGTGGTAAACGTTTTTCGGCAATGTCCATCTCACTCATAATTTTTATGCGTGAGATGATCGCCGCGTGAGTATGCTTAGGAAAGGTAACTACTTCTCTCAACACACCATCAATGCGAAATCTGACACGAACGCTATTGTCTTGCGGTTCAATATGAATATCACTGGCGCGTTCTTTTATTGCTTGTTGTATCAATGAATTCACTATGCATATAATTGGAGCATCGTCAACTGTTTGAAGATTAGTAAGTGTGGGAACATCCACTTGGTTTAATTTGTTAATGGCTTTCTCAACAATTTCACTCACGCCATAGGATTCATTAATGGCACGAGTAATCTCGCCTTCAGCGGCGATAACAGCTTCAACATCGCAGCCAGAAATCATGCGAACATCATCGATGGCATAAAAGTTGGTAGGGTCAACCATCGCTATGGTTAATTTTTTGCCTTCTTTCTTAATTGGAATCATATGATATTTTTCTGCCATTGACGCGGGAATCGTGCTGGCGACTTCCTTGTTGATATTTATGGCTGTTAAATGAACATGAGGGACACCAAGTTGAAATTCAAGCACATCAATCTTATTTTCTGCCGTGAGGTAACCAAGATTAATTAAGACTTTGCCCAGACGTTCACCGGTTTTCACTTGAACACTAAGTGCTTTTTCTAAATGTTCATTACCCAGCAAACCTGAATCGACGAGTAAGTCACCTAATCTTTTACGGCCTTTAAACAAAGTCACACCACCCTTTTACATAAAAAGCAATCGTCATCCATGGAAAATCGATTCAAATGGTCTGACCGGTTGCACTACTCGCTCTATTATGCATAAAGTGACCCAATATATCGGAAAATCATTGCGTCCATATTTTATCTGCTATATTCGAAAAGCTCAATTGTTTTCCTGCATACTTACACAAAAAATTACGATGTTCTAGAAAAAGTAGTAATGAAGGTCTCGTACATAACATTTCGTGGCGCCTCTTGCCCTGTCCAGAGCTTAAATGCTAATGCTGCCTGCTCAACTAGCATACCCTCACCATTTAAGGTCCTATAGCCTGATTGAGCCGCAGTAGCCAAAAACTTAGTTGTTGTCGGGTTATAGATTAAATCGCAAACGGCAGCATTGCTAGCAACGTTGTCCCAATCAAGAGGAGGTGCATTATCTATCATGGGATGCATCCCAAGCGGAGTACAATTGATTAATATATGACAAGAACGCATTGCTTTTTTAGCAGTATCGTTATCCCAGGCCCCACCAAAAATTGTAGGATTTTCAAAGGATTGTGCAAACTGTTCTGCCTTGTCTCGATTGCGGGCTAGTACGGTGATTTGTGAAACGCCATATCCAATGAGACCGCAAACAACGGCGCGAGCTGCGCCTCCAGCCCCTAAGAGAACGGCGTTCCGGTTTTTGATTACAATAGCTTTTTGCTGCAGGGATTTAATAAATCCTTCGGCATCAGTATTGTAGCCAATCGATTTGCCATTTTTGATGACAATGGTATTGACAGCCCCAATGAACCGAGCTGTACTATCAATTTCATCCAAATATGGCATCACATCCACTTTAAACGGGATGGTTACATTTGCTCCTGCAAAGCTTAATGCCTTTATTCCCGCAATTGCAGCAGCAAGATTAGCTGGCTCTACAGGCAAGGGAAGGTAGGCATAATCTAATCCGTGGGCGGCAAAGGCAGAATTATGGATAGCCGGCGATATTGAATGTTCAACAGGATGTCCTATTAGGCCAACTAATTTTGTTTTTCCAGATATCATGTTATATCCTCACTTTATTAAACCTTTGGCTTTTAATATTCGGACAGTGATTTTTTCTAGTTTTCGCGTTATTTTAGTGCCAATAAATTCACGGGAACTTAAGGGAGAAACCCAAATAGTATACATTCCTAGTCTATTTCCACCTAAAACGTCAGTAAAAAGCTGATCCCCCACTACCGCTATTTCATTTGAATTAAGCTTCATCAGGTTGGCCGCCCGGCGAAAGCCAGCTTTTGCAGGTTTATAGGCTCTGGAAACAAAGGGAATATCGAATTTTGAGGCAATATCGCTTACTCGTGCTGCCATGTTATTTGAGAGCAAACACACTTTATACCCTTCATTAATTAAGTAATGTATCCAATCAATAATTTCTGGCTGCATTGTCGGGCTATCCCAAGAAATGATTGTGTTATCAAGATCAAAAATAAAGCCACGTATTTTACGCTCTTTTATATCGCCAATATTTATATCAGAGAGTGATTTTACAACAAGGTTAGGACATAATAGATTATACAAAAATGCACCTCCCGGCTTAAAAAACAGCACAATTGTGCTGTTTTTAGTTGACAATATGCGGTGTTAAAAATATCACAACTTCTGTTTCTGTTTTTGATTCATGGACGCTCTGAAATAATTTACCGATAAGCGGAAGATCGCCTAAAAACGGGACTTTATTTTTGCCGCCGGATTCTTGCGAGCCAATCAGTCCGCCGATAACCATTGTTTCACCGTCATTTAGCCGGACTTCAGTGCTTGCTTCCCGCTTGGTAATTTGATAGGCGTTCAATGATGGGATAAGAATTGGGGTGCTCACTTCAGTATGAACAACAGCGGTAATCTTTCCGTCAGAATTGATACGAGGCGTGTATTTGAGCATGATCCCTGCATCTTTATATTCATACGAATTCGTCGTAATGTCATTTTGGGTTGTTGTTACTGGGACTGGAATGCTGTCTCCAATCAAAATATAAGCCTGTTTGCCGTTAATCGTAGTCACCTTCGGCCTGGCCAATACTTTGGCATTCCCATTGCTGATTAGGGCGCTAATTTTGGCCTGATAGAGAAATTCATAAGGGAAACCATTGGGGCTTCTGCCAAAGCGGATTGTTCCAATCATTTCTGATTTATTTCGCGTGAATTTACCTTGTTCTGTGGTAACTTCCCTATACTTAGTATTGCCGTTTGCATCTGTCCCATCGGCGACAAGTTCAATCGTCGGTTGTTCATATTCAGCATAAGTTGGAGCTTTTTGCCATTCCCAATCAACTCCGAGATCCTTTAGAGCACTTTTACTGATTGCAATTACCTGGGCTTCTAATGAAACTTGCTGGGCAGGAATATCAATTTCGGTGATAAGCTTTTCGATTTGATCAGCTTCATTCTGTGAACCGTAGAAAATGATTGAGTTTATGGCTTCATCGATTTGAACCCGGTCATAGGTTTTTATAGTTGTCGTTGTTCTGGTTGTTTCAGTTTGTTGGCTTGATTGTTGTGTTGCCTGTTGCTGACCTTGTTGCGCGGATTCCTTTACCCCTGCTTTTTCGCCAAATAGCATTGCCATAATCATATTAAGAGCTTGATTAGGCTGAGCATACTTGAGTTTATAAACATGAATATTACCAAAGCCTCTGCCTAAATGATTTGGCGTGCCAATAGCGATTACATCGCCGACCTTTTGGTAAGTAAGGCCTTTGGTTTTGGTGATTAAATCAATTGCAGTCTCAAGTGGAACATTATTTAAGCGGATGGTAATCTTGCCTTGCACTACATCATCAACTATGATGTTGGTATGGCTGACCGAAGCCAAGGTGTAGAAAATAGTACGTACATCTTCATCAACAAAATTTAAATCAACATTTTGTGCTCCTGCATAACTAGGCAAGAGTATCGATATAAACAAAGTTAAGAATATAATTATAATTGCGTTACGCTTCATTCTTGCCTCCAGCGCCATTTTTAGTTGCTCCTTCCAAGTGGAGGATCCTCTTTCCGCCTGGACCATCCAAAATAACTGCATTTTCAGTAACATGCAAGATTATGTATAAACCTACTTTCTCATGAATACTATAGGTCTTGCTTTTATTACCGGATCTTATGACAGCCATGCGGTTGTCCCCGGCACCAGCTAGACCCGTCAGTTTTAAGGTATCTGGAGGTTGTTGAGTTTGGGGTTTACTATTAAAAACTGATAGGGAATTACTAGTATCACTATGCTGTGAAAGCCCGTTATCCATATTGGCTGTTTTGTATTCCGGTGGTAGAGAAAACGGGTCACGAGTCACGGCAGTTTTACTTTGGTAACCTGTTGGCATAGAAGGCCCGGCTTTTAATTGCTTTTTACTCACTAGAGGCGTTGTTGCGGGTGAGGATGCAACAGGGGAAATGCTGTCACTAGTATTGGTCGTCATAAAACTAATGAGCGATATCATTACAATGCTAATAATAAGCAAAAGATAAATTCGGTGTTGGTGTGATAGATTTGAGTATGTTTTAAGTAAATCCACAATGAATACTCCTCTAACAAAAATAACATAAAAACCTTTAATATTCCTTACTCGTTGCAATTGACCTACAAAACTTTGAGGGAATCACGATAATGAATTGCTTCAGCGATATGTATTTCTTCGATCACGTCGGTTTCAGCTAAGTCAGCAATCGTTCGCGCCACTTTGATAATGCGGTCATAGGCTCTTGCACTCAAGCCCATCTTGTCAAAGGCGACCTTGAGCATATTCTGAGCGTTCAAAGTTATTTTGCAGGTTATTTTGATATGTTTATGGCTCATTTGTGCGTTGCAAAATATCCCGAATTTTTTAAGGCGATTTTGCTGAAGCGTGCGGGCATTTTCCACTCGGGCCCGAATTAGGGATGATGATTCTGATGGAGTAATATTTGTCATCTCATCATATTGCAGGCGTGGTACATTGACATGAATATCGATTCTGTCTAGTAAAGGCCCGGAAATTTTTCTCACATAGCGTCGTATATCACCGGAACTACAGGTGCATTCATGGGTCGGGTCAGTTAGGTAGCCGCACGGACATGGGTTCATCGCAGAAATTAGAATCGATTTTGATGGATAGGATAGTGAAGCATTAACCCGTGATATTGTCACTTGTCCATCTTCCAATGGTTGGCGCAGAACTTCCAGCACGGTTCGGGGAAATTCGGGTAGCTCGTCCAAAAACAAGACACCATGATGACTTAAGGTGACTTCACCCGGGCGGGGAATTCGTCCTCCCCCAATCATTCCCGCAGTTGGTAGTATGACAAAATGGGTGGATATAGTGGTATACGTAAATATACCACTATATATATATGATAGAAACTCAGCACTTGCATTATATTATATTCGTTCATCCATAAATTCCAATTTCGTCGTCGTCATCATCTCCTATAGAATCCACAAAGATTGGCACCCTTATCTTACCCAGTTGACTCTGAAGACCTTCCATTAGTTTATCTAATTCACTTGATGGTAGGTTTAAAAACTTGAAGTCATATTCAATCGACTTTGATATTTTCTTCTTTGACCATACAAAAGTTCTAATAATAATACGGTTAAAAATTAATTTTAATTGTTTATTCGTCAAATTGTTAATATCAATATTCAAAAGTTCATTTTTAAATTCATTGAATTGCAATCTTGCCTGTTGCTTCATGTTTTCAAGATTGTTAATTTTATCTAGTTCATTTTGTATTATATTCAATTCGTCACGGTATTTTTTATTCCTTCGTTTACATTCATCTTTTGGTATTTCTTTATCAAAAGATAGCTCCTCATTTTTATCAATTCTATTGTTAAGCTTTGATATTTGTTTCTCTAGCTCATTAATTCGTTCCGGGCTTGTGTCATAATCAAAATGAACCATCATGTATATTTTTAGTAAATCTTCCATACCATCTATCGCATATTCTCGTAAAAGTTGGATTCTTTCTTGAACCTTTTCCATTATTACCTGTTCAGTTACCGCATTGCGGCAATCACATCTTGATTTACCATACATATCATTTATCGCACATGTAAACTCGTAACCTATATCCCGCCCAGGTAATGTGTGCCTTTTTTTTCTTTTTAGATTGCCGCCACACTTTCCACAATATAATATATTGCTAAATAAATGTGTATTGCTATTTCTATGTCCATCTTTTAACATAGATGCTCGTTTTTCACGCTCGGCTTGAACAGTTAAAAATGTTTCATTATTAATAATACGCAATTCTTCTTTAGGACGAATAATCCATTCCTCTTTATCTATGTTTTGAAATGTTTTTCTATTTACATCATTAGTTTCCTTCTTATGTGTAATTTGTTTTCCAGTGTATAGCGGATTCTTTAAAATGGTTACTACTTGATTTTGACTCCATTGCACTCCTTTTTTTGTTGGTATGTGCTTACTATTAAGGTAGCGGCAAATTTTACCTGTACCATTTCCCTCTAAAAATAATTGATAGATTAGCTTAACCACCTCTGCCTCTGATTCATATTTTTGCAAATACTTTTTTACAATCTTATACCCGAATGGCTCGCCTGTGCTCCATCCGCCGTTTTCTTGTAATCTTCTAATACCAAACTTTACCGCATCAGATTTTGTTCGGCTTTCATCTTGAGCAAGAGAAGTAAGCACATTAATCATGACTTCATGCGCGCCATTGAGATTACTTAAATTATTATCCTCAAATCTTACCTCAACGCCTGCTACTTTTAAATCTTTCAATACTTTGGCAATATCTTCAACACTTCTGCCAAAACGACTAATGTTTTTAACATAAATTATATCAAATTCCTTTTTATATGCCGCTTCAATCATAGCTTTAAAAGCTTCTCTATTTTTTGTACTAGTTCCCGAAATACCTTCATCAGCGAAAATTCCTTCTAATATATCTGTAGCGCCATCCTTTCGATATAGCATTCCAGATTTTGCAGGAACAAAACCCTCTTGTTGAAATTTTTCCAGATAATAACCTGTTTGGTTTCTCAAACTATTCAACTGGTCACTAGAATCCGTACTTACACGACAATACGCTACGCATTTTTTCATTTTTATCCACTCTCCATATTTTAATATTTTGCCCGAAATGATTCGAACGCTTAATATATAGTAAACTTTTGAAAAAATTAATTGTTTTTTGAAAGTATACAATATACATTTATACCAACATAATTTAGCAGGCTTATCTTAATAATTGAAGCAGACCGTCATATTTCTATTCTGCGGGGATAAAAAGAGAGCATAGTATATTTACCTATGCCCTCTATTCAAATAATACTAAGATGTTCATTATTTACCCAGTTGCCGTTCTTGGCGGTACTCTTGATAATTTGGGATATTCTTCGCTTGCTTTATTAAACATACCTCAAATGGTGTCGGGTCAATCATGGCTTTTGCATCCTTCACTTTATCAAATTGTGCCCCCATGTCTTTGCCCGTTGCTCCCATATGAATTTCAATAACATCATTCAACGGAACAACCTGTTTTTGATTGTTTGAAGATATGAGTTCAATGCAGGGGGTATCATGTTGCACCATATTTTCTAATTCGGCAATTTTCTTTTTTATGTTATTCAAAATATTGCACCGTCCCTTTACCCGTTTTAATTAATTGTGTCAATTCTTCAAGCTGTGCTGAAACATCCGAATCACGTATTTTCATGCTAAATTCTACAATGGTTTTAGCGGCAGTTACCCGAACATTAGCATTTTTCGATTCATCATTCATAATGCCAATCAATACATTGACGGCATTATTACTTGAATTTTGTATTTTGCCTAATGCAGATTCTACGGCTTTATCCCTCATCCGTTTGAACTCTTGGTTAAAGAAAGGATTTTTCAGCCAACTATTTATGGTTACATATGATACCCCGACCGATTGAGCCGCTTCATGTAAGGTTGGCTGGGTCATTAATGCAATAATTGCTTTTTCTTGTTTTGTTGTAAGTTCATTTGCCATACTTACGCCCCCGTTTCTGATACCGCAAACATGAAGGTTTGGCTTATTAATTGTTTTCCTTGTGTTGGCTGACGAAATGCTCCTTTATACGTAACGGGTTTTATAGTAACCGTGTCCATTTCATCACTAATCCCAATGATTTTGCCATCCTGCGCCAGCTTTACCGCCCGTTCTTCTGGCAATTGGATATATTCACCTTTAACGTATATACGCCCGTTCTCTTGGATTTTAGCTAAACATTTTGCTCTTAACATTTGCCCCTGCCCCCTAAATATATAAGCAATCAATGGTTTTTACTTCACCATTCGGATATTGCGGTGCGTATTCATCCAAGAGAAATTTGGCATAATCCTTGCCAATGATAACGCTTGTTTTTATTAAATGCCCCTGATTATCCAATTCTTTTGCCCGTTCTTCCGAGATTTCAAGTAATTCGCCACGTGCATATATCTTGCCGTCCTCTATAAATTCTCTTGAACAAATTACAAGTACCATGTTTTTGCCCCCTAAAATATGCGAATTATGTCCGGGGTTTGGTTATGCCCCGGACTATTGATTTTTAACCATTTACGGAATTTACAATGTCTGCCCATTCTTGCCCTGGCATTTTAAATACTGGCAATTGCACGTTAGGTTGGTCTTGCTTGAACAATCGTTGAATCATTGATACATCACCATTCATTTCAAGCATTTCGCCCGTAAGAACCTTTGCCCGTTCTTCTTGCCGCAGGACTTTTTCCGTTTTCAATGATTCCGAGGTTTTAACATATACCTGCTTTAACCTAGATTCCATAACGCCAATTGCCGCTTTTAGTTTGGCATCAATGCCATTATTCTCTTTGCCCAGCTTGTTTGCATCTTCATTCCATAGGTTAACGTCAGGATGATAGGCAATATCCTTGGCGACAAAATCCTGCCCCGATTTCAATATGGCGCTGAAATTATTGACCAATGCCCGGCGTTGCATTTCATTACCTTCTGCCATATCAATTACTTGGTTTAAAAATTCCCTTTCGGTGTCCGCCATTGCCAATTTTGAAGCAAATCCTCTAAACAAGTAATACTGTTTGAAGATTGTTTCCGCATCAATGTTTACTACGGTTTCCCGCATTTTCTCCTTGCAGAATTTTAGACTTTCTTCCTTGTCTGCCATGGTCTTGTTGTAGTCCTTGGCAATGTCATTAATTGCGGTTTGATACTTTGCAAAAGCCTTATCACGTTCATTCGCTCTGCCCGTTGCGGATAGGTTTACATCCGCATTGATTTCCCCCAATCTTTTTTGATACTCGTTTCTTGCTTTCTGGTACATTTCTAAATACCCCATGTTCGCCAGCTCCTTTTACTGAATATTCAGTCTATTTGTTTTATAAAATAAGACACCTTAAAAGGTTTTAAAGGTGCCTTAAACTTATTATTATAAATTTAGGTTTATATAAACCTTGTCCAGTTCGTCTTTTGTTATGCCAATATACCGTAAAGTAACACTGGGGGCGGAATGGTTCAACAATTGCTGAATTGCCACAATATCCACACCCGACTTATATGCCCAATATCCAAAGGTCTTGCGAAGGGTATGTGTACCAATCGCGTAAGTGATTTTATTTTGCCTTGCCGCTTCATTAATAATTTTATACGCTTGAAAGCGGGTAATGGCTTTATTTTGCCCTTCACGGCTTTTAAATAACGCCCCGGTTTCCAATCCCGTATTTTTCAAATATTCATCAATGGCCTTTTTACATGTATCGGAAAGGGGGAAGTCCTTTAATTTATCCGTTTTTTGTTCCCGAATTGTAATACGCTCTCTACCTTTGACATCTTCGACTGTCAATCTTAGCAAATCTGAAATACGTAAACCAGAATTAATGCCCAAAACAAACAAGGTATAGTCTCGAAGGTTTTTCTTTTTGAGGTATTTTTTTATATCCTCAATCTTTTTTTTATCTCTGATTGGTTCAACCAGTTCCATACATCACCGCCCCCAAAATTCGCCCATTTGTTCGAATTACACATATCGTGTGTTCTCATTATACATTATGTGTAATTGTAATGTAAAGCATATTTTGGCTAAATTTGTAAATTTGTTTATAACCCCCGGAATTCCTGGGACTGTCGCTATTTTTTCAATTACACATAATTGCATTGTGTTGAATTGACAAACTCCCATATTTAATTTTATCCCATGTTCATCTTTAGTTGACTAGAGATTGTATCTGTAGTATTATTATCTCAAGAGGAACCTCTGGAATAACTACATATATTCTAATGATTGGATGGTGTGATGTATGAATACGGAAATCCTTCAAAAAATTAACGATGTAGGAAGTGCGTTTGACCTTTTATTGTCTGCTGTTAATTCTGTTAATGAAAGTATTATGTCCCTTGCCCCAGAAGAATTAAAAAAGGGAAATTTCGAAAAAGCACAAGAGTATAATGACAAATCGAAAAGTTTAATAAAATTTACCAAAGATTTATTAGACCACAGAAATCACTGGGACAACCTATTTGCAAATAATGGGGAAGATAATGTAATTAATAAAAAAATTGCTAAATCTACTCCAATTGTTGCCCAAACTCTCCCTGTCGAATCTGTTTTTATTAAAAAAGACGGATACGTATGTAAAAATCAGGAGATTGTTATGGAATTTGTAAGCGCGGGCGGAGGATCATATTCTTTGAAATTGCCTATATTTGTTTTCATAGAAATCGTAAAATATATAATTAAATACTTCCAAAATAACGAATACATTCAGTCCAAGGATATTGCCGCAACACTAGAACAATATTTACTAAAAAATACCAATTACAGGGATATTAAGCCAATTGCTTCTAAAACACTAAAATTCCTCCTTGAACGCGGATTGTTGAAATATAGAAATGGCAGAACGGGTTATTATCAATTATCGGGAACAGCCGATGATGTATTTGCCTTTCTTGATACTTTTGATAAACGCGAATTAACTAATTAATCATAAAAAAGCCGCCTGCTAATGGGCGGCTTTTTTGTTAAACCTATAAAAATCTAAAATATCATTAAGTTTATACTTGTATTATCAATGTTGGGAAGTTAAATATGTAACCCATATGCTTATACATGTCAGCAATATACCTATAATTGTAAAATAAAACGTTCTTTTAGCAACCCGCAATACCAATGTATTATTTTGAACACTGAAAAGATTATTAAAATAAACTAAATGTTCTTTGTATATCGCTTCATATCTTGTTAAATATTCTGGGTATTTAAGAAATTTTTTATTTGTTTTTTCTCCATTCTCATAATTTTCCCAGTCATCATTCATTTTTTCTATATGTTCAATAATATATGGAGTATATCTTAATTTACTGTCTCCAATTGTTTTTATTTTATCAATTACCCAATGACAATCCCCTTGGGTGACATATTTCTTTTTAAAATTTAAATATTTACCAATTCTTGAATTCAATTCTGCACATTCGATATGTTCAAAAATATAATAATAAAACTCATTACCTAAATATTGAAAATAAGATATAAAATCTATATCGGGAATAACGTCTGTAAAATAAAATACATCTAAAGAAGGTTCATCCTTCCACATATTTATCCACAAATAACATTTATCTTTTTTATTAAAAAAACTTTTAGATAAAAAAGGGGTTCTTAATTCAACTTCCAATTCAGACGAAAACTGATTATAGAATAATATAGGCAATTTATACTTTATGCCAAATTTCGTATATAAATTATTAACAATGTATGATTGAAAAATATCTCGAAAGAAACTTTCTTCAATTTTTAATATTTCTTCCATTCCTCCCTTTATTATCTGTTTCATATTATAAACGGATTGATATTGACCTTTAAAGGTATTTTTAATATTATTTCTTATAAAAGAGGAACTTCTTTCATGAGAATTTATCATTTTATTTAACCAAAACGCGTAACATATAACAAATTCTTGATTATTAATTTGAGTATATGCTAAGTTAATTGTACTGATAAACTCATTTTCTTTTAATATGATTTCAGCTAAAATACCAGAACCCGTATGGTTTATTTGCATTTGTGTATAACGTAAATTTTTGAATTTAGGCGGCTTACGAAAATTATTTTTAACTTTGTATTTTTTATCGTTAAGTTTATATAAAGACCTTATCAACTTATTCATTCCATTATTATCTAACATATCAAATATTTCTATCTTACACATACTTCCAGATTGTTCGTTTGAAAACTTTTTATAATCTTCATTTGAATCAACAAATTCAAGATACTCAGTTATAGATTTTTTATATAAAATTCTAAAATATAAGTCCCGACCTAAATAATTATTAAAATTTCTTATTAGATACTTTATAAAAATATTCTTGTAAAATTCCATTTAATTCTCCTATATACCCATTTATTTCTTTATCGAAATAGACATTCAGCTCGATTTTCTATATAAATAACTTTCCGCCGTTCTTTCGCCGCCTGTAAAATGGCTACATCAATGATTTGTCCATCTTTTATACTTATATCCGTAAACCCAGCAAGATACATCTGGGCTACATAATGGTGTCGTCTCGGGTCATTCATTTATTTCACCACCATAAAATATCTAAGTATAATTATAGCAGATTTTAACAAGGATTTTTTTACATGACCATATTTTATCTGATTCGATTATTACACTAAATAATCAAACAATATATCCATTTAAACCGCCATATTAGCCCCATGCTTGATTTTTATTTGCATAGTCTATATGAATGGTCATACCATATTTACCAAGATACTGGTTTATAATTTAAACCCTATAAAAATTAAAATCAACCCATCCGGTTGGATAGGCTGATTTTTGATTTCATGATTAATGATTAACTTAAAGACCCCTAAACAAATTACATTTATTTATTCATCATTTCTGTGCGTAATTTTTTCATATCTGTAGAAAGAACAGTCTCCCATTCAGCAACGATTTCTTTAGGTATTTCAAACTTCTTTATTCCATTGCTCATTGTTGGAAAAACAATATATACGTTATCAGCCATATATGTTTCCTTCAATGAATCACGTTTTATTATAAGCCACATAGAATCATCACTAAAATTTTGAACTTTATTTAAAATAATATAACTCGATTGACCGTTTTTTACTATTTCAATTTTGGGAGTGTTTTTCTTGGAAAACAAAACCGTATCACCTTGATTATTTGTTTTCGGAGCCCATAACATCAAATACCGTGTTTCTTCTGACCATGAAGTTGCAAAAGCACGCATTACACTTGTACACTTAAAATACAGCTTTTGTCATTCGGTTCATTCTTGCATAATTGATATGAACTTTCTATATTTGTATAATAATCGCCTACGCTTTTATTTATTTCTGCAAAGGCCGTAATATGTAAAGCAAACATCAAACCTAACGCTAATATAAAAACCCTTTTCAAAATATACTCCTCCATATCTATTATATAAAATTGGTCTAATTCAATACCGTTAACTTGGCAACCAGTTCAGAATTATTACTTGGGTCTTTATATTCCTTACTAGATTTTGCATCTTTAATCTGAATTATACTTTGGTATTTACCCGGTTTATTTGCTTGGGCGACAATTTGGAAAGAACGTTTCTCGCCGGGTTTCATCTTCATACCTTCATTTTGCCATACAAAGGCACGCCCGTCTTGTTGTCCGCCGCTCATTACATTGACAATAATTAATCCTTGTTCAAGAAAATCGGAATCACTAAATAGCAATCGTACATTATCAATAGTCTTTTCTTTATCAAGGTTCTCAACATCAATCCGAATGACAACTTTTGAGCCTTTCTGTGCTACTGTTGGATTGATTTGGCCTGTAAAGTTGATTTTCGGAAGCTCCTTTGTCGCTTCTGCCTGTTGTTTCTTCACTTCATTGGATTGTTTAGTTGTTTGCTGTACAGCTTTTTTATCATCGGAATTACCACAACCACCTAAAATAAAGGAAATAGCTATTATGCCCATCATGCCCCAAATAAGTATCCTCTGATTCATCGGTATTTATCTCCTTAAAGTATTTGTTAATATCCCTAAATCAAAAAGCAAGCGCAGAAATCTTTTGATAAGTTTTGGGGTCAGCTTTTGCCATGAATTTCTTACCATTTTTTAGATAACAGGCAAAAACAACCTCTTTTTTATTACCACCAGTTAATACCCCAGCAGTACCAGCTACAATAGCACCTATTCCACCTGTCAAAAAACCTGCCACGGCTGCACTAGCCAACCCCCAGCCTGCTGACCTTAAAAATTTTTTCTTATTCTCTTCTGTAAGAATTTCTATATGGTCAATATTTTTATTGAGAGCTATATTTGTCATATTAAAAAGTCCGCCATAAATTAAAGAAGCCTGCCCAAAAGTTACATCAAAATTTGTATCTTTTGGAAAATCTCCAGCAATGATTTTAAACATCTTAAAGCATCATCCTTCCATTGCAAAAATTGTATTTCTTTGGGTAATTGTACCATAATTAAACAAATATATGCAAATTGATGACATCTTATAATCGAATGGTATATTTACCATTCAGACTGCATATCAGCTCTATGCTTGATTTCTATTTACATGGTCAATATGATTGGTCATGCCTTATTTGCAAAATACTTGTTTTATAATTTATACCCGGTTAAACCTCTAAAATCATATTGATTTCACCTTTATCATTTTTAAGCTTTTCAAATTCCGGTTGTACTTTGTTTATAAATTCATCTTTTGTCATTGTAGACGGGTTTAAGCAGTAGCTTTATATTGTCAGCTTGATTAATACCTTTATGATTTGCATTTCACGTTTTTCCCCTTTAAAAATTTTCAAATATTATATATTGACAGATTTACTAATATAATATATTTTATCTATTAATAAAGTGTATATTTTTTGACCATTCTTATGTATCGCGAAGCCTTATATTTCATAGGGTTACGCGATATTATTTTTTAATTCCGACCATGAACAAGGGATTTATGCTGGTTTATTTTGACACCAGTTCCTTACTGTAAATGCTTGATTTTTCATATAATCTAAATAATTATTTAAACCCATTTCTGTATCTAAATTCCCCTTCAATGCATCATAGTCTTTTTCAACTAATCCATGACGAGATATTTTATTATCCGTATCTATGTACCGCCAATAATTGTCAATATATTCTTTTACTGTGAAAGCGCACGTGCCAGTAATTAATACATGAATATGCAATCTTTCGGGCGCAACTTTAGCTCTTTCTATTCCTTTTTCATCACCACAAAATTTTAACCAAGCTAAATCTCTTGAATCATCGCCATTGTTATATGAGGCAGCAAATACAATTTTTATGTCCTTCCAGCGTTTGGCTAAACTGCTTTTTGCATGACGGTCTATAGACGCAATTAAAGCGTTTAAGTATTTCTTAATTTGAAATTTGTATCTCTTTATTGCCGTTTTCATTCCCTCTTCATCACCAGCTTTATAAGCCGCTTCATAAGCACCTGCTAATATTGGGTCGCCATCGCTAAAGGTTAAAATTATCGGTTGTACTCCATATTTTTCTCTTGGCATTTTTCCACCTCATTTTTTGGTTATATATTGTATAGTAAATACTTAACTTTTTTTAAGTATGCCTGTGAAATTTCTATAAACAAAAAAGACACTCATTGAAAGAGTGCCTATCATTATATATATTTCCCACCCATTATGTCATTGTAGCAGCAGAGATTGTATGATGAGGATTTCTAAATGGACGGGTTGTAATCAGTCCACTGGTGCTGTCGAGCAGGCCCGCCACGCTATATATTTTGGTAACATCAAGTGATTCGTGGTCAGTCATTGGCGGGAGAATTGAGGGAATGCGCTGCGCCAGCATGGTTTTGCCCGAGCCCGGTGGTCCGATCATAATCAAATTATGGCCGCCAGCGGCTGCAATTTCGAGGGCCCGCTTCGCGACAGCCTGACCCTGCACATCAGCAAAGTCTTCGGTAGTTGTCGACCGATAGGTTTGCTCAATTTTTTGAGCTGGTGCCATCATCGGAGCATCCCGCAAATGCGCTATCAGCTGACTGAGTGATGATGGTGAATAGATAGTTAGACCGCCGACTAAGAGCGCTTCGGGTGTATTGTCAGGCGCAACGAACATTTCGCTGATACTTTGTTCAACACAATTTATTGCAATTGGCAAAATACCGGAAATGCCCCGTAGTTTACCATCAAGCGACAGTTCACCAGCAAATAAGCTCTTTTTTGTTTCTGACAACGTCAGATGGCCACAGGCGGCTAAAATGCAAATAGCAATAGGTAGATCAAGACCTGAACTGACCTTTTTAAGGTCTGCCGGGGCCAAATTAACGGTTATTCGCTTGGCTGGAAATTTAAAGCCAGAATTCTTTATAGCCGCACGTACCCGTTCGCGCGATTCTCTTACTGCTGTATCAGGGAGGCCGACAATGTCAAAACTCGGTAGGCCGTCGGCTATATCGACCTCAACAGTAATGAGCATCCCATTTAGTCCTAATGTCGTTGATCCTAATGTTTGTGCAAACATCGATTCACCTCACTTCACCCACATTTCCGGTATTTGAATTGATTAGTCCCTTGTTTCATCGGCCAAAAGCATTGATAATATGATTATAGTTAAAATTTCCATCAGGCAATAAAAAAACTTCAACTACATCAAATCGACAAGAACTGTCAGGTTGCTGAATCATATTTAAGTAACATAGGGCTGTTTTAATTATTTTTTGTTGTTTGGTATAAGTGACAGCCTCAGCTGGAAAACCAAATGACGTGCTTCTTCGTGTCTTAACCTCTACAAAGACTATAGTACCACGATGTTTTGCAATGATATCGATCTCGCCAGTTCTGCTACGAAATTTTTTCGCTAAAATTGTATAACCGGCCTGTTGAAATAAATCGGCTGCAGCCTGCTCACCAATATTACCTACTTTTATATGATTCATTATTCGACACTCCTGTAGCATATTCCCTAAAAATTTACAACATCCTGCCTAATCATCAGATGGAGGATGTTGTAAATATCATCGTTCTACTACGTCAGCTATATACAATCGAGGGTGCTTTGCGAGGTCTATTTCGATCAATTTATTTATCGGTTGTTTATTTTCATCTCTAATAATACGAACTACTGGTTTATTCTTATATTCGCGTGAAATGTCAACAACAACACCAAATTGATGATTATTTAGCCGGACAACTGAGCCAATCGGATATGTTGCGATGTTTTCAGTGAACTTATTTACCAATTCGGCATCAAAGTAAGATCCCGCAGCCTTGGAAACAATTGCCACTGCCTCATAAACCGGCATGGCCTTACGGTAAGATGAGTCTGATGTAAGAGCATCATACACATCGGAAATTGCTACGATATGGGCAAACTGATGAATATCATTCCCCTTCAAGGAGCGTGGATATCCGCTTCCATCAAATCTTTCATGATGTTGGAAGGCGCAATGGGCTGATACTAAACTTATGTCAGGATTTTTGCGGAGAATTTCAAAGCCCAATAATGGGTGTTTTTTTATTTCGAGGGTCTCTTCAAAGGTTAGTCGACCAGTCTTATTTAGCAATTCTACAGGAAGCTGGGTTTTACCGACATCATGCAACAGAGCTCCTACACCTAAATCGCGTAGGCGCAGTTCGTCATAACCAAGGCTTAAACCGGTCATGATGGAAAGCACACACACATTCACCGAATGACCAAAAAGATAGTCATGCTGGGTTCGCATGTCGATAAAATTTACCAGTGTACCATGATTGCGGGCAAGCTCGTCCACCAGAAGATTCGTAACTTTCTTTGCTTGATCAGCATCGACGCCCTTGCCAACCTTAATGTTCTCTATAATATTTTTTGCTGTGGCGATCGATTCAACCCTTGTTTTCTCATTAATTATATCAGGGATATCAATGTCATTAGTAAGATCATCTTCAATATAAACATATGTGACATCTAATTCATGCAAGCGGCCAATGAACCGCTCTTTTAGTTCAATACCGGCATTTAAGAGTATCATACCCTCTGCACTGTATAAAGGTTTTGCCAGTTTCATTCCGGATGTTATATTATCAAGTAAAATGCGGCGCATGAAGGCCTCCTATTTTTGCTTTTTCGTTAGGCGTTGGTCAACGCGGTATACATAGGCCAAAATTTCGGCAACGGCTTGGTAGAGTTCTGGCGGTATTTCACGATCAATATCTACAGCCATCAGCATACTTGTTAGCGTTTTATTTTGGTATACAGGAATCGAATTTTGCTTGGCTGATGCAAGGATTTTGTCGGCAATATAGCCTGCACCTTTTGCAATAACTTTTGGTGCGGCATTTTTTTCGTTGTTGTAATTAAGCGCAATCGCTTGTTTTGCTTTTTCTTCCTCGTTATCCATAAAACACCTACACAGTTATTTAACACTAATATCAGTTAGCTTTAACGCTGATTTGGCTAACTGTGACTCAATTTCAGGTAAGTATTCTGAAAAGGCTTCGCTGGCGCTACTTGTTGAAAAGGCCATTCGGATGCTCATTAGATTATCTTGATATAACCGAAAAACAGTATCAACAATACCGATGTTTTCGGTAGATAGGCAAATGCGAAGCCAGGTTTCCGGTGTCTGTTGGTTTGGCCCGGTCTGATCATGTGTATCTTGATATACGTGGATATAGGCCGGATAAGGCTGGGGATTGTTTTCAAAATAAAAGGGCATAGCCATGCTGAAGGTCTTTTGGTTAGGCAAGGTTGAAACCGTTTCATCACTTCCCATTACAAAAGCTTGCATGGAGGCTATTAAGCGCTGAAGGACAGCGTTTGCCTTGTGCGCTTGCTCAGGATTGAGGCCAATCCATGGCAACGTGTTGCGTAATTTTATATTGGCCCATAAAGCGGTAAGTTCAGGTAAGTTATTTTTCGTGGCAAACTGGGCTAGGTTTTCAGGGACTTGCTTAGAAAATATAGCCACAAGCTCTTTTAATAGTGCCTGTTGCTTATCTGGAAATGGTTGGCCGAAAGTCTTGGATAATAACTGCTTAAAGCTGTCAATATCATTTGCTATGTATTTAGTCAATAATGTAAAATTGTTCTCAATAAGCAATCTGTTTATATTAGGATCACTTTTAAACAGTGGTGCCAGATATTCATCAAGTGCTTGCAGTAACGATTGCGATACTGTTTGGGGCACACTGCCTTTAATGCTTTGAGCATCTTGTACTGCTACCATTAATTTCAGCAATGTATCAGCGACGTTTTTTTGTGCATTGGCCAAAACAGTAAGTCCTTGCGGCAGATTATCTGCCCCGTGCAAATTTTGCTGCAAAATTTGAGTCGCTACGGCCTTTATGTCTGCAGGCAAAGCATTAAGCAGATTTCCCCTGGTTTGAACGGTCGAGGCTAGTTCCCTTAATAAGTTGTTAATCTCTTGCTCAACCGATAGGAGCATTGCTGGCTGGGGTGTGGGAGATACAGGGTTACCAACTTTCACAGTTGATTGCTGATTGTGCTTAATACTTAAATTGGAAACTGCATTTTCGGATACTGCCGGACTAATCTTCATGATTCTTCACCCACGTTTTTATTGGATCAAAACTTCGCCGATGGATTGGGCACGGCCCATGTTTTACAAGAGCTGCAAAATGTTCGGCTGTTCCGTAGCCTTTGTGACGGGAAAAACCGTACTGGGGAAATTCAAGGTCATATTTGTCCATGATCTTATCCCGCTCAACCTTAGCGATTATTGATGCTGCTGCGATCGAGGCACTTAATGCGTCACCATCAATAATCGATGAAGAATAGATGCGTAGATCCGGCAATGGAACAGCATCAATCAGGGCCGCATGCGGTCGGGGATAGAGTTGTTCAATTACATGGTACATGCCCTTTATTGTCGCCTGATAAACGTTGATTTCATCTATAACAGCCGCATCAATGATTGATACAGCTGTCGCCACAGCCTTTTCTTTCAGCTTATGATATAATTCCTCGCGCTGCTTAGCTGAAAGCTTTTTGGAATCATTCAGTCTTGGAAGATAAAAATTAGCCGGTAAAATAGCAGCACCGACAACGACTGGTCCTGCCAACGGTCCTCGCCCTGCTTCGTCAACACCAGCAATTAGCTCAAAACCATCGTCAAGCAGTGCGCGCTCAAATCTAAAAAGCGTGTGAAGACGCTGGCTTTCTAACCTCATTGCGGTTTGGCGGCGCTCGTACTTTTTTATAAGCTGTCCTACGGAAACTCGCGGATCTTGCTGTAACTGTATAATAGTTTCTTCTGATACACTATCAGATGTCAAAATTTGTGCTATTTGCGATACCTTCATTTGCCCTACTTCCACAATAACTCCACCTATTCTATAGCGCGTAACCTGATTTGAATTATCCTCTTTGTATATTCTTTAAACATGTTAAAATCCCTGTTTTCACATTAAAAAAGACCGCTTTTCGCGGTCTTAATCTTACTCATTTTCTTTACGATCTTGTTCCCACCACATTAAGAGCGATATACAAAAAGCTACCCACATCGAACCGGCAGCATACCCTGCCACAACATCGGAGGGATAATGAACACCAAGATAGATTCGGCTTATACCAATCGCCACACTTAAAGCAACTGCCAACGTCATGACGGTCAACCGTCCACGCCAGGACGGGATCGTACGCATCATGAGGAAGGCTATCATGCCATAAAAGCACATGGATGCCATGGCATGACCGCTGGGAAAACTATAGCTTACTTCCTGGACAACACGGAACACATCCGGCCGGGGCCGCTGAAATAAGTTTTTCAATAGAAAGCTTAGCGCTGCAGCGCCAGTTAAACAAATCATTAAGGCTCCAAGTTCGCGCCAACGTTTAAGATATGTTAGGAGTAAAAATGAAATTATTACCATAATTATATAGCTGGTGCCAAAACCAATGTCTGATATCCTGATCATGATTTTATCTAGAGTTGGATTAGCAAAATACCGGAACAGCCAAACAAAGCTATCATCGAATAGAACCATAGTCTTTTGGAAGAGAGTTTCCCATGCCAATGCAGAAAAGGCGAGTAACATCAGGGCACTAATAAACAAACTTACCGCAATATACAGGATGGGCCAGCGCTGTTCGATCGCCAGTAATATATTCTTAGCAGGGATATACCATGAAGTTTTTTTGCAAAGATGACCAACAAACCAAAATAGTGCCGGAAAAACAAGAAGACTAATTGCCCCCAAGATTAATAGTGCAGACACAATTAAAGGTACCAGCGGATGGCCTTTTGGTGCAATGACCCATGGGCGATGATTTACAGCGGCTCCTGGCTCAATAGTTGCACTTCCGCCAAGCACGACGATGTGTCCGTTTATTTTTGCAGCCTGCTGTATCACTAGATTACCATCAACAACAAGAACACTGTCAGTTACTTTACCGCCCACGACTGCATTGCCGCCTGCCACCATTATTTTACCAATAATCTGGTCTGTTTCGACAGTGATATCATGGTGTGCGAAAATATCTGGTAATTCTTCTGGTTTATTTATGGAGGCGCTGAAACCTAGTCCCATTAAAGCAGTCAGACTGACAAGGGTAATAATTAACCAGCGAGCTATTCGTGTCTGTGTAATCATAGTTATCCTCCGGACTGGTTCAATTCACCATTGCTTTTTCTTTAGAGTCTAGGCTGGATAAAATTCTTCTTATAGTAGTAAAATGCTATAGCAATTAGTATGGCAGCAACAAACATACTAGCCTTATGACCAATCGCATTTAAAGTCTGCCAGTTTTCTCCTAATAGCATACCCACATAAATTAAGCCTATTGTCCAAGGGGTTGATCCTAGTAC
>JAQWAQ010000121.1 GCA_028707635.1 Negativicutes bacterium
AATTTGACCGAACTTTTATTGTTAATTTGGCTGACGCTGCTACGCCAAATTGGCTTATATCCTGCAGTCGCCTGAGTGGCATTATTATTATAGCCGCTTTTATCCTTCCAACAACCAAAAGCTCCGTTATCAGCCGGGGCCGCGCCAGAACAAGAATTACTATCGAAAAGAGTGGAAGTATCGGAAGCGTCTAACCAAAGAACCATGTTGGGGATATCGGTAGGAAGAAAAGGCGGTCGGCCACAGGCACCCGTAGTTACCCCTAAGGGGGTGACACAATATCCAATCTCCATCGACACCTATAAATCAAGTGTTGCAAAAGCCGCTCTCGGTGCCGGCGCTCATATTATTAACGATATTTGGGGCTTACAAGATGATAGTGGCATCGACAGCGGCATGGCTGAATTCATAGCTGCCTATGATGTACCGGTTATTATTATGCATAATCATGTAACAACTCAATATCAAACAGATGTTATGGCAGATATTTGCAGTTTTTTAAGGCGTAGCATTGAAATTGCTCTTAATGCCGGTATAAATTTTGACAATATAATTGTTGATCCTGGGATTGGATTTGGTAAAAATGGCCAGCAAAATCTTTTGGTTATGTCTAGGCTAGAAGAACTAAAATCTCTCGGCTGCCCAATATTACTAGGTACATCACGCAAGCGCTTTATTGGTGATGTGCTCAATCTTCCAGTTGATGACCGTATAGAAGGTACGGCGGCAACTGTCGCATTAGGAATTACTAAAGGAGTAAATTTTGTTAGAGTGCACGATGTCGAGCAAATAGCACGAATCGCTAAAATGACTGACGCGATGATGAGAGGAGATTACTATGGCTGATAAGATATTGCTTTGTAATATGATGTTTTATGCCTTTCACGGGGTTTTCGAATACGAACGTGAACAAGGGCAGCGGTTTTATGTGGATGTTGAATTAAGTACTGATGTGCAAGAGGCGGGGCAAAAAGATGATCTAAATTGTGCTGTTGACTATACAGCTGTATATCAGAAAATAAAGGAAATTGTCGAGACACATCGCTATAAACTGCTAGAGGCCTTGGTGAGTAAGATTTCAGATGAATTGCTTAAAATTGACCGGGTGAATAGTGTTACCGTTAGAATTCGTAAACCTGGGGTGCCTATTCCGGGACAAATTGATTATGTTCAGCTAGAAATTACACGGGAACGATAGCTATGATTGTTTTGGGATTAGGATCTAATATTGGCGATAGAGAAGTGAACATTTCAACAGCAATAAAGATGCTTAAAGAAACAAATCGGATAACTGTCTTAAAAACTTCAGCGCTTTATCGATCTGAACCGGTGGGCGTCAAGGAGCAACCGGAATTTTTAAATGCTGTTCTTTGTATCGAAACAAGTCTTACTCCCTATGAACTCTTAACAGTGTGTAATGATGTAGAACACAGGATGGGGAGGATTCGAGCCCGAAAATGGGGACCTCGTAATATTGATATTGACATACTGATGTATAATGATGTTGTTTTGAATTCTGCTGCGCTAAATCTGCCCCATCCCCGCCTTCACGAGCGAAATTTTGTCTTAGTTCCGCTTCTTGATGTTATGGGGAGTTTGCCGATTTATAAAGGTTTAAACACTGAAGAGCTTATCAAGGCAAATAACGACACCAGCAAGGTGCATTATTTCAAAGAACTCATTGTTACCTAATTAATTTAGGCATTTATGGAGGGTTTTTATGAGTGAACCGAAAAGGGTATTATTTGTAACTGCGCCTATCGGTTCTGGTCATATGAGAGCCGCTCAGGCGATTATGAAGGAATTGGAGCGGCTTCAGCCAGGTGTTCAAACTAAAATGGCCAATATATTTGACTTTATTAGTCCAATGTTAGGCAACACAATTTATAAAGGATATTTAAAAGTACTTAAGTATTTTCCTCAAGCATATGGAATGGCGTATGGCTGGGGAAACACAAATAAGCTAGCCTTGGCGGGGCGAGAGATTATCAGTCGCTATATGTCAGATCACATGGAGAGTTTTCTTATGAAATATTCTCCGGCTGCAGTAGTTTGTACACATGCTACTCCGGCAGGAATGGTAGCGCAATTAGCAAAACGAGGTAAGTTAACAATTCCATCGATTGCGGCGGTTACTGATTTTACAGTTCACCGTTTATGGGTTTATCCTGAGTTGGACTATTATTTTGTGGCCGATAATGCGATGCGTGATGATTTAGCTAAATGGGGAGTTCCGTATAATAAAAGTAGTGCCGTTGGGATCCCGGTTGATCCAGCGTTTTTATCCCAATCGCCTAAAGAAGAAATTCTTTCAAAGCTTGGTTTAAACAATCATTTTAAAACAGTGCTTATTATGGGCGGCGGTGCCGGAGTCTTACCGATGGATAAAATTGTTAAGGCCTGTGACCAAGTCGACGCCTCATTTCAAATCATTGTGGTTGCGGGCAATAATCAAGAAATGTTTATAAAACTAGAAAAATCGCAAATGTGTTATCGTCATCCTATCAAAATAGTTGGTTTTGTTAATAATGTTCATGAATTAATGGCGGCTTCAGATCTTTTAATATCTAAACCTGGCGGTATGACGACAGCCGAAGCTACTTCCCAAGGTCTGCCTATGTTGATATTTAGGCCGATACCGGGACAAGAAGAGGCAAACACATGCTATCTTAAGCGAAAACAAGCGGCTATTAAAGTCGATTCGCCGTCAGATGTCCAGAAAACGCTACGAAGATTATTAGTAGAGCATCCAGATGAATTGACTCGGTTGAAGAAAAATTCCTATACACTTAGACAACCTGAAGCTGCCGAGACGATTGCAAGACATATATTATTGCAAATTACCTAGGGTGTGGTTTATAAATTATGGGTTGTGGAGGAGTTATGGAGAGGTATTACTTAGCAGCGCTTCATATGGTTGATGGCATTGGGAGCATTAGCTTGCAAAAACTTGTTGGCTTTTTTGGTAGTGCTAAAGCGGTATGGATGGCTGATAGACAACAAATTCTTTCTTGTAGGCTTTTAAACGATGCTATATGTAATAATTTGCTCAACCACCGGGAAAAGATAGATGTACATGAGATTGCTGAGCAATGGGATAAAAAAGGAATCCAAGTATGTACAGTGGATGATGGTGATTATCCTAGTCTTTTACGTAACATTTTCAATCCTCCCGCGGTAATTTACTATCGTGGAACATTGCCTAATACCAGTGATATAATTGCTATTGTTGGTGCCAGACGCGCCACTACCTATGGGAAAAACACAGCTCAAATGTTGGCCAGAGAACTTGCTGCTCATGATTTTTGGGTTGTTAGCGGTGGTGCCCGAGGTATTGATACAGCTGCTCATGAAGGAGCGTTAGAGAAGGGTAAAACCATAGCTGTTATGGGCTGTGGCATTGATATAGTTTATCCACCCGAGAATAAAAGACTCTTTTCAGCAATCGCGGAATCAGGGGTTATTCTATCCGAATATCCTCCTGGTACATTATCACGAGCTGCATTTTTCCCCGCACGAAATCGGATCATAAGCGGTCTTTCACGAGGAACTATCGTTGTCGAAGCAGCTCAAAAAAGTGGTGCGCTTATTACTGCTGATTTTGCGCTCGAACAGGGTAGAGATGTTTTTGCTGTACCAGGTAGTGTATTTTCTGAATTAAGTCGAGGCACTCATCAATTACTAAAGCAAGGTGCAAAACTAGTCGATTGTGCAAATGATATATTGGAAGAATATCATGTTGCAACAACTTCTTTACACACACAGAAAGAAGAATTGTCGCATGATGAGGAGGCCATTTATTCTATTTTGTCTTATGAAGATCCATTAGGAATTGAAGAGATTGTGATGAGGATTAACTTAACACCTTCTACAGTTACATATATATTACTACAATTAGAATTACGCGGGTTGGTGGCTGGACAAAGCGGCCAGCGTTATGTTCGCGCCGCCAGGGAGGGAATCAGGTGAGTAAAGCTCTAGTAGTGGTCGAATCGCCGGCAAAAGCCAAGACAATAGAAAAGTTCCTAGGCCGTAACTATACAGTTAAAGCTTCAATGGGACATTTGCGCGATTTACCTAAAAGCCAATTTGGCATAGACGTCGATAATGATTTTACACCAAAGTATATTAATATTCGCGGCAAGGGTGATTTAATAAAGAGCCTTAAAGAAACTGCAAAAACAGCTGATAAGGTATATTTAGCCTCTGATATTGATCGCGAAGGTGAGGCAATAGCCTGGCACTTAGCGCATATATTGAATATTGAGCCAACAAAAGCGTGCCGTATTGAGTTTAATGAAATCACAAAGCCTGCTATTAAGCAGGCTATAAAAAATCCACGGCCCATTAATATCGCGCGGGTCGATGCTCAACAAGCCAGAAGATTATTGGATAGAATAGTTGGTTATAAGCTTAGCCCGCTCCTTTGGCGAAAAGTCCGCAAAGGATTAAGTGCGGGCCGGGTGCAGTCGGTTGCTATGCGGCTAATTTGCGATCGGGAAAAAGAAATTCAAGAATTTATTCCAGAAGAATATTGGAGTATGACTGCAAAGTTAAAAGAAAAGGTTAAGGCCCCAATTTTTGACGCGCAACTCACTAGCTATGACGATAAGAAGATTGAGATAAAAGATGAGTTGCAAGCTGGGAATATTACAAGTGATTTGGAACAAGCCGAGTATGTTGTTAAAGACGTAAAACGTCGTGAAAGACGTCGTAATCCTGCAGCACCTTTTATTACAAGCAGTTTGCAGCAGGATGCTGCCCGTAAGTTAGGGTTCACATCACGCAAGACGATGATGACGGCGCAGCAGTTATATGAGGGATTAAATATAGGAAAAAGCGGACCAGTGGGTTTAATTACCTATATGAGAACAGATTCAACTCGTATTGCAGAATCGGCGCAAGCAGAAGCTCGAAAATACATTGAAGCACAATATGGAGAAAACTATTTACCGCCCCAATCACCTACGTATATTTCAAAGAATAAGTCGCAAGATGCCCATGAAGCGATTAGGCCGACTAGTTTTGAATTTCCGCCCCAACAAGTGGCAGATAGCTTGTCGCGGGATCAACTAAAGCTATACAGCTTAATCTGGGAGCGATTTATTGCCAGTCAGATGACTGCAGCGATCTTTGATACGTTAACCGTTGATATTAAGGCCGGGCAATACCAACTACGGTCTACTGGGTCACAAATCAAATTTCCAGGCTTTATGACTGTATATATTGAAAGCAAGGAGAACCCAGAAAGCGATAAGGATGTTGTTCTTCCTGAATTGACCCCAGGGCAAGTCTTGAAATTATCAAAAATTGTGCCCAAACAGCATTTTACAGAACCGCCACCTCGTTATAATGAGGCATCGCTGGTAAAAACACTTGAGGAGAAAGGCATTGGGCGACCCAGTACTTATTCAGCAATCATTGAAACGGTTGTTGCGCGCGGGTACGTGCTGCGAACGGATAAACGCTTTCAGCCAACAGAATTGGGTTTTACTGTTGTTGACTTGCTTAAACAATATTTTCAGGAAATCGTCGATGTTCAGTTTACCGCCAATATGGAAGATAAGTTAGATGAGATTGCTGACGGGCACGGTTCGCGCATAGAGTTGTTACGCGAGTTTTATGGACCATTTAGCGCGACGTTGGCTCATGCCGAGGAAGAAATTGGAACAGTCGAACTGCCGGTAGAGGTATCTGAAGAAAAGTGTGAACACTGTGGTCGTAATTTGGTTGTCAAGCATGGGCGCTATGGAAAATTCTTAGCTTGTCCGGGTTTTCCTGAATGTCGCAACACCAAACCATTACTTAACGACATAGGGGTTCAGTGTCCTAAATGTGAGGGCAATATTGTCGAACGTCGGACAAAACGTGGTAAAGTATTTTATGGTTGTAAGAATTATCCTGATTGTGATTTTGTATCTTGGGATATGCCGCTTAAAGAGAATTGCCAAAGCTGCGGAAGCTTAATGGTTCGTCATAATATTAAGAACGGACGGTTTATTACCATGTGCAGCAGTGAAACATGTCCAACACGCCAGACAGAGAAAAGTAAGAAACCAGTAGAAGCTACTAAGACGAAACCTAAAACGACAACAAAACCTAAAACAAAATCGAAAATAAAAACCAAGACGAAAACAAAGACTAACAAGAAACAGAATAGTAACGAGGGATCAATATGACAACCAATAAGGTGATAGTAGTTGGAGCCGGTCTTGCCGGGAGCGAAGCAGCGTGGCAGATTGCCCAGGCAGGTCTCAACGTGGAATTATACGAAATGCGGCCGCAGGTCAAATCCGCTGCTCATAAGACAGGGCAGTTTGCTGAGTTGGTATGCAGCAACTCACTCCGAGGAGCGGCGATAGAAAATGCTGTCGGTCTTTTAAAAGAAGAAATGCGGCAGCTTAATTCACTGATTTTGAAAGCGGCCGATGCCAATCGAGTGCCTGCAGGTGGTGCACTTGCTGTTGATCGCGATGGATTTAGTCAATTTGTCACTGATGCGTTGACCACTCACCCCAATATTAAGATAATAAAGACAGAAGTGGCCGTAATTCCTGATGAATTAGCCGTTATTGCTAGTGGGCCGTTAACTTCTGATAAGCTATCCCAGGCCATAAGTAAAATGACGGGTGAAGAGTATCTCTATTTTTATGATGCGGCAGCCCCTATTTTGACGAGTGAATCGCTTGATTACGATAAAGTTTATCGTGCTTCACGTTATGGCAAGGGTGATGAAGATTATTTGAATTGTCCAATGACCCAAGAGGAATATGAGAATTTCTGGAATGAGCTGACCAATGCGCAAACCGCATCGATAAGAGAATTTGAGAAGGCGATATTTTTTGAGGGCTGCATGCCAGTTGAAGAAATGGCTAGGCGCGGCATTGAAACATTACGTTTTGGTCCCATGAAACCGGTTGGACTTCAGCATCCCTCTACGGGTGAGACGCCCTATGCTGTTGTGCAGTTAAGACAAGATAATTTTGCAGCAACTCTATATAAGATTGTTGGCTTCCAGACACATCTTAAATGGCCGGAACAAGAACGAATTTTTCGGATGATCCCTGGACTTGAGCGTGCTGAATTTGTTCGATTTGGTGTTATGCATCGTAATACTTTTATAAACTCACCCAAGATATTAAAATCGACAATGCAGACGGCTAATCGACCCAGCCTCCTGTTTGCAGGCCAAATGACAGGGGTTGAGGGATATGTCGAATCGGCGGCAAGTGGGTTGGTAGCAGGTGTTAATGCGGCACGCATCGCGAAAGGAATTGAGCCGCTTGTTGTTCCGGAGGAGACAGCACATGGAGCTCTTTGCCAATACATTACCCATGCCGAGGTTAAACGTCTTCAGCCAATGAATATCAACTTTGGTCTGCTGCCGCCCCTTGGTCAGAAGATTCGTGATAAAAAAATAAAGAACAAAATGATTGCTGAGCGAGCATTAGCCTCTTTGCAAAAATTTAGTGAAAAAT
>JAQWAQ010000122.1 GCA_028707635.1 Negativicutes bacterium
TACCGTATAGTAAATATTAATGGAGAGCACCATTATCAGACACGAACCCACACATACCAGCACATGGGTGCGCAGTCCGGCAGACTTATTACAAGCCTGACGTTCGTAGCCGATAATACCTCCCAAAAACAACGCCATCAGCAAGCGAATTAGAACGTCAACTTCTGATATCAACGTCCTCCCCCTCCCCTTACAAAAACACCATCATTAGAGGCCATCCTCGCAGCAAAAGCCCCCGCCTAAAGCGATTCTAACGATCGCCTAGATTCGATTCATATCTCGGTTACGAGGCAATCAAAAATGCACCCGCACCTAAAATCATCGCTGCCAAAAGCGCTTGAACAAACAGTGTGATAACATCGCCCCACTCCACAGATCCCACTATGCTCACCTCACTTTAAGAAAATCAAAATCCTGGCTCCTTTAAAGTGTAAACCAATTAGGATTTTGGTCTATTTTTCTTCTTATGTGTTTCATTTTTAGAATTTTTATTCACTTTTATTGTAACCAAATTCTCCCTTAATGTCAATTGGAATCATTAACCATACTGTATTCATGTAAAAAACCCCGTGCACCATACGGCACAACAGGGATTTTCACTCACTGCCATAAATCAGTCTGACTGGCACTTATCGCACAAATACCATTCTTAATCGCATTATCAACGTCTTCACGCGTATGAACAAGCCCCCCGGCTAAAATGGGAAGACCGGTTCCTTCTTTCAGCTGTTTGATGGCACTGGCCGGAACGGCTGCTGGCAATACTTCGACAACATCGGGCTTATATTTACACGCCAAATGAATTCCCGTACGAAGCGCCTCAGAGTCCATCAGGAATAACCGTTGGATGGCAATCATCCCTTCTTCGCGCGCTGTTTTGCATAAATACGCTTTGGTAGTAATTAAGCCGGTAACACCAATACGGGCTAAAAACCGAATACCCGCCTCATCCTTGCCTATCCCACCAAGCAAATCCAAGTGAACAAACAATCGCCTTTTAAATTTTTGAGCCATTGTCAATAATTCCGGCAAGATGACAATATCGCCGAACAATAGAATGACACTAGGCGCTGTTGTATGTTCCAAAGCATATTTGAAATCATCAATATTCCGGGCGGCCGGGATGACTGTACCAGAGCATAATAGTTTTAGAAGATTATGAGGTTGCATCAAGCATTCTCCTTATCTCAATTTACTACTCATGCCGAACTTCTTTCACTCCATTTATTGCAATCAGCTGTGCCGTTAACCCAGTCAAACTTGCAGCGCAAGGCATTAATACACTAAATGTTATGATGGCTAACTGTTCCTGCTGGTCTATTTTTATATCGCGAATACTTCCGCCTATGTTACCAATTGCCAGGCTAATTTGCCCAATCTGTCCAGGCATATCCAGTGTTGTAACAACCAAATGGGCCAAGTAGGCTTTATTATCGCGGTTCTCCATGCGCGACAAGATCGTCAAGGTTAAAAAAACCAATACTGTCGTCATAAAGGCCCCAAGATAATAGCCGGCTCCCGCCGCCAACCCAACCCCCGAAACCACCCACAAACTGGCAGCCGTTGTCAGGCCTTTAATCGTCGGCCCTTCTTTAAGAATACTGCCAGCCCCTAAAAACCCAATGCCGCTGACAACCTGGGCGGCCAGCCGTGCCGGATCGGCATTTGTCATACCTTCCACCGAGTGATAAATATTTATTGAAAGAACCATAATGAGGCATGGCCCGACGCCCACCAAAATATTCGTTCTTAATCCTGCCGCCTTATGCCGCGCTTGACGCTCATAACCAATGATACCAGCAAACACCGCTGCTGCTACCAACCGAACCGCAACTTCCCAATCTGAAATCATAGTTTTCCCCCTGACAGATTCTATTTCCATGATAACACAAATTACCAAACCGTCAAAGCAATGGTAAAAAAACAAGACCCATGCGGGCCTTATAATGAATGAATGACGAGTTATAGAGTACGATCTGCCACTTTTAAAGCCGCCATCAACTCACGAACACTATCGAAAATAAAATTCGGCTGAATATCAGAGTGTTCTAAATCAGCTAATTTAGTTTCACCGCTTAGTACAAGCACACCGGTAATACCGGCATTAACCGCCATTTTTATATCAGTATAAACGCGATCGCCTACCATCGCTGTTTCTGCTCTTGTGCAATCCAACTTAGTCATGAGCGCATCAATCATTTCCTGATTAGGTTTACCGATAATTTTAGCGCGCTTTCCTGTTGATGCGTAAATGAGCTCAAGTATAGCGCCCGTATCAGGCATATAACCTGAACGCTCATCAGTTGGACAGTTGAAATCAGGATGAGTGGCAATGAGCGGCACACCTTCTCTTACTAAGTGACACGCCTCGGTCAACTTGGCATAAGTAAGCGTTTGGTCAAACCCAAGCACTACATAATCAGGCTGCTCCTTTGTTAAAATAAAGCCCTGCCGAGTAAAATCATGCTCCAAATCCGGCGTCCCCAGCAGGAAAACCCGTGCTCCAGGCTTGACTGACTTAAGATATAAGGTAGTTGCATCGCCAGACGTCATAACATCAGTCTCGCTTGCCGGTATGCCCAGGCCCTGCAGTTTTTTCGCATAACTCTGGGAATTCTTTGAAGAATTATTAGTCAAAAACAAATACTGTCTGCCACTGCTCTTAAGGTACTGTAAAAACTCCACAGCCCCTGGCAGCAGTTTTTGACCTAAATAAATGGTACCATCCATATCAAGCGCAAAGTATTTTAATTTCCGCAGCCGTTCTTGTTGTTGCATAAGAACCTCCTACCCATTATAGCAAATCACGGGCAGCGACAATGTCCACACCCAGCCCGAGAATATCAGCGCAAACAACATCGCCCTCTTTAACCGGAGCTTGGACTCTAATATTTGAAAGAAAACGAGCACAATCCACGACCTTATCCTTAGGGAGAGCTGTTTTTGATATCACCGGCAACAGAGGTAGCTGGGCTCCGGAAATTCGAACAGTTGTTGTAAGCGTTCGTTTTGGTGCCACAACCTCTTCCCGGGCATATTTTTCACCCCGCGGGCAGGTAAAGCCGGTAATCCCGGTAACACTACCATTTTCCAAGGTCACTTCGCCTTGGCAGCTCATCGGACAAACAATACAGCTTAGGCGTCTTTTAACTTGTTCCATCGCTAACACCTCACTTTACTAACGAAACCGTAATTTTATTAGTACATTCACAGACCTTATCAGCCGGCAATTCAACAACAATCATTTCACCAGGCTTGGCAACAGCCAATTTACGAGTATAAAGCATTTTACCCGCACTCTCAATCACAAGAGTAATCCGCTGCTCTGGTTTGCCCACCCTCATAAACAAACGGACTGATTCCGGACTTTCCGGGGTGATTGAAAGATGTTGCGGCACAACAGTACGGACACCGCCTGTTGCTTCGATATCGACCACTCTTTGGGCTTTAGGCAACTGACCAAGTGCATATTTTGCCGCAGCATTCCCGGCAATTTCGCCTTCCTGTGAAACAAAGTCAACAAGATCATGCACATGCACAACATTGCCGGCTGCAAAAAAACCTGGCAGCGAGGTCTGACGAAACTGATCTACAATTGGGCCACTAGTGAGACTGTCCATCGCCAAATCAATGGTACGAGATAATTCATTCTCAGGAATCAGCCCTACCGATAGAAGCAGACAATCACATTCAATATCAAACTCAGACCCGGGGATAACAGCGCGATTTTCATCAACTTTGGCACAAGTAACCCCTGTAACACGTTCTTTACCATGTACCTTGACAATGGTGTGCGATAAATGCAACGGAATATCAAAATCTTCCAGACACTGGACAACATTACGAGTCAATCCGTTGGAATACGGCATCAGTTCAAGAACAGCCTGCACCTTAGCCCCCTCAAGCGTTAGGCGACGAGCCATGATGAGACCAATGTCGCCTGATCCCAGGATAACAATCTTTTTACCAGGCAGGAAGCCTTCCATATTTACCATCCGCTGTGCTGCCCCGGCAGTAAACACGCCGGCCGCACGCCCACCGGCGATACGGATGGCGCCACGGGTCCGTTCACGGCATCCCATAGTGAAAATCACCGCTTTGGCCTGAATTGTCAACATACCTTGTTTAGGATTGACAGCATAGATAATCTTATCCTGTTCAACGTCAAGAACCATGGTATCAAGCAGAACATCAATAGACGGATCTGCTTGGACCATTTTTATATACCGCCCGGCATAGCCTGGGCCTGTTAACTCTTCTTTAAAGCGATGCAGCCCAAAGCCATTGTGAATACATTGCTGCAGAATTCCGCCAAGTTCGCGATCCCGTTCAATAATAAGCACCTTTTCGGCCCCAGTCTTGCGTGCACTTAAAGCCGCTGCCATTCCCGCCGGCCCGCCTCCAATAATTACGACATCATAATCATTCATCATTGCTCTGCACCTCGTCAGTGATCTTATCGAAGAATAAATAGGACTTTGTCGTGTCTTTACGAACCTCTGTTACCGGAATATTTAGCTCACGAGCCAGGATAGCAGTAACCCGCGGTCCACAGAATCCCCCCTGACAACGACCCATGCCAGCCCTAGTCCGTCGCTTAACGCCATCAACTGTAAGAGCACCACATGGCGCATGAATGGCATCAACAATCTCGCCTTCCGTCACTGTTTCACAGCGACAGACAATCCGGCCATAGAGCGGATTTTGCGCAATCACCTTGGCCCTTTCATTGTGAGCAAGCTCATGAAATTTAACTTTATGACGGTTTTGCGAATTAAAGTTCGCCTTTTTAGTCAATATAAGACCCTGCTCTTGCAGGATTCCAATTACTATTTCCGCAATGGCCGGTGCTGCCGTTAAACCCGGCGATTGTATGCCGGCAGCTTGAATCATTCCACTTACACTGTCTGATGCCTTAATGACGAAATCGCCATCACCGGTTGCCGCCCGCAGTCCGGCAAACTGCGTAATGGAAGCATGAAGTGGAAGATTCGGTACGGTTTTACGAGCTCCAGCGATGATTTCTTGCAAACCGTCCGGCGATGTGTCCATATCGCCTTTGTCGTCAATATCCTGTGCATTAGGACCAATAAATAAATTGCCATGAACAGTCGGCGATACCAAAATCCCCTTGGAAACCTTACTCGGAGTTGGGAATATGACGGTATTGACCAGATTCGCCACCGTTTTATCAAACAATACATACTCGCCCTTCCGCGGTTTAATGTCGAAACTATTGTCGCCGGCAGAACGGCTGATATTATCAGCAAACAGCCCGGCAGCGTTAATAACATATTTCGCGGCGATAAACCCCTTAGCTGTTTTTACCCCAGACACTTTGCCTTCTTCAACAACAATCTCTTCAACAGGACATTCAGTGCATATCTTAACACCATTGACAACGGCATTATCAGCAAACGCAATTGTTGCCCCAAACGGACACATAACCCCACCTGTCGGAGCCCATAGTGCACCCATTACATTCGTCGTTAGGTTAGGCTCACGCTTTAAAACAGTTTCTTTATCAAGAATTTCAAGACCAGGCACGCCATTTTCACGGCCGCGGACTTGTAATTCATTCAATGTTGCCATTTCTTCATCACTTGTTGCAACAACCAATGAACCAATGAATTTAATGTCGATCCCCAAGTCTTGATAGATTTCACGATACAGTTTATTGCCGCGGACATTGGTCTTTGCTTTCAGCGATCCTGGTTTTGCGTCAAAGCCGGCATGCAGAATACCGCTGTTGGCTTTAGACGTTCCCATTGCGACATCCGGTTCTTTTTCAACAAGAACAACATCGACATCATATTTAGATAACTCTCTTGCAATTGCCGTACCCACGACGCCACCGCCGACAATAACGACATCTGCCTTAGTTGGAATGGTCATAGTATCACTTCCTCCCTATAGGTTGACGGATAAAAGAAAAGCCCAAATACATCCTGGATGCAGGACGTACTTGGACTACTCTTTATCTCCAGTCCGCAATATAAATTTCTAGACTATCTTAACTATATATTTCTTGGAGATTTGCTCTATTCCTGCTCAATGACTAAATTATTCTTGAACATACAAGCGCATTTTTTTCTTCCTCATTTTTCGGTAACGGTAAACTGATTGCTGAAAATCTGACAGAGAAAAATCGTATTTCTCAGCAATCTCTTGTTTTAATTTCGGAAACTGCCTACCGGGTTTACCCGCGCGCGGAAGAAGATCTTCTGCTCCTAATAATGAAAATATCGGTTGGTCCGAACCGACATCGCCAAGCGGATTACGTTTTTTCATCAGTCTGGTGATCCTCCTTCCCTTAGCTGACAGAAACTTGCTTCCGCCAAGATGCCCGTGAATGAATATCCCAACTCTCGTCCTCTGCTATTTCACATTCAACACGTCTGCGTCCCTTTCGTCATACTTATTAAACGATATTCTCTCTAATAATTTAATATGATAGAAAAAGCCATTTAGTTGCACTCTAGATACAACTAAGCGGCTAAAGCTTCTATTAGAAAAACTGATGCATTGGATTACAAATGCTAACTTTACAGAACTAAGTGAAAAAGGTAAACTAACTTGGCACATTAGCAAGATAGGAGGCTTATTATGAACAACATTCGCACTCTCGTGCCCGGCATTTTATTTGCCGCAGCAATTGCAGTACCCGCTTGGCTTTTGGGAAAAGTATACCCAATCATCGGCGGCCCGGTTTTTGGAATTCTTTTCGGTATGATACTCGCCTTTTGGAAAAGACCGGCAATTTTCGATTCCGGAATAAGATTGACAGGCAAAAAACTTTTACAAGCCGCAATTATACTCCTGGGCTTTGAAATGAATTTGTTTAATGTTCTAAAAGTAGGCGGCGAGTCGCTGAATATTATGATATTCACGCTTGGTGCCGCCTTTATTACTGCTTGGTTTATGGGAAGTTATCTGAAACTTGTCGGCAACACAAGTATTCTAATTGCCGTGGGCACCGCTATTTGCGGCGGCTCGGCTATTGCAGCCACTGCGCCCGTAATAGCTGCCAACGTTAGAGAAATTGCTTATTCTATCTCAACAATTTTTCTATTCAATATCGCAGCCGTCTTCATTTTTCCGCTCATCGGACATCTTGTGGGAATGAGCGATATAGGGTTTGGAATCTGGGCTGGCACTGCCATTAACGACACCTCGTCAGTCGTTGCTGCCGGCTATGCATATAGCCCCGCTGCAGGTGATTTCGCTACAATCGTCAAATTAACCCGGACGCTTATGATTATACCGGTTACTTTTGTTCTCGCAATTTTATGTGCCCGAAAAAACCATAGCGAAAACAATTTCAGTTTTTCAAAAATCTTTCCTTGGTTCGTACTCGGCTTCTTGGCGACGTCTATTATCAGCACCACTGGCATCATCCCTACCGCAGTTTGTGATTTGCTGGGGA
>JAQWAQ010000123.1 GCA_028707635.1 Negativicutes bacterium
CACCAGCTAAAATCATATCACCAATTTCGGCTAATTCTTTTCCTTCCTGTCCTTTGCTCAGAGCTCCAATCACTTTTACATTTACAACACCTTCAAATTGAGCCCTTTGCTGCAATCCAGAAACAAGAATTGAGTTATCAACGATTGGCTTAGTGTTTGCCATACAAGCGATTGTTGTAAAACCACCGGCCGCCGCTGCCCTCGTCCCAGAAGCTATATCTTCTTTTGCCTCAAGTCCAGGCTCACGCAAATGAACATGCATATCAATTAAGCCTGGGGTGATGACCAATCCTTGAGCATCATATATTTGTGCATCACTTATTGATAAATCTTGGTCAATAGCGGCAATCAAACCGTTTTCTATTAAGATATCAGCCGTTTCATCAAGCCTTTGCTCCGGGCATATTACCCGACCACCTTTAATCAATAGTTTCAACTTGGCTACCCCCTATCAATACTTGGAATAATACGGCCATCCTTACAGCTAAACCATTTTGAACTTGCTCCTGTATGGCCGACTGTTCACTATAGGCAATGTCCGGAGATATTTCCAACCCTCGATTCATAGGGCCGGGATGCATTAATACGGCATCCGGTTTGGCTAAAGCCAATCGTCCAGCATTCACTCCAAAAATTCTGGCATACTCTCGCGCCGAGGGGAACAATCCCGCTTTTTGCCTTTCTAATTGGATCCGTAAAACATTGACAACATCAGCTTGATCTAAAGCATCTTCTACCCGATTGTGTATGTGAACCCCCATTTGTTCAAGCCCACGAGGAATGAGTGTTTGCGGTCCAGCAACATGTACCTCGGCTCCTAATTTATTTAATCCCCAAATATCCGACCTTGCTACACGACTGTGCAGAATATCACCGATAATAGCCACCTTAAGACCTGCTATTTTATGCTTATATTGTTTAATTGTAAAGATATCAAGCAACCCTTGTGTTGGATGTTCATGTGCTCCATCACCAGCGTTAATAATTGCCGAATTGACAATCTGCGTTGCATAGTTGGCGGCACCTTCTGCTGCATGCCGCATAACGATAATATCTACACCCATGGCCTCAATAGTAAGAAGGGTATCGCGCAGACTTTCCCCTTTAGTCAGACTACTTGACGCTGTATTAATATTCACCACATCGGCTCCTAAATACTTACCCGCTAACTCAAAAGATGTCCTGGTACGAGTGCTTGGTTCCAAAAAGAGATTAACAATTGACTTACCGCGGAGTGTTGGCACTTTTTTAATGTCCCGATTGATGATTGTCTTCATTTCTTGAGCCGTTGTTAAAATAGTTTCCATGTCAGGTATGGTCATACTTTCCAGTCCTAAAATATCCTTTTTACGCGTCTTCTTGATCATGGGCTCGTCCTCCCTATAATTAAATAACTCCTTGCACCGGTGGCAAGGAGTTACAACACTGATCAGGCACGTCTTGTACCAATCAACACCCTTGCCAACCTCTCAGGATCGGATTAAAGGATTCTGTTATGAACCTAAATAACGCCATTCGCCCCAAAATACCTCCTTATTATTATGAACGGAGGTGCTCGTTAATATTTATGCATGTTTTTCTCATATATATACTAACAAACTGACGGGCTACATGTCAATTACCAAGTTATAAACCAAAAGCCTTCTTGCGAAAGAGCCGCAAGAAGGCATAATTATACAAAATCGTATATTTAATGCTCCTTACCAGCCTCGCAGGACTAGCTTAAAGGTAACTTTTCTTTTAATATATAGGATTCATTTAAATTTGTCAACAAAAAAACCTTCAAATTACTTCGAAGGTTGCTCATATTCGTTGGTGCGGTAGAGTGGATTTGAACCACCACGAGGTTGCCCCCGCCAGCCCCTCAAGCTGGTGCGTCTGCCGTTCCGCCACTACCGCATAAGTATAAGTATAATATTAAGTTGGTGCGGTCGAGAGGACTTGAACCTCCACGAAGTTTCCCCCACTAGAACCTGAATCTAGCGCGTCTGCCAGTTCCGCCACGACCGCATCTGATCAATATTAACGACAGTGTTAATATTACCATAATCAAAAAAAACCGTCAAGTACTTTTTGGAGTCACCTATTTCTCGTAAAAGCCCAGTTCCCAAGCATTCCATAGGTTACCTGCAGGAGAAGAATTAGGGCGATAGTTAGCAACATTCTTTTTAACAGCATCAATATTCGCCTTAAAATACAATGGAATTACAGGACTTTCTTGGATAATCAGTTCCTGAATGCGATAATATTGGTGCTTTCTTGTCTCGATATCAACCGCACGATTCCCCGCTTCGGTCAAACTATCAATTTCCGCATTACGCCAACCGGGATAATTTTGACCATTATATCCATTCAAACTACTTGGGATATTCTTAGAATGCCATAGACCAGAATGATCCGGATCAACACCCGATACCCATCCATACATTGCAACTTCAAACTGTCGCCTTTTTAGCACATCATCAAAAAACATTTTGGGATCTAAGGGTCTAACCTCCACTGCAATACCAACTTCCCGCAATTGCTGCAAAATCATTTGCGCAACAGCTTCACGAACTTTATTTCCCGCAGTCGTCACTAGTGAAAATGTCAGTCTTCGCCCGTTTTTTATAAATATGCCATCAGTTCCTTGTTGCCAACCGGCTTGAATCAACAACTCCCGCGCACGATCTACATCGCGAGCTGGGACAGTTAACGCAGGGTTATACGCCCACGACAAGGGAGACTGATCAGCGACCGCTGGGCTTGCTGCATTTTTAAGAACATTTTCTACTATGAATTGACGATCTATACCAAACAAAATAGCCTGCCGAACACGAACATCTTGAAACAACGGATTGTCAAGATTCAAATCCAAATGTTCCCAAATCACTCCAGGCGTCATTACGACATTGATTTCCTCGACAGCATTAAACTGATCCAGCTGGGTAAAGTTAATATCATTAACAATATCTACCCCTCCTGCTTTTAGTTGAGATAGCATGATGCTCGAATCAGGAACAATTTTGTATATAACACTGTCCAATCTAGGCTTCCCGCGAAAGTATGAATGATTCGCCTCAAAAACAATGGCTTCTGCCAATCGCCATTCCTTGAACTTAAAAGGACCTGTACCAATGGGAGCCCGATTAAAGGCTGCCTTATTTATGTCATCAACCCCAGCTAGAAGATGCTTTGGCATGATAACATTAAATAGCGTTAAATGGGGTGCGTAGTACTCCCTAAACTTAATAACAACAGTATATGGATCAGGAGTTTCAATCGCTGTAATTTTATCATAACCATCACGCTGAACAATATTTATTGTACGATTATTGATCATCTGCCAGGTAAATTTAACATCCTCAGCTGTAAACGGTGCCCCATCATGCCAAGTAATACCCTGTTTCAATTTATATGTTATAACCAACCCATCCCGACTTACTCCACCATTTTGTATTGTTGGCACTTCGCTGGCTAAGTCGGCAATCCATTCGCCCTTATCATTCATAATTGTTAACCCGCTAAAAATCAACCTTCCAACTTCCGCTACGGATAAGAAATCAGAAAGAAGTGGATTAAGCGTATTGGGTTCATACAAACTTCCAAGTCTTAATTGTCCACCTGACTGAATTTCCTTGACCGGGTTCGGTATTTTATCATTTTTCCCACATCCTGATACTACCATAAGACATAGAATCACAAGAATAAGAAAAAAAGCCCTTCTCATTTAAGCTCCTCCTTAGCTGTATTGCTATAAATAAAATTCAACATCCCTTATAGCAAGTATAGCTCCTTGTAGCGTTGTTTGCTGCGCAAAACTTTTCCAACATACTCACGTGTTTCCTGAAATGGGATTTGATTTGCATCTTTGAAGGACATAGTCCATCCATATTGGCGCATCCACTGGTTAACATTACCCCGTCCGCCATTATAGGCAGCAAGTACCAAAACGTCATTATTGTTAAACTCTTTTCGTAATGAGGCTAAATACCATGTTCCAAAACGAATGTTAACCTCAGGATCCTCAAGATCAGTCAATGAAAAATTTGGGTAGTCGGTCTGTTCAGCAACCCACTTAGCCGTTTCCGGCATCATCTGCATTAAGCCAGTAGCACCCTTAGGAGAGCGCGCTTGATTTACAAATTTGCTTTCAGTTCTAATCACCGCAGCCACCAAATAAGGATCAAGATCGTTTTTTACAGCATACTGCATCACTAAATCCTGATGGGGAAAGGGATAGATAAACTTCTTTTGAAACCATTCACTACTGTACCCTAGATAAGCGCAAATCGTTAATAACAGCAAGCCGAATATCCAGACCTTCATCCAGGTCAATATCCGCAAAATTTATCACTCCAAAAAAATTTCTTCCGATGAAATACTCCGACCCTTGGTAGCCTGGTGCCATGCTTCTATCACTTGACTTCTAGTAACCTCAAGGCTACTGTTATTATTGATGACAACATTGGCATGGCTAACTTTATCAGCTAAGCTCATTTGGGCCGCAATCCTGGCTAGAGCCTCTTGTCGAGTCCATTGATTACGATCCATAAGGCGATAAAGCTGGGTTGGTTCATCAACATATACCACCCATATCTCATCAGCCATCTTCTGCCAACCAACTTCAATGAGCAATGGAACATCAATGACAACAATAGTAAAACCTTGTCTAGCTGCATGATCGATCTCACGACATACCTGTTCCTTAATTTTAGGATGAGTAATCTCTTCCAATAATTTACGCATGTCATCATACTTAAAAACGGTTTCACCCAGTCGTTTTCGATCAATATGGCCATCACTCAATAAGAATTCTCTTCCAAAACGATCAGCAATTTCCATCCAGGCAGGTTGGTTCGGCTTTGTAATGTCATGAGCAATTTGATCGGTATCAATTATATATGCTCCTAACTGGCGAAGTATGGCACTTACTGTACTTTTACCACTAGCAATTCCGCCTGTTAAAGCTATAACATACATAGTATTCCTCCACGGTTAGGTTTTTAGCGTTGACAATTTGGACAATAATGTGTCCCCCTACCGGCGACCTCGATTTTGACAATGGGTGTTCCGCATATTAGACAGGGAAGAAGCTTCCGTCCATATACACGCAAATGGAACTGATGGCTACCGCTATGACCATTTCCGTCACGATAATCACGAAACGTGGTACCACCATGTTCAATACCGTCACGAATTACCGCATTAATTGAAGAAAACAGCTTATCTACCTCGGACTCTGTAACACTATCCGCTTTTCGTTCAGGATGTATCCCAGCAATAGCTAAGCTCTCATCAACATAAATATTTCCTAATCCACCAATAAACCGCTGGTTTAATAACAACGCTTTGATATTACCTTTGTGTTTCTTTAAGCCCTCTTTTAGATAATTAAGCGTGAAATCCTCAGATAATGGTTCTGGACCCATGCTTGACAAGCCAGTTATACGCCACAACTCGTCAAGTGACATCGCATACAACGTCCCCAAGGTGCGAGAATCTGCGTACTGCATCATATCACCATTATCTAAATAGAATTTAATCCTGGAAAACCTATCCTGCTGCGTATTGGCAGAAGAATAAAGCAATTTCCCGGTCATTCGTAAATGAACAACAATAACAAGGTCATCTTCCAAACCAAAAAGCAAATATTTACCGCGTCTTGTCAAAGAAGTAATCTTTTTCCCAGTTGTTATCGCTTGAAACCTGTCGGCTGTCGGCCATTTTATTAAACGCGGCAGCATAATGTCAACCTGCTGGATAGTTCTACCCACCAGCCTATCTTGCAGACTACGTTTGATAATCTCGACTTCTGGCATTTCCGGCATATGTATCCCCTCTTATTTAGCTTTTGCCCAATTATTCCCTATTTTAATATCAGCAACTAACGGAACATCTAGTACAACGGCTTGCTCCATGATGCGTTTGACAACTTCCGAAACAATTTCAACTTCATCATAGGTCACTTCTAAAACAAGTTCATCATGAACTTGTAATAACATCCTGCTTTTAACCTTTGCTGCTTTTAACTCATGATAAACGTCAATCATTGCTTTCTTGATTATATCGGCCGCCGTACCTTGGATGGGCGTATTCATGGCAGTTCGTTCAGCAAAAGAACGTTTGTTAAAATTCCCACTATTGATATCAGGTAAATAACGGCGTCTACCAAGCATTGTCATAACAAACCCTGTTTTTCTAGCATCGGCCACTACATCATTCATAAAGGATTTAACACCGCTATATTTTTCAAAATAACGTTCAATATATTGTCCTGCTTCTTTTCGATTCACGCCAATATCACGTGATAACCCATAATCACTTATGCCATAAACGATACCAAAGTTAACCGCCTTAGCCTTAGAGCGCATTTCAGGTGTTACCTCTTCATGCGGCACCCCAAAAACATTTGCTGCCGTACGGGTATGAACATCTTCTTCTTCTCTAAAAGCATCAATCAAATTGTGGTCGCCTGACATATGCGCCAAAACTCGAAGTTCTATCTGCGAATAGTCAGCTGACATAATATATGTGAATTCTCCACCTGGTATAAATAATTCCCTAATACGGCGTCCTATATCTGTACGTATAGGAATATTTTGCAAATTAGGTTCAGAACTGCTTAGGCGTCCTGTGGCTGTCACCGTCTGATTGAAGTGAGTATGAATCCGACCGCTTTCTAAATTAATTAAAGGCTGCAAACCATCAAGATACGTCGATTTCAATTTAGTTAGTTGTCGGTATTCAAGTAATTTATCAATTATAGGATGAAAACCCATTAATTTTTCCAATACTTCGGCATCAGTTGAGTAGCCTGTTTTCGTCTTCTTCATCGTGGGAAGATTAAGCTTTTCAAATAATACAAGACCTAATTGCTTAGTCGAGTTGACGTTAAATTGTTCACCCGCCAGTTTATAGATATCTTCTAATAATATGGCAACCTTTTCTGCTATCTCTGTTGCCATTAAAGAAAGATGCTCGGTATCTACTTTGATTCCAGTCAGCTCAGTTGCTGCTAAGACTTCGACTAGTGGCAGTTCAATTTCATAATACAATTTACTCAGTTGTTTCTCGTTTAACTTGCTGTCAAGAATATCATAAAGTTCATGGACAGACTGGCATGCCCATGCCGCATAATCTGCACTCGTCTCAAAGCTGCTTTCTGCCAGATTACTTGGTTTACCTAGATATTCGGCGATAAGCGATGGCAATTGATATTCTGAAGCAGTTGGATCAAGTAAGTAAGCAGCCAGTACCGTATCAAAAAAACTCCCGGCGACTGTTTTCCCTAATTTAGTACAGGCAGTATAAACAACTTTGGAATCATAAGTGATTTTCTTTACATTATGATCACCCAAAACATCAAGAACATGACCCCAGTTTGGATTTTCAGCCGAAATATA
>JAQWAQ010000124.1 GCA_028707635.1 Negativicutes bacterium
ATTACTATTCAAGCTACATCCTGCACCCACTCTCTACCAACTTCTACTTAAATTTAATCTTACAGTATCGACTGAGTTACTGGGTTGCCCACTATGTTTTTATATTTGTTCTAGGCGCAGTTTGTGCGATAAAATATGAGGAGTTTCTGGCGTTTACCCGTAGAAGACTTGGCGCTATCAACGTCTTCTTTTATCTTTCCTTAATTGGAATGCTTCTCTTTTATTATTACTTATTATTCATTAGAAACTATACCCCGGAAGCAGCTGTAAATACCGCTCATCAATTAAGCCCTATTGGGGTTCTGTATACTTACGCTGCCACATTGTTTTGGTTTTCATTATTTAGTCATAAGCGCTTTTCATCTCATATTACCCTTATCCTGCAACGCTTAGGTGACAATTCCTATATGGTATATCTAGTCCACCCTTTTGTAATGTACTATCTTATCAATTACCTTACAAATCATGCAATAATAATGACTGTTCCTGTTGTAATCAGTTTTTTTACCTTAACTGTCTTGATAAGTTTATGCATAGCATTCATAGAAAAACGGCTCTCTAAATACATCCCACTTTTAAGCACCTTACTATTAGGCAGTAAAATCAGCCGTTTATAAAGTGAGACTTGATTCAGATGGAGTTTTAACTCACCTGAATCAAGTCTCTCACTTTATACCCTAGTTGCCCCTCATAATCCTAATCGCTTCTTATCTTCATCTGATATAAGCATTGGCTCAAGCAACCGTTTATTATCCGGCATACCGCGCCGAGCCTGACGTTGCCTCGTGTTTTGCCAATATAGCAAAAGCATTTGACAATATCTTTTCAGAGATTTATTAATTGCTGCCGATTGAGGAAGTCTAACCCATTGTTCATAAATTTCGGTTATAACTTCACCAGTACTTTTGGTCATATCCTGCCGAGCATTCAACTCAGCCACCAATATGCACTCGCGTATAATTACGAACAACCGATTTTTCCGATAATCATCGGTAAATACACCAAATTTCAACTCATCAGCCAGCAGCCTTCGTCCTGTCTCCAACATGGGCAAAAAAACATCAAATGCCTCGGCAATTCCACGGCGGGAAACTGCCAGAGTGGAAACCTGACCTATCACATTGACTGCCTTTCGCCACAACGCCGGATCCCTACTTTTGCTCGCTAATTCCAAGATAAACTGTAAAATAAGTGGCGAAACTTTGTTGCTTTGGTTAAGGCTCGCCGTCCCGGCGGCTTTTGATGATTCAGTGATAATTATGATAGCTCCATTTATACTAATAGCCTGGCTGTCAAACAATTCAAGTGCTAAATTAGCGACTGATTCAAGGGCAGCGTCATCCCCACTTTTTGCGAGCTGATGAAGCCACATCACAAATAGCCATTCAACTTCTGGAATCGAGTTGCCGGAACCAGTAACCAACTTTTTTAAACGAACCAACAACTCTCGGAACAACTCATATTCATGGCGCCGAAGAGCAAATGTGCCTATGATCCGTGTTGACCGCAAGACCGCCAGCATTGCCTTCGAGTCATGACTACATTCCTTACGGCCTGCTGCTTCAAAGACCGCTTCTACTACTTTTGCAAGCAAGAAGGAGTACTTGAGTCTTGTTGCTAGAACTGCTATAAGCGTAAGCTGCTCTATAGCCAATGCTAAGTCTTGAATCGCAATGTTACGGATTAGCGGTCGAAACGCACCGATAACAATAGCCGCAATATCAGGCTGTTTATTCCTTATAGCCATGATGATTATACTACCAAGCCGCTGATACTCATTTGAACGTATCATGCCATTTCCATAAGCAAGTTTTAATAAATCAACAAATCTGTAAACATAAACATCATTTGCATTGCTCATGCTTACATTAATTAAAGCGTATAAACGTTGAAGTAATTCACTTTCTGCTTTAACACTAGGTTTACGGGCATGTAAATATCGATCAAGTTTTGCGGTAACTAAATTAAGCTGATTGTCTGTGTTTCTAACACGAAACCTGACAGCTATAAGCAACACTATTAAAATGACGGCTATGAATGCTGCCCAAATCAGCATAGACTCCTCCGCGCCCATTGGCATCCGATTATCTTGCGTTTATTTCTCCTTGGTAAACAATCCCATTCTCCAAGTCCACCGTTACAATCATATTATCACTTAATTTTTCTGTCGCTGCTTTAACACCAACAATCACTGGAATCCCATAGCTTATTCCAACAATTGCAGCATGTGAGGTCAGGCCACCAGCTTCTGCAACAATTGCGGTTGCCTTTACAGCATACTTCGCGGTTTCTTCATCAATACTCGGTACTACCAGAATATCTCCTGGCGTAAATTTATCGGTGAAATCCGCCAAGGTGTGAGCAATACATACCTTACCCGTAACGACTTTACGTCCAATCCCGGTACCTTTTAGTAAAATATTTCCAACAACATGCACTCTGATCATATTGGTTGTCCCCGATTGTCCCGCAGGAACACCAGCCGTAATAACAACAAGATCACCATCATGGACAGCTCCTGCTTTCAGTGCACTGTCTACAGCACTTGTAACCATATCATCAGAGCTGTTGAATTTATCACCTAGGATCGGTTGCACTCCCCACAGCATCAACATCCGGCGATATGTCTTATCATTTGGAGTAACCGCAATAATTACGGCCTTAGGACGATATCTTGATACCATTCTTGGTGTATATCCGCTTTCAGTTGCCGTAATCACGGCTGCGGCACCAAGCTCATGAGTAATTTGGACTGTGGCATGACTAATTGCATCGGTCGTCGTCCGTTGCAGCACAATACCGTTAGTCCGCAAAATTGTTTCATAATTTAGTGCTTCTTCAGTACGAACAGCTATTTTAGACATGACCTTAACAGCTTCTACTGGATAATTGCCTGAAGCCGTTTCACCACTAAGCATGATTACATCTGTTCCATCCATAATGGCATTCGCAATATCACTCGCTTCCGCCCGTGTTGGCCGCGGATTTTCCATCATTGATTCCAGCATTTGAGTGGCCGTAATAACTGGTTTCGCCGCGTAATTACATTTATCGATAAGCATCTTCTGAACAATCGGCACTTCTTCAGTTGGTATCTCAACACCTAGGTCACCTCGTGCGACCATAACCCCGTCAACAACCTTTAGAAGCTCGTCGATATTCTTAACACCCTCGGCATTCTCAATTTTAGCGATAATATCCATTGAAGCGCCAGCATCTTCAAGTACCCGGCGGATCGATAGAACATCTGCAGCCCGTTGCACAAAAGATGCGGCAATAAAGTCCATATCCTGGTCTATGCCAAATAAGATATCGTTGATATCTTGCTGTGAGAGAAACGGCAAGTTAATACTGACCCCAGGAACGGCAACACGCTTTAAATTACTCATCGCACCTGAATTTAAAACAGTTGTTACAATATCGTCACTCTCAATTCTTTCAACCCGCAGGCTTATCAAACCATCAGACAATAAGATAATATTACCTGGTGCTACCTCGTTCGGTAGTAATTTATGGTTAACTGATACTATCTCATTCGTTCCTGCCACCTCTCGAGGCGTCAGAATGAATTTTTGCCCTTCCTGTAATAAGACCTTACCTTCGATAAATTTCCCTATTCTCATTTCCGGACCTTTAGTATCAAGTAAAAAAGCTACCGGTTTCCCTACACGCTGCGCTGCAGCACGTACCATAGCAATGCGTTTTGCATGGTCTGGATAATTCCCGTGAGAAAAATTAAACCGGGCAACGTTCATGCCTGCGTTTAACATTTCCTCCAAAACACCTGGTTTGTCCGTACTAGGGCCAACAGTGCAAATAATCTTTGTCTTTTTAAACATGATATACGCTCCTCTTGCACCTACTTTTATTTGGTCGCATTTTGGCACAAAATTGCATGCGCTTCATCCACTTCAGATTCCAGCACAAGTATCTCGTACATACCGTCTCCCAGCATTGAAACGACACCAACGGGTCGAATATTCGCCAGAATACCTTCACCGTCTAGCATGTTCTTCAGCATCTCCGCATGCGTGCGGTTTGGTGCAATATATATTACCGTCCACATTATGTTGCCTCCTGTAGCCAATTGTTACTCAACCTTGTTTTTCTCCAGTATTAGACAGTATTCCTGCAGCAAGTAAACATGAATTTACAAATTGCTCCGCAGGCCATCTGGCTACGGAGCATAATGCTAAAGAGAATTTTGATTCAGAGGGAGCCTTGGAGCGGCTCGACCATCGAATTAATCTTGTTTAATTTTTTTTAACTCCGCAATCAACTCAGGCAATACTTCCATCACATCACCAACGATGCCATAATCGGCAAGCTTAAATATGGGCGCATCTTTATCTTTATTGATGGCAATGATGATGTCTGAAGACGATACTCCTGCAACATGCTGAATAGCCCCTGAAATTCCGCAAGCAAAATAGATTTTGGGACCTACCGTTTTCCCAGTCTGACCGATTTGATGCAAAGCGGGTTTCCATCCTGCGTCAACTACCGCTCGGGATGCTCCTACAGCGCCACCCAAGACATGAGCGAGTTCTTCAATTAATTCGAAATTCTCCGGGTTTCCCATCCCCCGTCCACCTGAAACGATAATTTCTGCTTCCTCTAAATTACAAGATGCTGTACAGACCTTAATCGTATCAATCAGCTTTGTACGAATGTCTTTCGCCTGCGCCCGTGTTGAGATTCTAACAATCTCACCGCTCTGTGAAATATCTTGTTCAGGACGCTTAAACACTTTAGGACGGACTGTTCCCATTTGCGGACGGTGCTCCGGGCATAAGATGGTCGCCATGATGTTACCGCCAAATGCAGGGCGCGTCCAGGCAACTAATCCGGTTGCTTCATCAATGCCAAGATCAGTACAGTCAGCAGTGAGTCCAGTACCAACACGACAAGCGACCCGCGGTGCTAAATCTCGTCCGTCATGGGTTGCCCCCATCAACACAACTGAAGGTTTGTAGGTATTGATCATATCCGCTACAACCAGCGTGTAGGCATCGGTGTTATAGTGGCTATATTCTTCTTGATCAGCAATATAAACCTTATCAGCTCCGCTGGCAAAGGCTTGCTGCACCAAATGCTCAACTCCGCTGCCAATGATAATAGCCGAAAGCTCTTCACCTAAAGCAACTGCAAGTTTACGCCCTTGACCCAATAACTCATGGCCTACGCCTTTAGCCTGGCCATCTACTTGTTCAATATATACCCAAATCCCTTTATAATCATCCTTATTTGCCATTCCAGTCTTTTCCTGCTCGTCACGGACGATTGCACTAATGGGGCAAGATTCAATACATGCGCCACATTGCGTACAGGATTCAGTTATTACCGCTTTATCCGTTTCCATCGCAATCGCACCGAAAGGACAGGCATTAACACATGTGCTACATCCAATGCACGTTTCTTTTAAAATATTTACCGCCATTGTTCCTTCCCCCCGCTAGATAATTTTTGCTTCTAAGAGCTTTTGTACTAATAAATGAGCGGCCTCTTTCGCATTATCACTTTGGATAATCTCACCTTGCACACGCTGGTTCGGTGCAAATATGCGTCGGACTTGAGTAGGTGATCCATTAAGACCAATCCGCTGACTATCAATATCAAGATCCTGTTGTGACAGGACGGGAATCGTCTTGCGGTTAGCTTTCATAATGCCCTTAATACTAGCATGCCTGGGGTCATTAATCGACTTGACTACAGTGATTAAAACAGGCAGCTTTGCCTCTACCATTTCATAGCAGTCTTCTTGCTCCCTTTTTACCAATACAGTATTGCCTTCGACTTCAATATCAGCAGCATAGGTAAGTGGAACAATCCCTAAATGCTCTGCCAATTCAGGGCCAACTTGAGCTGTATCACCATCAATCGATTGCTTTCCGCAAAGAATTACATCAAAATTGCCGATTTTCTTAATTGCCGACGCTAATGTATAGCTAGTGGCTAAAGTATCTGCCCCTCCAAAGGATCTATCACTAATTAGAACGGCTTCATCCGCACCTAGAGCCAAACATTCTTTAAGCGCATCTTTCGCTTGAGGAGGCCCCATTGAGATAACAGTTACTTTACCACCATGTTTTTCTTTCAATTGTAAACCAGCCTCAACCGCATGCTTATCAAAAGGATTTAAAACGCTAGGTACCCCTTGGCGTATAATACTATTAGTTACAGGATCAATTTTCACATCTGTAGTATCAGGCACCTGCTTGACACAAACGACAATATCCATACAAATCCTCCTCTATATTATCAATATAAAAAAGCCGTAGGTTCGCTTTTGCAATCAGAAAAACATTTCTGACTATGAAAATAACTTGTTGACAAAAAATGCTATACTATGAATAATATCATACTAATTGGAGGCCTGTCATGACTTTTGGCAGAAATTTGAAAAAATACATTTTAGGATTAATTTTACTCTCAATCATCGTGATAGAAATTCCAATTATTGCTGTTGGGCAACTGTCCAAACCTGAGCCTGGTGATGCAATTATTGTATTGGGCGCCAAATTAATCGGCAATCAGCCCAGCACTATGCTGCGTTTGCGATTAGATGAGGCCAACAAACTTTATCATCAAGGCTATGCAACAACCATTATTGTCAGCGGCGCTCAAGGGCCAGATGAAGAAACAAGCGAAGCATTAGCCATGCAAGCCTATCTGGTCAGGCAGGGAATACCTCCTGAAAAGATTCTGATTGAGGACAAATCTTTCAACACCTTCGAAAATTTATATAACTGCCGTGCCATTATGCTTGAAGAAGGCCTTGAAAGTGCAATCATAGTATCCAATGCCTCTCACATTCGTCGTTCTCTCGTATTGGCTCGAAATTTAGGAATTAAAGCAACAGGCGCCCCCGCACCAATGGCAGATAATACGTATCTTACAGCCAAACAATATGCCCGCGAAGGTGCCGCTATGTTATCACTTCTTATTTTAAACAGATAATTTTGATTTAAAGAACCTGTACTGTCCCTTTGCCCAACAAGTCTTCAATTTTACCAAGAGCGTCGGTCGACGGGTCTATCCAATATTTCTTTTCCGTCTTAAGTATCCGTTTAGTATCAATTAAATGAAGAAACACTACCGCCGAGCCACTAAAACTTTCAAAAATCGCTTTTAATCTTGCAAAGACAACATCTGTTTCCTGCTGCTTGCCAATCTTAATACGCACTTCGCTGGGTGCATTTAGCATCTTTATTGATTCAGCTACAATATTAGCCCTATCTTCACTAATATGTAATCGGCCGGATACAACTATCGGCATGTCTGGCATCAACATGCCATTTGTTTTATCAAACAACCGCGGAAACACAATCACTTCTATCTGGTTTGTAAAATCTTCGAGTCCCACAAAACACATCATAGCAC
>JAQWAQ010000125.1 GCA_028707635.1 Negativicutes bacterium
TCAATTCAGGCTTTTTAGGTAGTTTCTTTACTGTTTTCAGGAAAGCTAACACCTCATCTAGATCAAGCAATTTACACGCCAGAGCTACATTGATTTCGTCAAGAATAACGATATCATATTCATCTGATACTATGATTTCTTTGGCTTGCCGCCAACCGTTTTGCGCAAGATCAATATCAATTTGTTCAGGGTTAGCAAGATTCACAAAATCATTTCTACCTACTTGGATAAGTTTAAAATTGGGTAGGTACTTGCTTGCTGTTACCTCACCATATTCATCACTATCTTTCATAAATTGAATCATACAGACCCTAAAGTTATGACCAGTGGCCCGTAGAGCTAAACCTAAGCTAGCTGTAGTTTTTCCTTTGCCATTGCCAGTATACACTTGAATTAAACCTAATTCAGCCATCATTACCTCCAAGCTGTTAAAAGTCGTGCTAAATCGCTGGCACTGTAAGCCACCTTGACCGGGGCGCCAATAATATGAGCAACATCTTCGATAGTCATATCATCTAAAAATACAGACTCGCCTTTACGCAAAGCAACACCAGGCAGTATTACGCCCGTTCTGTTACTAGGTAGTGCGTTAAGCTTAGCCGAAATATCTTGCCCGGTTAAAAGTCCGGTCACGGTAATATCCTGCCCAAAGAAGGTGTTTTGCACTGGAATTAATCTTATAGTAAGATTAGGTACTTGTAAATCATTTAAGAGTGGCCGGAGCACTTTTTCGGCCGAAACACCACAGATAACATCAAGGGTGACTGGCTCTTGATACCCGCTTTGATCCATTTCAGTTGCCTGCCATTCGGCGAGAAAGCACCTCACGAGGCCAATGCCATTCTCAAGCTGTGGAAACCCGTCATAGATTTCATATTCCGGAATAGGTCGGTCGGCCGCCAAATAAAATTCATCAGAAAGGTAGACAAATGAATTACCAATATTTCTTCGACATTCATCCTGCCATCCGTTCACCATTTCAATGATTTTTTCCGATTCCTCTTGGGTAAATCCCCGCAGCGGATGACAATGATCCCGATATTTGCTTAGCCCCACCGGCACGATAGCCAATGATAAAATACTAGGATGCATGTTATAGAGATCTTCAAAGGTTTTTTGCAAAACTGCTCCGTCATTAAAACCTGGACAGAGAACAACCTGGGTATGTATTTCAACACCAAACGCAGTCAATTTATTTAACTGCTCTATTATCTTGCTTGCATTCTTATTATTGAGCATATTAGCCCGTACCTGACCATCGGTAGCATGGACCGATACATATAAGGGCGATAAATGCAGCCTTTTGATCCGATCAATGTCTTGTTCCACGAGGTTAGTTAGTGTCACAAAATTGCCATATAAAAAGGAAAGTCTGTAATCGTCATCCTTGACGTACAGGCTCGGGCGCATGTTAGGAGCCATTTGATCAACAAAACAAAAGATGCATTGATTAGCGCAACGCCTTACCCCATCAAATACAGCACTTTCAAACTCAAGTCCCATATCCTCATCGTAATCTTTTTCTATTTCAAAGATTTCTTGTACACCGTTTACTCTTTCAACTAAGAGTTCTACCTCTTCATCGGCAAAAGCAAAGCTTAAGTCAATTAAATCAGTTACCTTCTGCCCATTTACTGCAATAATCTTATCGCCCGACATTAGCCCGAGTTCATCGGCAATGCTATTAGGCGATATTTGTGCTATAACGCCGCTGATTAACAAACATCTCACCTCTCATCAAGTAGATATTCCTTTCATTTGATATTATTTCCTGCAAATAAACAAAGAGTGATGAAAAAAAGCATCACCCTTTGTTGGTCATCTTATTTAGAACCCTCATCATCATCTTTTCTGCGTTTATATTTTTTAGTTTTAGGCCCGAAGAAATTGGCGAACTCATTCGTGGTAAATTGCTTGAGTTTGGAGCCTGCTTCTTTAAGACTGCCGGTACTGAGCACGAGAAAGGCAATACCACCTAGGACCAGGGCACCTAAAATCCATCCGATTGACTTAGATGCTCCTGATGGACCAGCTTCTGTAGTTCCAAACCCTGCTTTCCCGGCTTGAGCGGCTGGCGCTGGTACTGCGCCAATGACTGAAGGAATAACGTCAGCAAAAAGAGCAATGCCCCGTTCAGCCGATTCGAGTGTGTTTGTATGAGCTCCTACTTCAAGGAGCATCGACCGCGGCAGCAAATCTTGGTTGTAATCACCGCCCTTGGCGAAGAATATGCCCTTAACAAGCCCAGGGTGCTGCTTATCGGCAGCCGCCTTTATTTGCAAGGCATAATCTTCGATTTGTTTACCAGTTGGGCCGTATTTTCCTACAACTAATTGGACTTTGCTGACATCTTTACCATCCATTTTAGTCCCATAAACCTCCGGAGGAACAGCATCACGGTGAACGTCAAACATGGCACTTGGCTGTTGCTTAACCAAGTCCATAGCAGCACGCCTTGATCGTTCATATGCCATATTATCATGAGGGTCGAATTTAGCATCAGAATGGATGACTTCGAGGCCTTGACTCTTAAGTGAATTGGCGAAAGACGCGCCTACTTTATAAATACTACCAGAACCTAATTTGCTTTCAACACCGTCAGTGGGAACATAGGATTCATCCGTATGAGTGTGATAAATAGCGACCTTGCCCTTTGTCTGGGCATAAGCCAGCTTTGGTGCTAATATTGCTGCCAGCCGCGACTGCGTTGTCTGTTGATAGAGCGACAAATTAACATTACCGATAAATTTCGCTTGTGCTATATTGCCTTCAATGGCAACAACTTCATAGCGTTTGTTTTGTTCGGTAAGAAACTGATCACCAATATCAACGGCTCGGCCTGTTAAGTATACCGCAGTACCCGACTCGTCAACAATAGTGAAATAGCCGCCATCAGTGCGCTCATGTGAAAATCCGGGAGTTGTCAGTAATACTAGAGCAAATAGCGCTGCAAATAGGCAGCCGGTTATCCTACTCACTCTTCTCACCTTCCTTATTTTTACCGGAATTGTCATCAGTTTTGTTTTTTTTAATTTCGTCACTTTGATTTTTCTTATTACGGTTTTCGGAAAGTTCTTCACTGAATTCATATAGACCCTCTGGCCGGTTTGGACCAAGTACTGGACCGCCCTGAATTTTCTCGCGGGTTTCACCAACCAGCTCAGCAACCATAACGGCGACGATTCCGGCTATAATTACCACATCAAAAGCACCCGCTCCTCCAATGGCTGTTGTCCCGGGAACACCTAACCCGATAATTGTCATCATGTGAACAATATCGCTTAAAATAATACCCAAAACACCACCAACAAATGCACTCCGTCGTGACCTACCAGCAAGGTAGGCGATAAGACCAGCAGAGAGTCCATAAATTAACTTTGGGTCAAGAAACATATTTTCGGGTTCATAGGGCAAATACCTTGATCCGAGCGATACAACGGCCGCAACTAGAATGGCGGCCATTATGGCGCGGACACGTTCAGCGGTTTCGTCAGCTTTAAATATCAGCCAGATAGCCAACATAGCCGGTAATAAAGCGCCGCCAACATTGATTGTAACTTGGACTGGCGAGCTCATTAATGGAATATCAATAAAGCTGCCAGCAACCACTGCAACAATAAAGAGTAATGCTTGTTTATCAGTAAGGCGCATTCTGTCAAGGATTCGCTGGGCAATTCCAAAATAAACCAGAACTCCGATGACTAAAAGAGTGATCATGCCAATTGGCATATTCATCTGCTTCACCTCTTGTCAATTTTATCTTAATCCTTGGTTTATTTTGCCCTTTACCTATGCAATTCATGCAAGAAAGCATGGCATTTAGCCATGCTTTCTTTTCTGTGTAAATTTAGTTATATCGATACCTCGCACTGCCAGCCATTCGTGGCCTTTTCCTGTTATAACAATAGGCACTGTTTGTAACGCTTTAGTAGTCTTTACACCAAGCAACGCCATGTAAAGTTTGACACGTGCTAGAAATTGATCAAAATCAGCTGTCGCTTCCTCCATACCCTTTTTATGCACTAACCGGAGAATAGGATTAGCAATAGCAACAGCACTGCCACCGATTGCCAAGGCTTTAACAACCTCTAGCGGGGTTCGTAAGCCTCCGGAGACAATCAATTCATGATTTTGGGACATAACACTCAATACTTCAACCGCACTAACTGCAGTCGGAATACCCCACCCTAATATTTCGGTATCTAGGTCAATTTTATTTCTGGCTGCCTCAATAGCTAAGAAATTAGTTCCGCCACAACCACCGACATCAATTGCTTTTATCCCTGATCCAAATAATTTAACTGCCTGTTCTTTGGCAATTCCACAGCCGACTTCTTTGACAATAACCGGCACACTCACCTTAGCGGCAATCTGGAGAATGTTATCAAGATACCCTGAGAAGTCACGATCACCCTCACCCATAATTAACTCCTGGGCAGAATTTAAATGAATTTGCAGCGCTTTGGCCCCAATCATTTTAACAGCTTTTTCAGCTTCTTTCGGCGTAACATGTGCACCGAGATTAGCAAAAAAGACTCCGTTAGGATTAACCTCATTTATAATTTTAAAAGAGTTTTCAACCTCTGGGCTTTCAAGAGCGGCAAATTGGGAGCCAACCGCCATGACAGAATTAGTTAAACGAGCAAATTCAGCCAATTTTGCGTTAATAGCTGTTACATCATGTCCCCCGCCTGTTATTGCGTTTATAATGATTGGATGATGCATTTTCAACCCCAACACTGAACAAGTTAAATCAACATCAAACAAGTTGATATCCGGGAGGCAGTTATGCACAAATGAAAAATCAGCAAACCCGTTAGCTGTAGGACCATCATCAAGCGCCATTGCATAATTTAAGTGGTCTAACTTGCGTAATTGACGCACGATGCCAACTCCTTAATCCTCTCTTTTAAACAAATGACCAAATTTTTCGCCGAGCGTCACCCCAAACTGTTGCTCTTGAGTATTAAGGTAAGCGCTATATTCAGCACGATCAGCATCTTCTTGTGCTTTGACAATACTTAGAGCAATACGCTTGCTAGCTTTATCAATGCTCAATACCGAAACTTTAACTTCCTGACCGACTGTAAGAACATCAGATGCATTTGCTATCCGGCGATCGCTTATTTCGCTAATATGCACCAAGCCTTCTATATCGGTCGAAATTTTTACGAAAGCACCAAACTTAGCAAGTTTACTAACAACACCTTTAACAACAGTTCCCTCTTTGATTGTTTCAACTGCGTCAAACCAAGGATCACGCAGGGTCTGTTTTAGCCCTAATGATAACCTCTTGGCCTGGGCGTCTACTTTTAGAACAATAACCGACACCTCATCGCCGACATTGACAACCTCGGCAGGGGTCTTGACTCGATGCCAAGCTAAATCTGAAATGTGAATAAGGCCCTCGGTACCACCGATATCAACAAAGGCCCCAAAATCGGCCAATCGGGTGACGATGCCTTTCAATTCCTGATTTATAGTAATTTTCGCAAAGATTTCAGTTTCCAGCTTATTACGCTCTTCTTCTAAGATAGCACGCCGTGACAGAATTACCTTATTCTTTTCCTTATCTATCTCAATCGGTAAAACGGCAAAAGTTTCGCCTACATGTTGTGATAAATCTTGAACGAAACGCAAGCCAACTTGTGAAGCTGGAATAAACCCGCGCAAACCGAAAACAGCGACAGCGAGCCCGCCCTTTACTGCCTCGGTAACCTTAACATCAATTGATTGCTCTTTTTCTAAAGCCTGCTGGAGTTTATCCCAAGCCACAATTTTGTCAGCCCTTACTTTAGAAAGCTTTACACTGCCTTCAAGACTATCGGATTCGATGACAAAAACATCGATAATATCACCCTCGTTTACAACATCCCCCGCATTTTCAGGAGTTGGATAAGCTAATACTTCTTTAGGAATAATACCCTCGGCTTTATATCCGATGTCAACAAAAACTTCATCGATACGCACACCGACAATTTTTCCCTTAACAATAACACCTGGCTCTAATTGCAGAATATCCTGTTCGCCTTCTTTGTTAAATTCCTGCATTGTTTGTACAACCTCCTCAATAATCCAGTCCGGAGTGGATGCCCCCGCCGTAATGCCTGCAGTATTGGCTACCTCGAACCATTCCTCTTTCAGTTCATCTTGAGTTTCAATGTGATATACTGTGCTTCCAGCTTGGCGGCAAAGTTCTGCCAAGCGTGAAGTATTCGCACTATTCCTTCCACCTACGACAATCATGACATCAACAGTTCGGGCTAGTTCAATCGCCGCTTTTTGCCGAGCTTCAGTGGCATTGCAAATGGTTTTTTCAACCTGTATTTCATCACATTTGGTCTTTAGTATTGCCACAATAGCTTCAAAATCTCCACCAGCAAAGGTGGTCTGAACAACAACGCCGAGCCGTGGATAGAAAGGCAACTGCTCTGCTTCCAGTTGTGTTTCGATTACCACTGCAGTTTTATTTGACCATTCAACAATACTCTTGACCTCGGGATGATGTTGTTCACCTACAACGACTACCTGATACCCCTGATTTAACAATTGGTAAGCCGCCTGCTGCGCTTTTTTTACATGGGGACAGGTTGCATCAATGAGTGTAAGTTCTTTTGCTTCTGCCTCATTATAGACTTGCGGGCCAACACCATGAGACCGTATGATTACCTTGCCCACATTTATTTGTGACAAATCGTTAGCAACTGTAATTCCTTGGACGGCAAGCCTGCCTACGACTTGTGGATTGTGAATAATGGGCCCAAGGGTATGGACATTTTTTGTATGAGCATTTTCTTGTGCTAATTCCACGGCTCGCTTCACACCATAACAAAACCCGCGGTGCTCAGCTAAATAGACCTTCATGAGCATCCTCCTATTTGACCTAATGTTTATAGTATTCGCACCTAAAAAATATAATTCCTTTATTTACATATATTTTAACTGATTACAATAATAAAAAGGATATTTCTCGTGTTTGCCAAAAAAAGTAAGAGAGCCGAATGGCTCTCCTACTTTTGAGATATTAATTAATGAGTAATTGTTGGACGGCTTTCTTCGTATTGGGTAAAAT
>JAQWAQ010000022.1 GCA_028707635.1 Negativicutes bacterium
AGGGCATTTTATTGACGAGCTAAAAGAAAAATACGCCAAATATGAGCAGGTTGTCACCTATCTTGAGGCTGTTAAACAAGATGTCGTGAAAAACATTAATAGCTTTAAGCCTTCTGCTCTTGAAGATGAAAATAACCCGCTGATGTTGTTCCGGAAAAATATGCAGGATACAACAAAAGACAAATACAGTGTCAATCTTTTAGTTGACAATCGCGAAGTCGAGGGTGCGCCAGTTGTTGTAGAAACAAATCCCACTTACTATAACCTTATCGGAAGAGTTGAGTACGAGAATCGGATGGGTGTGGTCAGTACCGAATACACTATGATTAAGCCAGGCGCCCTTCATAAAGCCAATGGCGGCTATCTCATTTTGAATGCAAGAGATGTTTTGGTCAATGTCGGGGCCTGGGAAGCACTGAAGAGGGTCCTCAAGACAAAAAAGCTCTACATCGAAAATTTGAGTGAACAATATGGCATGTTGGCCATGGCATCTTTAAAGCCGCAGCCAATTCCAATCAATGTGAAAGTAGTTCTGATCGGTAATCCTGACATTTATTATATGTTATATAACTATGATGAGGATTTTCGTAAGCTGTTTAAAATCCATGCTGATTTTGATGTTCAGATGGAGAATAACCCCACCAATATTAAAAAATTGGCTGGGTTCATTAGTTCAACGGTTAACCGTGAAGGCTTAAAGCATTTTGACCGATCAGCTGTTGCCAAAGTAGTGGAATATTCCTGTCGGCTTGCTGATAGTCAGAAAAAACTTACGACTCGCTTCAACGAAGTTGTTGAGCTCTTGTGCGAAGCGGATGCCTGGGCTACAATGGAAAAAGCTGCTACTGTCAGCGCTTCACATATCCTAAGGGCGATTGATGAAAAACGCTATCGGTCGAACAAATATGAAGAACGCCTCCAGGAAATGTTTGCTGAAGGGAAATTCCTGATTGATACGGATGATGAAAAGGTAGGTCAGGTCAACGGATTGGCCGTTTTAGCCGTCGGTGACTATACATTTGGCAAACCGTCGAGGATTACCGCTAACACCTATCTGGGCAAGAGCGGGATTGTCAATATCGAACGTGAAACCAAAATGAGCGGTACCAGCCATTCTAAAGGCGTCTTGATTTTAAGCGGTTTCTTGGGTGAAAAATATGCCCAGAAGCACCCGCTGACCTTAACGGCCAGCTTGACCTTTGAACAGCTTTACGGCGGGATCGATGGTGACAGTGCTTCAAGTACAGAGCTATATGCAATATTGTCAAGCTTGTCGGGGCTGCCAATCAAACAATCGATTGCTGTTACCGGGTCAGTCAACCAAAAAGGCGAAGTCCAGCCAATCGGCGGGGCAACCCAAAAGATTGAAGGTTTCTTTGAAGTCTGTAAAATAAAAGGACTTACTGGCAAGCAGGGTGTTATGATACCACATCAGAATGTGGATGAACTCACACTCAATGATGAGGTTATTGAGGCCGTGCGTCAGGGCCAATTCCACATCTATCCTGTAAAAACCATTGACGAAGGCATCGAGATCCTGACTGGGGTTTTAGCCGGTGAACAGCAGGCTGAGGGGAATTATCCAACTAACACGGTTCATCATCTTGTCAGTCAGAAATTGAAGGAATATACTGATACCATCTTGAAATTAGCCAAGACGGCTGAAGGAGAAAAATAGCAAAATACAGAGTGCCGCTTGGCACTCTGTTATTTTCGTTGTAGAAGGATGAGAATAATGGCAAAGGCTAAACAAGCGATTCCAGTAAAAAAAGGCGGCCAATACATAATTCAGATTGTAAGTTTAGGACATAGTGGCGAAGGAGTAGGTCGGTATCAGGACTTTACGGTATTTGTGCCGAATGCGCTGCCTGGTGAACAGGTCGTTGCAGAAGTTACCGAAGTAAAGCAGACATACGCAAAGGGGCGGTTGGTAGAAGTCCAAAATGCTTCCCCAGATCGAATTGAGGCTAAATGTTCAATCTATCATGAGTGCGGCGGCTGCCAGCTTCAGCATTTAGGTTACGAGGCTCAGCTTAAAGCCAAACGACAGCAGGTTGTCGATGCTGTGACGCGCATTGGCAAGTTAGAAGACATTTTAATTCATCCTACAATAGGCGCCGAAAATCCATGGTTTTATCGTAATAAGATGCAAGTTCCAGTGGGTTTACAGGCCGGCCAAATTGTAATCGGTTGCTATCAACAGGGAACACATAGCATCATCAATACAGAGCATTGCTACATTCAGCACGATGTTAACAATAATATTGCCCGGGAAATGCGCCGAATCATGACAGAACTTGACATAAGTCCGTATAATGAAAAAACAGGCAAAGGTATTGTGCGTCATGTCTTAGGCAGAGTTGGCATTCAAACCGGCGAAGTCATGGTTGTAATCATAACTGCAACTGAACAACTGCCGCAGCAGGCACAAGTTATCAGCAAACTTAGAGAAGCGATTTCGGGCCTTGTCAGTATTGTTCAAAATATTAATGCCAAAAAAACTAATATTATCATGGGGGATAAGACAGTCACTTTATGGGGCAAGAATTATATCGTTGACCATTTAGGTGAATTTAAGTTTGAAATATCAGCTCGCTCATTTTTTCAGGTAAATACGACTCAAGCTGAGGTGTTATACAACAAGGCAGTAGAATACGCAGGCTTATCAGGCCGCGAAACCGTCATCGACGCCTATTGTGGAACAGGAACGATCACTTTATTCCTGGCCCGTCATGCTGCCAAAGTATACGGTATCGAAATCGTTAAGCCGGCTATTTTAGATGCCCGGCGCAATGCAATTAACAATAGTGTAACGAATACCGAATTTATCGTCGGCGATGCTGTCGCAGTTATGCCTGACCTTTTCAAACAAGGTGTTCGCCCCGAAGTAATCGTTGTAGACCCGCCAAGGGCCGGATGCGAACGAATGGTTTTAGAAACCTTTGCAAACATGAAGCCAGCCCGTATCGTCTATGTCTCCTGCAATCCCGCCACACTAGCGCGCGATTTGGCCGTGCTAGCCGAGTATGGCTACAAAACATGTGAGATTCAACCTGTTGACATGTTTGCGCAGACGAGTCACGTGGAGTGCGTGGCGGTGATAGAACGGAAGTATCCTGATTTAAAAAAATCGCGGGTTTGAGGGCAAATTAACAGGTTTGTTTTATGTTCGCCTAGAAGTATGTCTAGGCTTTTTTTGTTTAGGGGGCGTAAGGTTCCTCGGAGATATACCTTTACACAAAAATAGAAGGGATTCTGTGTAAAGGTATGGTGAGATTGAGCAAAACGACACTCCCTATTAAGTAATATAGAAAGTAGTAGAAAATCTTGCAGAATATCTGTTATCAGCAGGAGTTTGTATTTTTATGGTAAATGAATTTGTTATCGTTGTGATAGAGAGTCCTGATTCAAGAAGCAGTTCCTGGGAGTTTGCAGTTTAAAGCCAAATAGAAGATAAACTTGCATTATTACCAGGGTGTTATATCGAAAAGCTAAGTTATTTTTATTAAGAAAGAGAAGTGATATTATGGAATTACGGTGTCGTAAGGTAGTAGAAGGACTAGATCATTGCGAGAATAGAGCACTATATAAATCTATGGGGTATACCGATGAAGACCTGAGTAAGCCACTGATTGGTATTGCCAATGCGTGGAGTACTGTTGTTCCGGGACATTATAATCTCCGTCAAGTTTCGGAAGCTGTAAAGGAAGGTATTCGGTTTGCTGGTGGCACTCCAGTAGAGTTTGGAGTGATTGGGGCTTGTGATGGTATTGCTGGAGGGCATGGCGGTACTCGTTATGTATTGCCGACTCGGGAACTAATTGCCAATGATGTCGAATCCATGACGGAAGGGCACGGATTTTCTGGAATAGTTCTACTAGGGTCGTGTGATAAAATTCTACCAGGCATGCTTATGGCGGCAGCGCGAGTAAATATACCTTCTATCCTTGTGTGTGGTGGTCCATCGTTACAAGGATGTTACTGGAATGGAAGGTATACTGATTCTACCAGTCTTGCTGTAGCTCTTGGACAATATCAGAAGGGAAAGATTACTCAAGAAAAGCTCGAAGAACTTGAAGATCAGGTAATGCCGACGTGTGGTTCCTGCTCAATGCTGGGAACTGCCAACACCATGTCTTGTGTTACCGAGGCACTTGGCATGATGTTGCCAGGCACTGCTGCAATTCCAGCGGTGTATGCGCATCGTTTTCAAGCCGCCCGCCAGTCGGGAGAGCAGATTGTGCGGTTGGTTCGCGAGGGGATTACACCACGCGCCATCATGACAAAAGGGGCAATGATGAATGCAGTTAGGTTGTGTTCAGCTATTGGCGGTTCCACTAACGTGGCGTTACACCTGTCCGCCCTTGCGTATGAACTAGAAATGGACTTTGATATGAAAATATTCGACGAGTGGTGCCGGACAACTCCTCTTTTAGTCAAATTAAATCCTGCCAGTGCCTATAATTTGACAGACTTTTATCGAGTTGGAGGTGTACCCCGAGTATTAGACCATTTACGCCCTCTCTTAGAAGAAAATGTGTTGACAGTAACAGGGGAGACTCTGTTAGATAATCTTCACACCTTCGCGGTTCGTCAAAAAGAACAGGACGAGCTAGTTGTTCGAAATTTCGATGACCCTTATGAAGGGACCGGCGGTTTGGCCGTTCTCTGGGGCAATTTGGCTCCTGACTCGGCAATCACAAAACCTGCGGCTATTGACCCGTATATCCATGTCTTTCGTGGGCGGGCTCACTGCTTTGATTCGGAAGAAGATGTGCAAAATGCTGTGCAGGGAGGTCGAATTAGATCCGGTGACGTACTTGTTGTACGGTACGAAGGACCATCAGGGGGACCGGGTATGCCAGAGCTGTTTAAGTCGATGAAGCTCATCGACGGTTTAGGGCTAGCTAAACAGGTGGCCTTAATTACCGACGGCCGCTTTTCTGGAACGAATAGTGGCTGCTTTGTTGGACATATCTCTCCTGAAGCATCTAGGGGCGGTCCCATAGCTTTGGTAGAAGATGGTGACTACATCACGATTGATATTCCAAGACGATCTCTTCATCTTGAAGTTAGCTCGGAAGAATTATTGAAAAGAAAATCAGCCTTTAGCAAAAAGCCACCTTCTCGCATAAGCCACGGGTATCTTAATCTTTACAGTCGTCTCGTGGAGTCGGCTGCCCAAGGTGCTATCATTCGACATCGGGAGGAGTAAATGGAATACTGATTAGAAATTCATAGATACGACTTGTTTGGAACCAAACACCAAAACTGTAAGTATAATTGTTTACTAAAGAACGGGGAGTATGATGTCCTTGAATTTCCTGGACTGGGGCAAGGACTGACTGAGAAAGCTTCTTTTTTTTCGGTACGGCCTCACTGTCTGATGTAGAAGACAATAATTTTCCGGTCGCCCTTGATTATTTCAATAAGGTTATAGAAAAACTTGAGATTAAATATGCAGGCAGGGAAAACGATCATGTGACGGGAAGGGATAAATTGATGTATTAGTGTGGATGATAATGGCAATAAACTTAGTTCGTACAAGGTGATATAAATGAAAAAATATATCTTGGTTTTATGTTTATTTGTGCCATAGTTAGTATTTGTTTTTTATCTGTGCCGAAATCAGTGCATATAGGTTATGATACTGATTTTGAGCATATCATGCATGTGGTTACAGCAGACATGAAGCATGAGCGCACGATCTCCTGGAAAACAAAAAGAATTGGTGAGCCAGGAAATTTAGAGATGCGTCCGAAGAATTCGGAAAATATCACACGGATCGACGCAGATAGGGTGGAGCTGCCTGCATATAATGGTGGCAATCAATTTGTGCTTCATACGACGCATATTACAAATCTTACGGCTGGAACCGAATATGAATATCGTGTTTCCGTTGGTAAACGGCAATCTGCATGGAAAGAATTTAAGACGGAACCGGAGTTGACATCATTTAAGGCACTTGTCTTTGGTGATTCACAGTCGTTAAATTATGAAGATTGGGCGAAAACGGCTCAGACAGCATTGGAAAATAATGCTGATGCAGCGTTTTTTATCAATATGGGTGATCTGGTTGATAATGGACAAGACGAATCGCAGTGGAATGCTTGGCTTGATGGAACAGCGAGTCTTTCAGCAGCAATACCTATAGCGCCGGTAATGGGAAATCATGAGGCATATAGCCTCGATTGGAAGATGGCCAAACCTAACTACTATCTGTCACTTTTCTCTCTTCCGGTGAATGGTCCGTCAGGCCTAGAACAGTACATTTATTCCTATGATTTTGGTGACGTACATTTTGTCGTACTCAATACACAGCTAAATGAACTACGGGATTGGTATCCTGACATATGATGTCAAGGGGACGGGGTTATCGACAACCCCGTCCTTGGCGCGGTCGTTGGCAAAAAGTTTCTTGGAAAAGCGTCCTCTTTGCGCAGATGTGAGCGAGCAGGGAAATTGACCTTGGAACTGTTGTTTACCATACAATCTGCACCGGGGAGATGGGACGAGGGATCAGCTTCAGGAATATAGTTACTAATTATATCAAAGTTAATTTTCTAATGCTTTTGGTATTTTTATAGTAGTTGGATTATAATAAAAATGAGGTGATTGAAATGGATGTTCTTCACATTTTACTGCGTATTATTGTGTTGATTATTTCAATTCCATTTGGCGTTATTGCAGCAATTATTCCTGCTTATGCTGCTGGCTGTATTATTTCCTATATCGGTCTATCCGAAGCCATCGGGCAGTACCTGGTCGGCGGTATTGCTTTAATATTTTTTTGTGGTTATTTTCAATATACACTATCATATAACAAGATTGCTTAGTTAGGATTTTAGGGATGTCAATGGTGTATTTGATCGTTAAAAAAACAATAGCTTACAAGAGGTGATAAAAGTGGAGAAGTTCTGTCTGAATACTCCTAAGGAAGGTTTTATTGATATTACCGTCCGAGTAAATGAAATTGTCCGCTGCAGCCCCATTACACAAGGCTTTTGTCAGGTATTTGTGCCTCATACAACAGCAGGGGTAACGATCAACGAAAATGCTGATCTAGATGTAGTTATCGACATGTTGGCGGCGTTTGAACAAATGGTTCCTGACCTTTCGTATCGTCATGTGGAAGGGAATTCTCCTGCTCATGTGAAGAGCTCACTGGTAGGCTGTTCTCTTACTGTGCCAGTTGTGGACAAAGAGCTACTGTTGGGGACTTGGCAGGGAATATATTTTTGTGAATTCGACGGGCCGCGCCGACGTAATGTTTGGGTGCAGGTTGTAGGTGCATATTGAAACAGTATCAATTTGAGAAAGCTATTGTGTCAATAGTATAGGGTGAGAAGTGTAATATGAAAATAGGATATGCATGTAAACTGATTGGAGTACCAAATTCTGATATGAAAAGCTGCCTGCTAAAAAACGCAAGTAGTGAGAAATTAACAGAATTGATAAAGTACAACATCTATTCATTGAGCAATATTATTGATTACAACATAGAAAACAACATAAAGCTTTTCAGGATCAGTTCGGATTTGATTCCATTTGGGTCTTCTGAAGTCAACAAGATAAAATGGTGGGAAATCTTTCGGGAAGAGCTGTTATTAGTTGGTGAAAAAATAAAAGACAGCAACATGCGTGTTTCGCTGCATCCCGGACAGTATACTGTATTGAATTCCAACAATAAAGAAGTTGTACAGAGAGCAATAGCCGATTTGATTTATCACACCAGAATACTTGATAGTCTAGGTTTAAATCAAGAGCATAAGGTAATTCTTCATATTGGAGGAGCCTATGATAACAAAACTCTAGCAGTAAAGAGATTTGCTGAAGAATTCAAGCTTCTTCCTAAGAATGTAAAAAAACGACTTGTAATAGAAAATGATGATAAAATATATAATATAGAAGAAGTTCTTGATATTGGAATTAAACATAATATTCCTGTAATATTTGACAATCTGCATAATCTTATTAATCCATCTGAACAAAAATTAAGTGAAAGCTACTGGATTGATAAATCCAAGACCACATGGAAAAAGGAAGATGGCATTCAAAAGATTCATTATTCCCAACAGGCAGAAGCAAAAAAAGTGGGATCTCATTCCGATTTTATCAGCATAAATAAGTTCATGAACTTCTATAAAATGCTTGATAAAGATGATATTGACATCATGCTAGAGGTGAAGGATAAAAACTTGTCGTGTGTTAAATGCATCAATTGCACAACAACTAGTTTAAATATCAATGAATTAGAAAAGGAATGGAGTAGGTATAAATACACCATATTGGAAAGGTCTCATACCAAATATTTGGAAATCAGAGAGCTTTTAAAAAATAAAAGTGATTTTTCAGCTGTTGATTTTTATACTTTGCTTGAAGATGGACTTGAAACTGAAGGTGATAGCGGTAGCTATGTAAATACTTTGTTGCATGTATGGAGACATATAAAGAATTTTGCATCAGATAAGGAAAAAGATAATTTCTTTAAATACTTAGAGAATTTTAAGCTGCAGCGGACAGGAATAAAAACTGTTAAAAATTATCTTAAAAAACTGGTTGGAAAATACGAGCAGGAGTATTTATTAAACTCATATTATTTTTTAAATTAGCGCGTTTGTTCGCCTAGACTTATGTTTAGGTGGTTTTTTTATGTGCGCCCAGCATGGGCGTTTACTAGGTGCTGAAATTCCAATGCGGGGCGAAGCGGTTACATGAAAATATCTAAGTACTAATACGGGAATTTAGTACAGTTGTAGCGAAGCTACTTATTTTAGATAGTGATCCGTCATCTGATGAGTCCATCATGTAAGAAGGATAAATTGAGCTATTAGTGTGGATAATAATGACAATAAACTTAGTAAGTAACAAGGTGATATAAATGAAAAAATATATCTTGGGTTTTATGTTTGTTTGTGCCATAGTTAGTATTTGTTTTTTATCTGTGCCGAAATCAGTGCATATAGGTTATGATACTGATTTTGAGCATATCATGCATGTGGTTACAGCAGACATGAAGCATGAGCGCACGATCTCCTGGAAAACAAAAAGAATTGGTGAGCCAGGAAATTTAGAGATGCGTCCGAAGAATTCGGAAAATATCACACGGATCGACGCAGATAGGGTGGAGCTGCCTGCATATAATGGTGGCAATCAATTTGTGCTTCATACGACGCATATTACAAATCTTACGGCTGGAACCGAATATGAATATCGTGTTTCCGTTGGTAAACGGCAATCTGCATGGAAAGAATTTAAGACGGAACCGGAGTTGACATCATTTAAGGCACTTGTCTTTGGTGATTCACAGTCGTTAAATTATGAAGATTGGGCGAAAACGGCTCAGACAGCATTGGAAAATAATGCTGATGCAGCGTTTTTTATCAATATGGGTGATCTGGTTGATAATGGACAAGACGAATCGCAGTGGAATGCTTGGCTTGATGGAACAGCGAGTCTTTCAGCAGCAATACCTATAGCGCCGGTAATGGGAAATCATGAGGCATATAGCCTCGATTGGAAGATGGCCAAACCTAACTACTATCTGTCACTTTTCTCTCTTCCGGTGAATGGTCCGTCAGGCCTAGAACAGTACATTTATTCCTATGATTTTGGTGACGTACATTTTGTCGTACTCAATACACAGCTAAATGAACTACGGGATTGGTATCCTGACATATTAGAGCAACAAAAGAGATGGCTTGAAAAAGACCTCTCCCAAACACCGAAAATGTGGAAGGTAGTTCTTATGCATCGTGGTGTATGGGCACATCCTTTCAATGGGCCGCTAGATGAGATTGGCCAAACTTTTGTACCCGTGTTTGATAAATATCATGTTGATCTCGTATTTACGGCACATGTTCATTCTTACGCGCGCACGAAGGCGTTAAAAAATGGTAGACCCAATCCTTCCGGTACTATTTATATAACGACAGGACGCAGTGGTGATAAGGTTTGGGATAAATCCCCACAAAAACCGATGGACGAGGTTTTCTATAACCCGCTCGATATGCCAAATTACCTTGTGTTTGAAGCCTCACAAGATGCTCTTAAAGTCGCTGCTTTTAAGCAGAACGGTGAGCTCATTGATCAGACAGAAATAAAAAAATAGTAATAGGCTATATTCAAACTGACATTACTGGTAGCTATTGATAGAGTTATCATGAAAGTACTTGACATATAAATCTTGGACCCAATGTGTTAGTGCTTTTTCATAAGCATTTTGATTCTTTCCGGTATACATGTCCGTTTTTATTTTACTGTCTTTTGACCAATAATAAATTGTTTCCCCTAAAAATCCAATTGCATAGCTACGTTCTTCCGGAGTATTTATTATATTTTTCCCTGAGAATTCCGGCGGTGAAGATATGCCTAATATCTCCAAAAGAGTAGGAGCAAAATCAATTTGACTTGAAAAAATTGTACTGTCTAAATTATTAAAATATTCTAAGTTTTTACTAACGAAGATAAGTGGAATGGGAGCTAAGGTTAAACCCAGATCTTTTTGGCCAAGTCGCTTATAATGGTCATTCTGGCTTGGGTGAGGATTATGATCGCTCGTAAAAATAATAAGAGTTTTATCGTCCATCAAATTCCGATCTTCAAGATCACGGAAAAATTTTTGCAAAGTAATATTTTCCCAGTAAATTGCTTTAAGATAAAGGTTTTTAGGCTGATCTTTAATGGCCGCTGGAATATTCTCATTAGAAAGCCCACAATATGGATATGGTTGATGTGAATCTATTGTTTTTGTCACTATAAAAACTTTATTACTTCGGTTTTCTTCCAATGTCCTGATAGTTTCATCGTACATTACATCATTATGAAATCCCCAGCCACTACTTCCAATATAACCTTGTTTTTCGAGATCTTCTTTTGCTCTGTAAATTTGCATTCCAAAACGTTTTGTATATGCCCGGAATTCATCATTATAATATTGGCTGGTAGATTCTAAAAACACTGTATCAAAACCGTTGGATTCGAGAGTTTTGAATAATGTAACATTGTTTGCACGAGATTGATCATCGGAATAGATTAACTGTGAGAGAAACATAGAATTGAGGCCCTGTGTTGTAGGCTTATTGGAAGTATAATAATGATCCAAATGGGGATAATTGGCCACTAAACTATCTAAAAAATGTGTCGTTTCTGCTGGAATTTGCGAATTATAAAAATGCAAGTAATCCCGATGAAAGGATTCAGCGACAATAACAATTACTTTTTCATATGGAAAAGCTTTTTGAGTCGCAATAGGTTTTTTACTAATATCAATTCCCAATTCATCCAACAGTTGTGTTTCATGTTCAGAAAAGGCTACACGGTAAAGTTGGTTGGAGGCAATTACTTGTCTATCGTCATTCTTCAAAAATTCATGTATTAAGTTGATAGTCACAGACTCGGAAAGCATAGCGCGAGACAAGTTTCTGGATTTTTCTATTTCCCCTTCCTCATCGAACCCACTTTCTACCAGTGCTTTTGGATATACGTAGGCCGTGGCAATATTAACAAAATTAACCGCGATACAAATCATTATAATGATTGGAACGCCCATTTTTTTTGGATGCAAATTATCCAGTTTTTTTGGAACTCGGAAGAATAACATAAGAAAGAAAAAGCTTATTAGTATGCCAATTAGAACAATTATATCTGTAGTATATAATACAGATTCAAAAGCATAGTTGTTTAAATTCTCAAACACCATCTTTTGAATATGTGTTGATGTAACAAGAAAATATATTGTATCACAATAAAAAAACAAAATAGTAAAAAAATACAACAAAAAATATATAGTTTTAGATAATCTATTATTCCATTTAGTATAAATGTAGCCAGCTAATAGTACGAATAAAATATTATTAATCACACCCGTAATAATTGATATGATAGTTAATGGATTAAAAATTAACTTTAACGAATTGATAATAATCATCGAGATGCCTATCCAAAGAATTGCTACAATCACTATTGGACAGTAATTTTTTGTAACTTGTCTAACGCGCTGAATATGTTTTCGTAAAAACATAAATACGCTTGCCAATAAAATATCACGAAAAAATGCATTAGATACATCAACCGCGAAGATCCCTGTCGGAAAATCTGGCTCTCCGCTGTAGAATCGAAACGAAAGATAAATTTCCACGAAAAAAATCACAACTATACCAATAAGCTTTTTTCTGTGAAGGAAAAATGTTTCTTTGAAAAGTGCTCCTTTAATTGTACTACTCCCCTTCAAAATATCTTTTTAGATGTTAGTTTCGCCATATTATCATATCATTCTAGATTCACTATATTTCAACGAATTCCTCCACACTATGAAGATTGCTCAAGCAACATATTGGCGAAGAGAGTTTAAAGATGTCAAGGGGACGGGGTTATCGACAACCCGTCCCCTTGGCACGGTCATTGGCAAAAGGCGAGAGAACGCTTTTTGGCAAAGCGTTCTCTTTGTGCTGTAAATAGGGAACAAAGATTAGTTCATTGATGAGGTCTAAGTATCGTTTTTCTTGTCAATATACAACTTTCCTTCGGGCGTTATCATCGCCAGCATTACATCATCAATAGCCGTTATGCCTATGGCGCTTAAGCGGACTATTAACTGATCAAGCGTTAATCCACACTGTGCTAGGCCTTGATCAAGCACTTTCCCGTCCACAATAACTTCCTTACCGACTAAGGAACTTGTCGGAACCTGGCTTTGGGTTTGAATATTAAGGTCCTTCATACTAGGACTTTGATATGCCTGTTTTTTTAATATGCTAAGATGACCGTCTGCTTCAATAAATGCTATTTCCACTTGGCTTGGGTCAAACGTTCCTTGCTCACGAAGCAATTCCAGGAGATCGTTGATATTGTAGTAACGTTTTTTTAGGTTATTTTCTAAAATTTTACCTTTGCTTATTACTAGAAGCGGTTCCGCCTCAATTAATTTGCGAGCTGGAATTGATTTTAGAGTAAGCATATTAATGGCTAAAACCCATAGTGTTGAGACAGCTAGTACAACTGCGCCACTGCGGACACTGAAGTGATCTGTGATTATTGATGCACCAATATTGCCAAGGATGAGGCCGATGACAAAATCGTAAAAGGTTAGTTCCGATAGAGTTCTTCTACCTAATATTCTTGTGACTACTAGCAATAAAAGCAGAATAAATATGGTTCGAATACTGACATCAAAATCGGCAGCCAAGATAGTAAGCCTCCCCGAAAAATAATCTGATAAGTAAACATTGTTAGTTTGGACCAGATTGTATCAGTATATCCACTATTACTCCAGGGGCAGGGCCCATGTTATCTCTACCGCATTTACCATCGAGACCGCTGCCCCTTCGCGTGAAAAATCGCAGAATTAGGCAGGGGGGATACCCGAGGAGCAGCATAATGGTGTCGACAACCCCGTCCCCCTTGGACCTACGATATTTACAATCGTTTACCTTCATTTAAAAGGAACTACCAATTTTAAAAGCCACCCGAATTAGGGATTACGCGTATTTTGATCAGCTACGGCATGGATATGATTCTATATGGAGGGAATAATGTCCATAGTGTTTGTTATTTCGTCCCGATGTGAGGAGATTAGGTAATGCCTGTAAGCTACCCGCAGTATGCCGAGATACTTGAAATCAAGAGACATCTTAACCAACTTCAGTATGAGCACTGGCTGCGAAATGAGCTTTTTACCTGGCAGTGGTGGGTGCTTGTAGCCCTACTAATTATCCCTTGGATCATTTGGTGGAGGTTGGTAGACAGGAGCAGGGTGGGCGTCATCCTTGCCTATGGCATTTATATAATGTTCATAGTAACGGCTATGGACGCGACTGGTTCCGCTTTAGAATACTGGATTTATCCCATAAAACTGCTGCCCGTGGTTCCTGACTCAGTGGGGTTTGACTGGGGTTTGCTTACCGTTGTCCACATGCTTATATACCAATACTATCCCCGCTGGAAACAATTTATCCTTGCCGAAGTTATTGCGGCGGTTCTCTTGGCGTTCGTAGGCGAACCGCTAACCGAACGGATTGGAGTTTACTTCGCATTGCATTGGTATCACCATTGGTCATTTCCAATCTATGTCCTTAAAGCCGTAACTGGAAAATTGCTGATAGATAATATCGTGTATCACCAATAAGTCTGAGATACTTTCCCTTGTAGCAGCGAAATCGGTCGCAAACAAAGAAAGGAGGAAATATGCCGACCGGCCAGAACAAATGCCCCGCCCTATTTCCATGTTGGCTTTGGAGATAAACGCCTTGGACAAACGTCCGCCTTGGGTGGCGGTAGCTTGGATGCTGCTCGCCCCAGGGCTTGGGCACCGCAAGATGATGTATAATGCTAGTAAAAACACGCCACAATATGGCGTATAACTTACTGAAAAATGATATGTTTCCACAGAGGACAGTAGTAGAGTACGGAACCATCAAAGGAAAGAGGGAGAAAAATATTATGAACTATAAGGAAGTACTTGAAAATGCACGTACCTGTATCGGTAGTTACTGCAAGGCATGCAATGTCTGCAATGGGATTGTCTGTAAAAACAGTATTCCTGGACCAGGAGCAAAGGGCGTTGGAGATACAGCCATCCGAAACTATCAGAAATGGCAGGAGATTCGTGTCAATATGGATACACTCTGTGCAGGTAGACCAGTAGATACAACGCTGGAGTTATTTGGAAAGACGTTTGAATATCCGTTCTTCGCAGGACCTGTTGGTGCGGTAAATATGCACTACAGTGATAAATTTAGCGATATGACTTATAACGATATTCTGGTTTCTGTCTGCATGGAAAATGGAATAGCTGCATTTACCGGTGACGGTACAGACCCGAAAGTTATGGAGAGTGCAACAGCAGTAATAGCTAAGGTGAATGGTTGTGGTATTCCTACTATTAAACCATGGAATATTGATACAATCCGAGTGAAACTGGATCTGGTGAAGAAGGCAGGTGCTTTTGCTGTTGCCATGGATATAGATGCAGCCGGCCTACCTTTCTTAAAAAACATGACACCTCCGGCTGGCGGAAAATCAGTTGATGAGCTTCGCAGCATTTCTGAAATTGCAGGTGTTCCGTTTATTGTAAAAGGAATTATGAACATAAAGGGAGCCATGAAGGCAAAAGAAGCAGGTGCAAAAGCAATTGTTGTTTCTAATCATGGTGGCAGGGTTCTGGATCAGTGTCCGTCAACTGCAGAAGTGCTTCCGGAAATCGCAGAGGCTGTCGGAAGCGAGATGAAGATTCTAGTTGATGGTGGTATCCGCTCTGGTACAGATATTTTCAAGGCACTAGCACTTGGTGCAGACGGTGTCTTAATCTGCCGTCCGTTTGTAACCGCTGCTTATGGCGGTGAAAAGGAAGGCGTGAAGATTTATATTGAAAAATTGGCTGGAGAATTAAAGGATACGATGGCTATGTGTGGTGCTTTCAGACTGAGTGAAATCACAAAGGATATGGTACGTAGATAGTGAATTCTCCCAAGAGCTTAATTTAACTAATAACTTATAATGTACATGGAGATTGTAGTAGAATACGGAACCATGAAATAGCACTACACTGTTCTCATAGAGTAGTACGTTGAGACGGTTGTACTACTTTCCAACAAAAAAAGGATGCACTAAATGTGCTTGTAAATAATAACAAATCCACCGCTATTTACACAGAACATATGTTCTGATATTATATTTATAGAGGTGGATAGTGATGAACGAACAGACTATAGATTTACTGAGTATCCCTATTTACCAGGAGATGGCTCGGGTAGTTTACGTTGACCGGTGTATGCTCAAGTGGGCGGGAATGCTTTTGTCTGAGCACAACGAGCAGATGAAAGATCAAGAAGGTCATAGCGATGGGACTCGTTGATTTTTCTCATTTTCCCCGCAGAAGCGTATTGTGCATTGACGTAAAATCATTTTTTGCATCCGTAGAGGCGGTTCGGCGTGGGCTTGACCCACTAGAAGCCTATATTGTTGTAGTATCGGATTTAAGGAGATCTGGCGCGGTCGTATTAGCTAGCAGCCCGAGGGTTAAAATGGAATATAATATCAAGACCGGAAGCCGATTCTTTGAAATTCCCAAACGTTCGCCGATTATGGTAGTAGAGCCAAATATGGCGCTATATATTAATATAAATCAGGCGATCCAGAATATATTTCGTCGATTCGTCACAGATGAAGATCTACACGTTTATAGCATTGATGAGTCCATATTGGATGTTACCGCGTCGCTAAATTTATTTGGCCCCGCAGAGGCGATTGCAAAAGCCATTTTGCAGACGGTGAAGGATGAGTTGGGTCTTATTGTGACTGCAGGCATTGGCGATAATCCGCTTTTGGCGAAATTGGCACTGGATAATGAAGCCAAAAAGCGGCCGCCATGGGTCGCGAAGTGGACTTATGAAATGGTGCCGCAAACGGTATGGAAGATACAGCCGCTCACTGCATTTTGGGGCATATCCAGAGGATACGATAAGAAACTCAAACAAATGGGTATTTATACGATTGAGGCGCTGGCTCATGCCAATCCCATGTGGCTACAGAAAACTCTAGGCATAATGGGGTTACAGCTATACTACCACGCATGGGGCTTGGATGCTAGCATCATTAGCCAAAGGGAACGACCGAAAAGTAGATCCTATAGTAAGAACCAGATATTGATGCGAGATTACTATGTAAAAGCAGAAATTCTCATCATCATTAAAGAAATGGTGGGAGATGTGTGCGCTAGGCTGCGTAAGCACCAGGAAAAATGCCAAGAGGTATATTTGGGGATAGGGTACTCTGATAGGAAATTGCAGTTGGGTTTTACAGCACGGATAAAGTTGGGTCGCCCGGAACACTCAACAGATATCATTAGTGAAGCGGCACGCCAAGAGTTTATTAAGCGGTGGCATGGTGAACCGGTGCGTTCGGTAAATATTACTGCTGGAAAAATTGTGCCACAAGGACATGAGCAGTTGGAACTTTTTTTTGATGGGGAAGAAAAGAAATATGCCACGGACAGAGTTGTAGATGCTCTTCGGGAGCGATTTGGCAAAAGGGCAATCTTTTATGCTGGGTCGATGGCTGGTGGAACCTTCCTTGAACGGGCGGATTACGTGGGCGGCCATAAAGGGAAAAGTGAATAATGTAAAGTTTAAAGAATAGTTGCCTAGAGGTTGATCTAGGCAACTATTCTCTTTTATAGATTTATGTAAAACAGTGGAAGGTTATCGTTTGGAACTATATAATGAACTTGATGATGCTAATCGAGGAGAACGGATTAATTAGAGGAGGATACATTATGAAAATTTCAAAGAAAGATGCGTTGATATGGTTTGAATTTTTTTCGCTATTGCCTGAGGAAGAGGAAATTATGACAAAGCAACAAGAAATCGTTTACTCTACCTTTGCGCAAATTGAGGCAGCGATCGATCATAGGAATGATATGTTAATGTCGAAAATTAGAGGTTTGAAAACTTTGGAGAATAGAACCTTTTTTGTGGGAAATGAAAATAAATTCCCCCAAGGATGTCGTTCTTGTCTGTTGGGCACTGGTTTGAGTGCAATTAGGAAAACGAATAAATGTAACATAGAGTGTAAGTTCTGTTATAACTATGGAGAACTAGAAGATATTCCTCCAGTTGGCGAAGGTATGTGGGGAATTGGAGACACAAAATTTTATGAGAAGGATATTGATTTACTTCTTTCCATCCACAAGAAACCCACTGGCATTTCCTACGTTTATTTAGAGCCGTTCATGGAAATTGAAAAATACTATTCGGTAATAAAGAAATTTAGTGATGCTCAGATTCATCAACATCTATATACAAATGGCACTTTAGCTACGGAAGAGACATTGAAAGCATTAGGTGAAGCCGGTCTTAACGAGATACGTTTCAACCTGGGTGCTTCTAAGTGTTCAGACAAAGTTATTGAAAATATTGGAATAGCCAAAAAATATATTAAAAATGTAGGTATTGAAACTCCAATGACTCCTGAGTTTTTCGAAGCTTTTTTTAAGAAAAAGCAAGCGATCTTAGAGACAAAACTCGATTTTATCAATTGTGCAGAATTACATTTAAATGAGAATAACATAGACAATTATTATGGGGAAGATATGTATATTTCCAGACATGGCTATATATCTCCAATTTGGAGTAGGAAATTAACTCTTAAATTCATGAAGATAGCCGATGAAGATAAGTGGGATTTAGTAGTACATGATTGCTCAAACTATACAAAATTTGCTAGAGACTTAAATTTGAGCAGCAAAGAGGGTAAGTGGTTCGGAGCCAGTAATTATGCCGGCGAGTTTTCCAGGATTCCATATGAAGTGTTTTTACCAATACTGCGTGATGACAATTTCAAATTTTTAAGTGAAGAAAAATTGTCTGACGGCTATAAACCAGGAGAGATGATTTTTTAGAGAGTCTTGTTAATTATGAAAAGAGAAGGCCTTTTCGGGTTCGGCAAATTGAGCGAGTAAGCAGGATATCGTGGGGAGACGTAGTGAATTGATAGAAAAGGAATGTCCCGTGTGTCCAAAGAAAAAGGCCTACCTTAGAATTGGTAGGCCCCATGGTTTAATCGCATGGGCATCCGCAACAGTTTTTACTATATAGGAAGTTCCACTTGCTAGAGTGCTTGATTTCATCAGATATGATTTCAAACAGCATATCTCGGTGTCTTTGAGTACAAAGCCCAAACATAATCTTTCTATAAAGCTCTACAGCGCCATGTTCACCCAAAAGTGCCTTTTCAATGGCGGCACAATAGGTATTAGGCATTTCAAAATCTTCCTTCTGTGCAGGCATAGGTTGTTAAAGGCGATCATTGAGAATATGGCGAATTAATAAAGTTAACCAATTAAATCGCAGCAAGCTTATGGTGTCTGGTGCATAGACATATATTATGCAAAAGATTACTTCTGTGACGGAATAAGTGAGTTTGAATAAGGAGGAAATGCAGAAATGGGAAGAATAAAAGAGACAATGCCTGATTTCTTGGGACTAGAGGAAGCAATGAAACTAACTCAGGAACAAAATCGAGAAAATCATCATCAATTTATAAATCCGGAATTAGTAAATTTGATTACATTGGTAAATTTTGATAAATGTTTTGTAAAGGCGGAAGGTACCTCCATATGGGATAATGAAGGCAATGAATACTTAGATTTTTTGGGAGGCTATGGGGCTCTGAACTTAGGTCATAATCATCCAGAAATCATTGCCGCAGTAGAGTCAGTAAAATTGCCAAATCTGCTACAGGCTGCTCTCAATCCCTTAGCTGGGGCTTTAGCCAAAAATCTGGCACTCGTTTCACCAGGGGAATTGCAATATTCATTCTTTGGCAATAGCGGAGCGGAAGCAGTGGAAGGGGCTTTGAAATTGGCACGGACTTTTGCTGGGAAAACGAAGATTGTCTCCTGCGAAGGTTCTTTTCATGGCAAATCTTTTGGAGCCTTGTCAGTTACGGGCCGGGAGAAATATCGGAAGCCTTTTGAGCCTCTGCTGCCGATAGTAGAATTCATCCCATACGGAGATAGTGCAGCTCTTGAGAAAGCTTTGATCAAGGAAGATGTGGCGGCTTTCATTGTGGAACCTATTCAAGGCGAGGGCGGTATTATTGTTCCGCCGGAAGGATATTTGAAAAAAGTTAGGGATATTTGTACAGCGCATAATGCATTGCTTATCGTTGATGAGATCCAGACCGGGTTTGGGCGTACTGGTAAGCTGTTTGCTTGCGAAAACGAAGGGGTTGTCCCCGATATTCTGTGTTTATCAAAATCCTTTGGAGGCGGGGTAATGCCGTTGGCAGCCTATATCGCCACAGGAAAGGTATGGAAACGCGCTTATGGCAGTGCGGAGAATGCGACTCTACATACATCCACCTTCGGCGGCAATTCTCGGGCAGCAGCGGCGGGAATTGCTACTTTAGAAATAATCTTCCGAGATGATTTATCACGTCAAGCGGCAGAGAAGGGAGAATATCTTTTGGGAAGATTACGGCAGCTGCAGGGAAAATATCCGTTCTTGCAAGATGTCCGCGGGCGAGGGCTTATGATTGGTCTTGAGTTTACTCAGCCGAAGCAGGAGGGCCTTCTTAACAAACTTACTGGAGGGGCTGTGGGAAAGCTGGCTAGTGAATATCTGGGAGCCATGGTAGCAGGAGAACTCCTGAATAAACATCAGATTATTACGGCGTATACCTTGAATAATCCTAATGTTATTCGTCTGGAGCCACCACTTACCGTATCTTATGAGCAACTTGATAAATTACTTGTGGCTTTGGACGAAATTTTTGCTAAGAACAAGGGGTTTGGCGATATGGTAATATCCAGCAGTAAAACTATATTGGCCTCTTTGGTTAAAAAAATATGAGTTGACACCCTCGTGTTAAGGGATTAAATTCATGCGCCAAAGGGCGCATGTGAAAGTAGGGACGTTTCTAATTTGCCAACTTTATGTCATGCTAGTCTCAGAGGAGCGAGTTGACAAAAAAGGAACCTCCCATGCGTCCAATAATATGGTTTTTTTAAGGGAGAGACTAGGGTATGCAAAGTGCCAATGTGCAAATAATTGACCAGTTTAATATTTTAATGGCATATGTTACAAGTTATAAATATTTACATGGGTTAGCAATATCTATTGTGATTTTTTCTGTTTTTTGGATTTTTAAAAATTTATTTACTAATTATATCTTTAATTTTGCACTTAACCTTATCAATAGAAATAAGATTGATCCTACAAATTCGTTCCTGGTAGTTTTGCGAAACCCGCTTCAGAATTTAATTGTCCTTATCGGGGCTTATTTAGCATTACAGAACTATATGCCGGAAAAATTTAATTTCTTCTTGAACGCTGGACTAAGGACCGGGATAATTATTTTGCTTGCCAGCGCAATCTATGCGCTGATTGGCTACTATTCTGAAAATGATGGTGAAATTCACCAGCTTTTTAACCGCAAAGTGGACAAGATTTTAATTCCTTTTGTTTCAAAGGTTATTCGATTTGTCGTATGGGCATTAGTTTTTGTAACTGTAGCCAGTACCTGGGGTTATGACGTCAATGGTTTTATTGCAGGACTAGGATTAGGGGGACTGGCCTTTGCTTTAGCGGCTAAAGATCTTTTAGCTAATATTTTTTCGGGGATTGTTATAATTACCGATAAACCGTTTAATATTGGCGATTGGATAAAGACGAATGAAGTTGAGGGAACGGTTGAAGACATTAATTTCAGAAGTACTAAAATCAGAGCTTTTGACGAGGCATTGATAACTGTCCCGAACTCAAATCTAATAAACGCTCCTGTCATTAATTACACCAAGCGAAACATGCGTCGGATCAACTTTCAAATTAGACTGACATATAACACACCCAGCCGCAAAATACAAGAATGCATTACTGATATTGAAAAGCTTCTTAGAGAGCACCCTGAAGTCGACAAAACAACGATATTTGTTAAATTTGATTCCTTCGGGGAAAGCGGCTTGGAGTTATTCTTATACTTTTTCACCACAACCATTGTGTGGGAAAGGTACCTAAATATTAAACAGGATATTAATCTAAGAATCATGGAGATGCTAGAAGATAAGGGAGTAACTATTGCCTTACCAAGTACCAGTGTTTATGTAGAAACACCAATACAAAGCTGACCAATAGAATGCTATGGGGATGGTTTCAATGACACAAAATTAACGACATAAGTTTTTCGACTGTACTATCTGCCTATCTCCATACGCGTTGAGCCAGGAGCACTTCTTGATAGAAAGCACAGCGAAAAGCCTTGATAAATCAGGGCTTTTTTCTTTTTAAAATATATAACGGCATTTCTATTTTAATGGAAGCGCTCTTGCATAATAAATAAGTTGTAAATGGCTACATCCTGGCGGATAGCGTGACCATAGCCCTGGAAATTGCTGTCCTTACGATCAAGTACATGATAAAATCAACAGACAGGCACGGCAGGGATAGTAGAAAAGTCTGAAGAATATAGGCATTGTATTTAAAAAGGATGTGGTATATATAGTGAGTAAGAAAATGTGGCTAATAGCTAGCATTGTTGCGATTATAATGATTACCGGAAGTTTAGCCGGCTGCGGAGATCAAAAGCAGTTACCTAAGCCTAACGCAGATATTGAGGGGTATTTAACGAGTTCTCCAGTTAAAAAAGGTAGTCCCATTATTGCCAGGGTAATAATTAAAAATATTGATAAAGAAAAAACCATTAATTCAGTTATGCTGCAATTCGCGTTACCAGAAGATCTATTCACTCTACCAGACGATCTTTTTTCAGAAGGGGTAATAATAACAAATGTTAATTTGGGAGGGGAGCAAGATTATAATATTTTTAGATGGAAAGACCTTAATATTAAACCTGGTACTGAAAAAGAATTAAAAATATCTATGCAGGCAAATACACCAGGAAATTATAAAGCGGAGATTTTTGTTTATGATGAAGATTCAGATCCTCGTAAATTATTTGTAGGTTCAGATGGTAAAAAGGCTTGTTTAACTTTTAAGAATCTAAGAATTATAGATTAATAGGGACGTAAAACTGTGCGGCAACACCAAAGCTATTGGGGATAGAAGTCGGAACAAGCCTTAGTGCTTAAAAAATAAAAACATCTCTTCCATAAAAGGAAAGTTAAGTATATAATAGCCTTGTAGAATGGATAAATCAGTAGGATTTTTTGGACAAACAGAAATAATGAGTAGATGGTAGGGTGGTAGCATAGGGGAGAATCATTTGAGATGGTTCCCTCAGTTGATTTTGCACTCCTATGGGGTGTTTTTTATTTTCCCTACCACAAAAAAGGCAAGGAGGGCAGGTAGAATGGTAGTAAAGTAGGAGCGCTGCTTTGCCAAATAAATTCCCACTGAACAACTCCATCAAGAATTTATTAAACTAAATTGGTGAAGAGGAGTGTTCATATGTCAAACGTTAAATTCTATTCTGGAGAAAATATTCCCCTTGAGATGCACAAGGTTAGGATTGTTCAGAAATTAAATCTTGTTCCTATTGAACGCCGGTTAGAAGCCGTCAATGAAGCTGGAAACAATATGTTTTTACTTAAGAATCGTGATGTGTTTATGGATATGCTTACAGATAGCGGAGTTAATGCTATGAGTGATAGGCAATTGGCTTCAATGATGGAGGCTGATGATAGTTATGCTGGTTCTGACACATTTACTAAGTTAGAAAATAAGATTCAAGAAATTTTTGGGAAAAGCTTTTTCCTGCCAGCTCACCAAGGAAGAGCTTGCGAAAATATATTGGCTCAATCGTTTGTTAAACCGGAATCTATTGCCATTATGAACTATCATTTCACGACGACCAAGTCTCATATTGTTTTAAATGGCGGATCAGTTGAGGAAATATTAACTGAAGAAGGCCTCCGTGTTAATGGAGAATGCCCTTTTAAAGGGAATATGGATATTGCTAATTTAAGAGCTTTTATCGAAAAAAATGGCGCTGAGAACATTTCATTTGTTCGTTTTGAGGCGGGGACTAATTTAATTGGCGGACAGCCCTTCTCTTTAAAAAATCTACAAGAAGCTCGCAAGGTATGTGATGAGTTCAGTGTCATACTTGTTTTAGATGCCAGTCTCTTAGCCGATAATCTTTATTTTATTAAAACCCGTGAAGAACAATGCAAAAATATGAGCATTCGTGAAATTACGCGTGCCATTTCTGATAACGCCGATATAATATATTTTTCTGCCCGGAAATTGGGATGTGCTCGTGGCGGAGCAATTTGCACGAGTAATGAAAAACTATTTGATAGAATGCGAGTGTTGCTTCCACTCTATGAGGGATTTCTTACCTATGGTGGGATGTCCGTTCGTGAGATGGAGGCTATGACAGTAGGGCTTGATGAAACAATGGATGAAGAGATGATTAACCAGGGACCCCAGTTTATTGCGTATATGACCCAAGAACTTCAGAAAAAAGGCGTACCGGTTGTTACACCGCCTGGAGGCCTAGGGTGCCATCTTAATGCGATGGAATTTGTCAGTCATATACCGCAGCATGAGTATCCAGCAGGTGCGTTAGCTGTTGCTCTCTATATCGTCAGTGGGGTCCGTGGTATGGAAAGAGGAACTATGTCCGAAGAAAGGGATAAAAACGGAATTGAGCCTCTCGCGAATATGGAGCTGTTGCGTTTAGCTATGCCACGTCGAGTATTTACGCTTTCTCAAGTTAAATACGCCATTGATAGAATCGTATGGCTTTATGAAAACCGTAACCTTATCGGAGGGTTAAAGTTTGTTGAGGAGCCAAAGATTTTGCGATTCTTTCTCGGAAAAATGGGAACAGTTTCGAATTGGCAGAATGATTTAGTGAAGAAGTTTAGACAGGACTTTGGGGATAGTTTGTAAAGAGAATTATGAATATAATTGACAAAATAAATTATTAGTGATAGGATACATCTAAATATTTTAAACCTATGAGCAAGAAGAGTAAGAGTTATTACTTGTATTCAGAGAGTCGCTAGTTGGTGAGAAGGCGATTACAAAGATGATTCTGAATGGACTTGTGAGGGAAGCCCGAAATCGAGAGATAGTAGGCGCTTACGGGGACCTCGCCCGTTATCAGTGGGGTGTATATGATAGTATACAAAACGAGTGGGCGATTTATCGTCAATTTGGGTGGTACCACAGAGGCTTGAAGGCTTTTGTCCCTTTTTCAGGGATGAAAGCCTTTTTTGTTTGTATATTTAAAAGGAGAATGATGAATATGTCAAAAGGAAGATTCGGAATCCATGGTGGGCAATATATTCCCGAGACACTGATGAATGCAGTAATTGAGCTTGAAGAGGCATATGATCGCTTTAAGAACGATCCGGAATTTATAGCTGAACTAGATAATTTGCTAAATAATTATGCAGGGCGCCCCTCTTTGCTCTATTATGCGAAAAAGATGACCAAAGATTTAGGTGGTGCTAAAATTTATCTCAAACGGGAGGATCTCAATCATACTGGCTCCCATAAAATCAACAACGTGCTAGGTCAGATCATTCTTGCCAAGCGTATGGGCAAAACCCGTATAATCGCAGAGACCGGTGCAGGGCAGCACGGCGTTGCTACCGCAACTGCCGCAGCCCTTATGGGAATGGAATGTGAGATCTACATGGGCAAGGAGGATACTGATCGCCAAGCACTCAATGTTTTTCGTATGAAGCTGTTGGGCGCAAAGGTTCATGAAGTAACAAGCGGCACTCAGACACTAAAGGATGCCGTAAACGAAACGATGCGTGAATGGACACAGCGCGTTAAAGACACTCATTATGTGCTTGGTTCTGTCATGGGACCACACCCATTTCCCACTATTGTTCGCGATTTCCAAAGCATAATTGGACGTGAAGTCAAACAACAGATGCTGGAAAAGGAAGGCAGACTTCCTGATGCTGTTATGGCCTGCGTTGGAGGCGGTAGCAATGCAATGGGGTTGTTTTATGATTTTATTAAAGATGATACTGTCCGTCTTATTGGCTGTGAGGCGGCTGGATATGGTGTTAATACTGATAAGACTGCTGCAACAATGGCAACCGGTAGGGTCGGCATTTTCCATGGTATGAAATCGTACTTCTGTCAAGATAAGGATGGGCAGATAGCACCAGTTTATTCTATTTCAGCGGGACTTGACTATCCAGGTGTAGGACCTGAACATGCCAATCTACGTGATATGGGCAGAGCAGAATATGTGCCGGTTACTGATGATGAAGCAGTGGAAGCTTTTGAATACCTCTCACGTACCGAGGGGATTATTCCGGCAATTGAGAGCGCCCATGCAGTGGCCTATGCAAAAAAACTTGCGCCGACAATGAGTCAAGATCAAATCATGGTAATTTGTCTTTCGGGTCGAGGCGATAAAGATGTTGCGGCAATGGCACGCTATAAGGGGGTACAAATCTATGAGTAACTTACAGCAGGTGTTTGCCAATGGCAAGGCGTTTATTCCGTTTATCACTGCGGGTGATCCTTCGATAGAAATAACCGAGCAATTAGTGCTTGAAATGGCAAAGGCTGGTGCAGATTTAATCGAAATAGGCATACCGTTTTCTGATCCCGTTGCAGAAGGGCCTGTGATTCAGGCTGCAGATTATCGTGCGCTCTCGGGTGGAGTAACGACAGATAAAATATTTACCATGATGAGACGTATTCGTAATTCATGTAATGTCCCGATTGCATTTATGACATATGTAAATCCAATCTTTACTTATGGTACTGATAAATTTATGAAAAATTGTCAAGAAACTGGAATTGATGCAATTATTGTTCCCGATGTCCCCTATGAAGAAAGAGATGAACTTATGCCTTTTTGTTTAAAATACAATGTTAACTTAATTTCAATGATTGCTCCAACATCCAGAAATCGTATACGCATGATTACTAATGAGGCCCAGGGGTTTATCTACTGCGTATCCTCTATGGGAGTAACTGGCGTGCGACAAGAAATTGGCAATGATGTAGAGAAAATGATAAAGATTGTAAAAGAGGTTAAGGATATTCCCTGTGCAATTGGTTTTGGTATTTCTACACTTGAACAAGCAGCGCAAATGGCTAAGTTCGCCGATGGGGTCATTGTGGGCAGTGCAATTATAAAAATAGTAGAGCAATACGGCGAAGATTGTGTGCCTCATGTTGTGGAATATGTTCGCATGATGAAGAATGCAATATGAAAATATTTAAATACGTGAGTGTTTTTGCACTTTCTTCCAAAATTTTCTTGTGATTGTGTTATAATAGATTTATATTGAGAAAATAGAAACGATACTCACATAGTGTGTAGAATTATCGGAGAAATTATAAGGAGGCTAGCTTTATGAGTGATAAATATGATGAGCAACTTTCTTATTTGCAAAGGCCGGACAGTTCTGACATACCGGCTGAAGTACAGGAGATATTTGATAACAACACTGATTTCCAGATGGAAAATTGGGGGTTTATCAATAATCTCTTCAAGGTTTTACCATTGAATCCGTTGCAATATAAGGGGTTTTTGGATTTTAAAGCCTCTTTGTTCAATTCGGAAACCTGCTATTTGAGTAATGCTGATAAGGAAATGATTGGATTAGTTGTATCCTCAACCAATAATTGTTGCTATTGTTTAACTACCCATGGAGATGCTTTGCGAGGTCTTGTCGACGATCCGACATGGGTAGATAAGCTGACTTATAATTATCGGTCAGCTCAATTGACAACCAAACAGAGGGCATTATGTGATTATGCGTATTTTGCTACGGCTTATGCGCGAGAGGTTTCTACAGATCAAGTAGACAAACTCCGAACCGCTGGTTGTAATTATCACGAAATTCTTGAAGCTGCATTTATAGTTGGCTTTTTTAACTATACTAATCGATGGGTTAGTACGATTTCGCCTGTTCCTAACCCCGGTCATTTTAACCATAACCGATAACTGTTTAACAGCATATTACAGGATTAACCTGTTAGTTGCCGGGAACCATGTGATAAGGAGGATGATTTACATGGGGAAGATTTCTGAGAAAAGCAGCTATAAGAATTTGCGAGCTGCCACGAAAAGCTCACAGTTTTATAGCATTAAGCAAGCAGCCAAAAAGGCAAAGGAAAATAGTAAGAAGACAGATTAAGGATCTAGAGATAAAGTGAGACTAGGATTCAGATGGAGTTTTAACTCCATCTGAATCCTAGTCGAACCATATCCAGGGACTTAGACGCTCTGCACTCCCTCTTGTAGAAGAAGGGAGTCTTAGAGCGACTTAGTCATCGGATAAAGTGATATCTGATCATTGGATAAGAGTGCCGTAGGGATATAACCTGCGGCATTTTTTTTATTGCATTGGCCGAAATTTCGTGCTAAAGTATTAGTAAAGTGAATATAAATTCACAAGTGATATTAATTAGCATACACGACGTGCGATTCTTAGCGTGGACGAGGGGGCAACGGTATGAGAAATAGGCTGAAAGTATTGATACCCGTTTTGGTTATTGCTTTAGTAGCAGGCATATATTTTGTATATTTTAAGAAGGAAATCAATCCGAATCAAGTTAAGGTATCTGGTAATATTGAAGTCACTACAGTCGGGGTGGGTTTTAAAGTTTCAGGGCATGTAGGGCAGCGATTAGTTGATGAAGGAGACAGTGTTAAAAAGGGACAAATCGTAGCAAACCTTGAAACCGCTGATCTTGAACTTGAGGTTGCTAATGCCAATGCCCAACTATTGGCTGCCCAGGCAACTCTTACGCAGCTATTGAATGGATCGCGTCCGCAAGACGTGTCAGTGGCGCAGGCAGTACTGCGCAGCGCAGAGGCAGATAAGCAAAATGCAGCGGTAGAGTACCAACGGATGAAGCAATTATTTATCCAGGGTGCAGTATCAGAACAGGATCGTGATCGAAGTCAGACTGCTTATGCGAATGCTAATG
>JAQWAQ010000126.1 GCA_028707635.1 Negativicutes bacterium
CTTCCGATCTCGTCTTTTACGTATTTCATCATTGCTGCTAACAATGGAGTCTCCAGTTGTTTAGTCCACTGCACTGCCTGCGCCTCCTCGGAATGTATACTCTATAGGCATCTTCTTACCTGCCTATTATACCCCAATTTATGGATAAGTTCACAACAATTTTTTTAGTCTGCACTCAGCCTAATCTGATCGCCAACAACGGTATTCGTCTGGGTCGCAGTTCCAGCAGGGAGTTCAATCACATAGGCACTGCCAGAACAAACAGCCATCTGTCTAGGTCCGAGGTCAGCAGCAATTTTTACGATTGAGTTATCTTTATCAATAAATAGCACATCAATATGATAGGCCATTCCAAAGGTATGCACACTGCTGCAGGGCTTTATAATCAAACCCTCGCCCATAGGAAGCTGTTTCGTTCCCAGCAAACCCCGTAGTCGCTTAAAAAAGCTGTCTGCCATACGAGCCTGATTGGCAAGCAACGCCTGCTTGGTATGATTTTTCACTTTCATCAGACCTTAACCTCCAATCCTACTTTCCTGCTACGACCAACCGCACAACATCCCCAAACAAATTTTCCACAATTTGCGTTCTGAACCCTGCCGCCGCCACCAGTTTGACAGTATCTCGGTTGATGTGATCGCCCAGCAGTCTAACTGTGAGAGGATTAAGCCAGTTCATTACTTGACGAAGCTGTCTGTTTTCACTGCCCATATGCTCTAATAAAACTAAATTCCCCCCTGGCTTTAAAACCCGGTGGCATTCCCGTAGCCCTTGAAAAGGATCCGGAACGGTACAAAATACAAAAGTCGCCAGTACGCAGTCAAAGCTACCAGCAGGCAGCAATAAATTCTGAACATCCATTGCTTGCAATTTAACCGGCACCTTCCTTAACGGCACCCTTTCAGCAGCTTGGCCAAGCATCGGGGCGCTAACATCAATTCCAATGATTTCTTGACAGTGATTCGGGTAAAAGGGAATATTTAACCCTGTCCCGATCCCCACTTCTAATACACGGCCGTAGGTCAAACTAGCCGCCCTATGCCGCCATTTACTGGGAATGACCAAGTCAACCACATCATACTTGCCAGCTATATCATCATATTTGATTTTACTCATTACCTGTTGTGGCATTCACTGACACGACATTCCTCTCCCTTCAAAACATAAGGCCATTGAACTTTGATATTATTCCAAAGTGTTGATGAATAATCCTCTAATATAAAAACACCCTTTCTCCCGCTATCAGGAAAAAGGGTGTTTTCTTACTTATGCTTAAGCCATGAACATTTTGATATCATCTTCAGGATTGGTAATACCACCAATTCCAAAGTTATCCACAAGCACCTTGGCTACATTCGGTGAAAGGAAACCAGGTAGTGTTGGGCCGAGATGAATATTCTTTACGCCAAGGTATAATAGGGCAAGCAATACAATGACGGCTTTTTGTTCATACCAGGAGATATTATAGGATATAGGAAGTTTATTGACATCGTCTAGGTCAAATACTTCTTTAAGTTTCAAGGCAATAAGCGCCAATGAGTAGGAGTCGTTGCATTGTCCAGCGTCCAGAACACGGGGAATTCCGCCAATGTCACCTAGAGGCAGCTTGTTATAACGATACTTGGCACAGCCGGCAGTCAAGATAACTGTGTCTTGCGGCAAGTTTTTGGCAAATTCGGCATAGTAATCTCTGCTCTTCATGCGGCCATCGCAGCCAGCCATAACAAAGAAGCGTTTAATGGCGCCACTTTTCACAGCGTCTACCACTTTATCAGCCAAAGCGAATACTTGGTTGTGGGCGAAGCCACCGACGATCTCACCTTGCTCTAACGCTTGCGGCGCCGGACATTGTTTTGCATGGGCAATAATTGCCGAGAAGTCTTTGGGGTTACCGTCCACCCGCTCACCAATTTGTTTTAAACCTTCAAAGCCAACAACGCCAGTGACATACACGCGGTCTTTGTAACTGGGCTTAGGCGGTACCAGACAGTTTGTCGTCATCAAGATAGGTCCGTTGAAAGACTCAAACTCTTTGTCCTGTAACCACCAGGCATTACCGTAATTACCAGCAAAATTATCATATTTCTTAAAGGATGGATAGTAGTGCGCCGGCAGCATCTCGCCATGCGTATAGACATCAACACCCGTTCCTTTGGTCTGCTCCAGCAGTTCTTCCAGGTCTTTTAAATCATGACCGCTGATAAGAATTGCCGGGTTGTTTCTCACGCCAATATTAACTTTAGTAATCTCAGGATTGCCGTAGGTGCTAGTATTAGCTTTATCCAGTAAGGCCATCACATCGACACCATATTTACCACATTCCAATACTAAGGCAACCAATTCATCTGCGCTTAGCTGATCGTTTGTTGTAGCAACAAGCGCTTTTTCGATAAATGCAAACACTGCATCTTCTTTATATCCCAGCGTAAAAGCATGCTCGGCATAAGCAGCCATCCCTTTTACACCATAAGTGAGCAATTCACGCAATGAGCGAACATCTTCGTTCTCGGTAGCCAAAATACCAATTGTAGCTGCCTTTTCTTCAAAAGCGGCTGCATTGTCTGCAAACCACAGCGCACTGTCATGAGTCACTTTTGCTTCTACGTCAGCGTTGACTAAAGCTGTCTTTACCGCTTCGCGCACAGCAATCCCCTGCTTAATAAGAGCGACAAAGTAATCCTTACTAAAATTAGCATTGGTAATGGTGGCAAACAAGCCTTCCATAATGAATTTATCAGCCGCCGGTACAGCAATACCTGCCTGGCGAGCCTCAAGCGAATAGGCCGAGATTCCTTTAAGTGTGTAGATTAACAAGTCCTGTAAATTGGCAACATCAGCCGTTTTTCCACATACACCGCGCATGGTGCAACCTGTACCTTTAGCTGTTTCTTGACATTGATAACAAAACATCGACATCTTTTTTCCTCCCTTTATGTGAACCATTAGCAATAACTTCTGATACTATTTTAGCAACGACAATCTATATTGAATGTGACATGAATCACGATATGGGTATAAATTCTCCAATTAAAACGAAAAAAAGCACGCTAACCTGCATGCTTTTCCCCTGTAAAAGATTATAAATATCCTGACCATCTTGGAGATGGCCTCTAGTTTTACTTAGAACCAGCAAACAACGTCCCCATGATCTGAATAGCAGCGGGGCCTAACAAAACGATGAAAATTGTCGGGAAAATAAACATGACCAGCGGCAGCATCATTTTTATTGGTGCTTTCATGGCCTTTTCTTCGACCCGCTGCTGCCGTTTTTCTCGCATGCTTATTGATTGCACTCTAAGTACATTACCAATACTGATCCCTAATTGGTCAGCTTGAACCAACGATGCAGTGAACAGCGACACATCCGGAACATCACACCGCCGCCCCATTGCCGTCAAGGCATCGCGCCGGGGAATACCCATACGGATCTCCTGCAGTACCCGGATGAATTCATCGACTAATGTTCCCTTCATTTTTTCCGATAGTTTAGCTAAAGCGCCGTCAAAACTAAGACCAGCTTCGACACTGACAGTAAGCAAATCAAGTACATCCGGCAAATCACGCTGGAGGCTTAGTTTGCGACGAGCAATTTTGCTGCTAAGCATGGCAAACGGCATAACCATTCCAATGATGCAGGCAATCATTGCTAAAGCAATAACTTTCCCGGCTGATACTTTTAACAAAGTAGCCAGAAAAGCGACAACAGCCGGCAGCGAAACAGCCGAAATAGTGCAGAGCAGAAAGAATTCCTCAACACTCAAACTGCCGTATCCGCCAGCCATTGCCAACCTTTCTGCAACCACCTTTTTGACCGATGATGGGGCTAGTTTAGTGACAGCTGATGCCAGGCTATCAACTAGCGGTGCTAAAACGCGATCCTTAAATGGCTTGCCAAGTTCCTGATCAATATCAGTCCGACTGCCAACAAGACGATCCAATGCCTTAAGCCGCATCTCGACTGGCCCCGGAGCTGGAGCAAAATTATTGAGCACCAGATAGGCCATAATAAAAACAGTCGCAAAAACCAGCAGGGTAATCGCAATCAGCATAACATCACCCCTTTGACCAGAATATTTCATTAGGCAGGTTAATGCCGTTGGCCGCCAGTTTATCCATAAACTTAGGCCTGATTCCGGTCGGCTTGAACTGTCCGATGATTTTGTTATTCTCATCTTTGCCTGTTTGTTCGTAAATAAAAATGTCCTGCAATGTGATAACATCACCTTCCATGCCCTGCACCTCTGTGAGATGAGTAATACGGCGACTACCATCCCGAAGCCGCGACTGCTGGACAATTAGGTCAATCGCTGATGCGATCTGATCGCGTATCGCCCGTATCGGCAGATCCATGCCAGCCATTAGTACCATAGTTTCCAAACGGCTCAGCATGTCGCGAGGTGTATTGGCATGGCCAGTTGTCAAAGAGCCATCATGGCCTGTATTCATGGCCTGCAGCATATCAAGCGCCTCACCACTCCTGACCTCGCCTACCACAATGCGATCAGGCCGCATCCGCAGACTATTCTTAACGAGGTCGCGCATAGTTATAGCGCCTTTTCCTTCGATATTGGCCGGCCTTGTCTCTAAGGTAACTACATGTTCCTGACGAAGCTGCAGTTCAGCCGCATCTTCAATTGTGACAATCCGCTCATCAGCAGGAATAAACGAGGACAGCACATTAAGGCTTGTCGTTTTTCCCGATCCGGTGCCACCGGAAACGACAATATTCAGCTTTCCCTCAACACATGCCTGCAAAAAGTCAGCCATTTCCCGGGTGATTGTCCCAAATTCGATTAAATTATCAATGGTAAGCGGATTTTTGGCAAATTTACGAATGGTAATACAAGGCCCTTTGAGCGAAAGCGGAGGAATGATAGCATTCACCCGTGAACCATCAGGCAAACGCGCATCAACCATCGGTGAACTTTCATCAATCCTTCTTCCTAATGGGGCAACAATTTTATCAATGACCTGCATAACATGAGCATCATCGCGAAATCTGACATCAGTCAATACAAGCTTACCTTTGCGTTCAACGTAAACCTGCCCGGCGCTGTTCACCATGACCTCCGAGATGCTATCGTCCTTCAGCAGTGGGTCGATTGGGCCGTAGCCTAACACTTCCTCAACAACCTCGGTAATAATGCGCGTCCTGTCGACGCGTGGTATAGGTACACTTTCATCATCCATGACAGTATTGGCAATCCGGGCTACAACTTGTTCAAGAGCCATTTTGTCAACATTCTTTTCGGTCAGCACCTTGCTTTCTTCAGCACTCATGTCGTCGACAATCTTACGATGGATACGGCTTTTGAGACTTTGATACGGATCGGTCCTCACCGGCACAGCAGGTTTTGTTTGATCCCGGCTATTGGGACGCTCAACCTGCTTTTGCATCTCTAATCGTTTCAAAAGCGACATAAAAAACCACCTCTAGTGAATTAAACGTATATTACGCACACCATAGTCGGTACCACTACCCTGTTCACCCGCAATATACATGCGCATAAATCGGCCGGTTACATAGTTTTGATTGCCGCTGCCGCCAACACTTTCGAGGAAAAAGGCCCCAAAACCAACTATTTGAACAGGTGCACGGCCACTAACATCTAGATCGTCAATAATTGGCACTATAATGATGCGCGGTGAATCAGGTGCGACGGTTTCAAAAGTAGCGTCAGGATCAAGGTTGATGCGGAAGAGGACACCATCGCTGGTTGGGCCTGACATAGTGCCTGGTTCAGTATCGACCCACTGGCCGACAGTCAACTTATCATCATAACCATACTGTATATTGTAATTATAAACTTTCGCTCCGGTGCCCCCCAGCCCTAAGCCGCCGTAGTTGCCGTCACTGCCGTCACCGCCGCCGTCTTTTAGTATATAGGGCGTATTGAAGATGAAATCTTGTTTTTCCACCGAAAAGGGTACCGCCCCCGAAACACCTGTTACCACCCGATTGGAAGCTTGGGCAGTTGCAGATACATCAGAAAAACTCTTACTAAAAACTTTCGCAAAACTCAGCGGTACTGTTCGTTTGACAGTAACGGTGAGGATTGTATTATCAAGATTGACAGCTGTCTGAACAATGTCGCCTATTTGACTATTCTTTTGGGCATATACATCAGCCACAGCCTGGGCCTCGCTGGTACCGACCGGCAAATCGCGCGCCCCGGCCAGCGCAGCCGCATCGGCTATAGTAACCAGCTGCGTCTTATTTAAATAGAGATTGCCGATATCGATCGCCAGGGCAGCGCAGCCTAGCAGCGCAGTAACAACCAGCGCGGTAAGGACGGCCACTGAACCCTTTTGCTCACGCAGCAACTTCATCATACTATCACCTACTCCACCCGCATAACGGCACTGCCTTTGATCCGGGAATCGTCGGCAAAAAAGGCCCCGATAAGCGGCGTATACGTTGTAATAGGATACGTTACAGTGACCGATACAGCTTCCCCTTGCGTTCGGGTCGGCGTTGGCGCCACTGTCACAATTATTTTATTGCTGTCAAGCCCGGTTGCCGCATTTGCGACTACACCCTCAACCACAGGATCAGTTTCGCCTAATGCTGCCGACCTCGCCCCTTCACGAGCCGCCCCGGAAACGACCATGTATTGATGAATAACCAGGCTAAACTCCATAATTCCTAATACCAGCAGCAGCAGTACAGGTACAACTAAAGCAAACTCTACCATTGCCTGACCACGATGATTCTCCACATATTTTCGAAGCCACTGCATCCTGCCACCTCCCAGGGTTTAGCCGCGCTTACTCCCGCTTGTAAAAGCGGGAGTCTTAGAGCGGGTTAGTCATCGGATAAAAATAAGCCCCCGGGAGTAAAACCGGGGGACTTGTTCTGTGTTGATTTTACTATGGTTTTGTTAGTTCAGTAGAAATAGATGTAAATTTGGCGCTGATATCATCGCCCATTACCCCCAG
>JAQWAQ010000127.1 GCA_028707635.1 Negativicutes bacterium
TATTAACAAGCAATTGAAAGACGTCGGGGCGAGCATAATGCCCGGCAACATCAAAATCAAATCGGCTTTGCGCAATTAAATCCAAATCTAAATCGGCGATCAGAATCTCTTCCTTGCCATAAATCGGCCCGGCGACATATTCACCCATAGGATTAATAATCGCGCTGCCGCCTCGGCACATAATTTCAGGCGCATTATCAAGTTCGTCATAGCAAGCCAAATCGGTCGGATACATATCCTTGGTAACAAACTGATTACACGCCAGTACAAAACATCTCCCCTCAAGGGCAATATGCCGTATCGTCGCTTGCCAAGCATCACGGGAATCGGCTGTGGGTGCCAGATAAAAACTTAGACCGCTATCATACATGACGGCACGGGCCAGCGGCATATAGTTTTCCCAACAAATCAGCCCCCCCATCTTACCATAGGGAGTATCAACAACCTCGAGAGTACTACCGTCGCCTTCACCCCAGATCAGCCGCTCTGACGCTGTCGGTTTCAGCTTGCGGTGTTTGCCCAAAATGCGGCCATCAGGACCAAAATAGATAATAGTGCAGTATAGTGTACTTTGACTACCTTCACATTCCCGTTCTATGATCCCCACCGACAGGTAAATTCCCGCCTGCCGGGCGGCTGCACCTAGTTCATCAGTGGCAGGGCTCGGTATGACAACAGAATTATCCCAATAGCGAGCAAAGTCTTTTCTTCCCTCCATAGACCTAGCACCGACATTAGCACCAAAGGTCAGTCCGCGCGGGTAGCCTGGGATTAACGCCTCGGGAAACAACACAATTTTAGCGCCTTTACTTGCCGCCTCAAGGGCTAATTCAACCGTCTTTTTGACCGTTGCTTCCCTATCCATGATGACCGGAGCAGTTTGAACGACGGCAACTCGTACTGATTTTTCCTGGGTCATACTATCGTCCTCCCAATGTAGATTCATATAATTGTATAATTAGCTAAACATTACCATTATCCTGTTGAGTTTATAATTTAACTAGCAAAAAAGACCAGCACCATTCGTTAAAATGGCAGTACTGGTCTTTGCATCTTATCCGACTAGGATTTCCTCTCAATAATCATGGCTACCCCTTGGCCGCCGCCAATACAGAGAGTTGCCAGGCCAGTTTCCTTATCTAAGTTCTTCATGGCATGGAGAAGGGTAGTAAGAATCTTCGTGCCGGTTGCGGCAACCGGATGGCCGAGCGCAATGGCTCCTCCATAGATGTTGAGTTTATCATGATCAAGTTTTAATTCCTTATCACAAGCAATGACCTGTCCGGCAAAAGCCTCGTTTAACTCAATTAGATCAATATCTTTCAGTTCCATGCCGGCTTTTTTTAGGGCAGCCGGGACAGCAAATGCCGGGCCAAGTCCCATATACTTCGGATCTAAGCCCACAAAGGAATAGGATCGAATGACGGCCAGAGGCTGAATACCGAGCTCAGCAGCCTTTTCTTCTGACATCGCGACAATAGCTGACGCCGCATCAGCTAAAGCGCAACTGTTACCGGCTGTAACAGTGTTTCCTGCGGTAAACACCGGCGCTAATTTGCCTAGTTTTTCCAAAGAGGTTTCTTTGTGTACCTCATCGGTATCAAAAACTTGAACACCTTTTTTACTCTTAATCTCAATCGGAACAATTTCTTCCTTAAAGACACCACTCGCAATCGCCTTTATCGCCTTCATCTGCGAATTCAGTGCAAATTGATCCTGTTCAGTACGGGAAATATTATACTTTTGGTTTAAAAGTTCACAAGTATCACCCATGAACATATCGGCAAGCGGACATAAGAATCCATCCCTATGCAGTACATCGTCGACAACCTTCTTACCCATGCGATGCCCCCAACGGGCATCAGGCAAGATATAGGGAACATTGCTGGCCGACTCGGTGCCGCCAGCCACCACGATATCGGTTTCACCAGCACCGACACTTAAAGCGGCAAGCTGCAAGGCCCGTAAACTTGAACCACATCTAATATTAACGGTGAAGGCCGGCACAGTAACCGGCAGACCGCCCTTAATTGCTGCAATTCTTGCCGGGTTGGCCCCAACCCCGGCTTGCCAGGCATTGCCGAAAATGACCTGATCAACCAGTTCATCGCCAATATTTGCCCGTTTAACAGCCTCTTTTATCACTGCCGCGCCCAGATCAGGCGCAGTTACGTTCTTTAATGAACCGCCGAACTTCCCGCCCGCCGTTCTGACTGCACTGGCAATAACAACCTTTCTCATATAGCTACCTCCAAATGTTATAACCTATTTTAATACCATTCGCTCGGGATCACACTGCGTCCGCAAAATTTCGAGTTCATGACCCGTAGGAGGTACAGCCTCAACAGCACGCGACAAATCAATCGCAAAGTTGATTTCTTCTTGAATCGCCTCAGGTGTAAAGCCAGGATAATAACTGTCAAGATACATTTTCTTGGTCAAATCATCGAACCGGAAGGTGGCCTTATTAGTGATGACCAATTGCGGGCCGCCACCGATCAGACCGACTTTCTCCCTGGCTCCTGGTCCATCAAGATAGCCAGGCGTGGTCAAGTAGTCAAGTTTATCAACAAATTTTCGTTTGCCCAGTTCCATAAAGGCCATTGATTGACCAACAACGCTGCCGATGTCACAAGCTCCGCCGCTGCCGCTAAAGCGTACTTTAGGGTTAAAATAATCACCGATAACAGTGGAATTGAGATTGCCATAAATATCAATCTGGGCCGCGCCCAAAATACCGAGCGTCTTTTTGCCCGTAATCTGATTTTGGATTAATGCAAAGGCTTCCGCCAAACCAGCTAACCGCACTGCCCCATGCATGACCCGTGGGTCGGACAGACTCATTGGCATTTGGTTAAACTCAACATCAATGGCGCCTGTTTCAAAGAAAATGACCACATCAGGTGTCGTAATTTTCTTAGCCGCCACCGCAGCTAACGTGGATATGCCTGTTCCGCATAATATAACATCAACACCGGCCTTTTGCACTTCTCGGGCCGCAACAATAGCCATCATCTCTTGAAGAGTATACTCTGACAAATCAACTACCTCCTTTTCAACTCCGGGTTATATCCGCAAACTGCATCTGCTCTAAGACTGTCAAGTCGTTCTGTCCCAATCAGCTGCAAGAATTCTTGACGATCTTTCACACCAACAATGTATTCATCAAGATATTTCTGCCATTCAATGCTATCCTTAGCCACCTTGGGATAGAAGTGCAGCAAAAAGGCAGGATCATAATCATAGTAACTCGGCACAGCGGTCGGATAGGCACCCCACGGCACCTCCACCACGGCACTGACCTGGAAGCTGATAATTTGATTATATTCAGGATTACACCTTAATTCATCAGTTTCAACGATTTCTTCACAAGTAACAATTACGTTTTTAGACGCTTTAACCTGTTCAAGATCAGAATATACTAGACCTTTCAGGCTAACATTGCCTAAAGCATCGGCCTTTTGGGCGTGGATAATAGTAACATCAGGCTGCAGAGCCGGTACTAGTACCAATTTATCAATTTTATCAGTTCTATTAAAGGGATTATCTTTTATAACAAGCTTCTTTAGCGGTAAACGTTCGTCCTGGGCCCGATATTCCTCGCCGAAGCCCCATTTATTGACAATATCGGTTCCCAGCGAAGAGTAAGTCGGCAAAAATGGCACACCCATTGCACCAGCCATAAACCGCAATGTCATTTGGTAATTTGAATAGTCCTCAACCTTGAGGCTGCCTTGTTCAATGGCTTTCCTAAAGTGCAAACAAGTTGGAGCAAACCTGCCGTTGCCGCCGTAAGCGATCTCAATCCGCTCAACACAACCACCACCAATCAGTTCATCAACTGCCTGACCATTTGAGCAGGCGGCGATATGAAGGTGTTTAATCTTTTGCCGGATAATCTCATGTACAGTCGCCATGGGACAAAGTGTAGCCGAAAATCCCCCTAAAGAAATCAGATCACCATCATGAACAAATTTTTTAACAGCATCTGTTAAACTCATCAATTTATTCTTTTCACTCAAAATTCTTCACCCTTTTCTATTCAATACTGTTAACGTTGCGAACCTAATGCTTTTTCTAATTCAGTGAAACCAGCCACTAAACCATCAACGATTTCGTCAGCTTGATCTTTAGTAAGAATAAGAGGCGGAGCAAGCAAGAAATGATCACCGCGCTCACCGTCAGCTCCACCGGTACCAGGATAGACGATAACACCCTGTTTAACTAAGATTTGGGTTATCTTTTCCGCAATCCCTAAACCTGCTTCGAACGGCTCTTTTGTCACTTTGTCGCGGACAAACTCAACGCCTTGCATAAGTCCGATACCCCGTACATCACCTGCGAACCAGAATGGAAGCAGCTTTTCTTTAAGCTTAGTGAGCAGATACTGACCAACAACACGAGAATTATCGACAAGCTTGTCTTCTACCAAAGTATTGACAACAGCCAAAGATACCGCTGCTGATAATGGGTTACCGCCATAAGTATGACCATGGACAAAAACACCTGATCCGTTAAGGAAAGCATTGAAAACTTCGTCTTTGGCAATAACTGCGCCAAGCGGTGAATAACCGGCACTCATCCCTTTGGCGGCACAAATCAAATCAGGAACTACGCCAAAGTCATCAATGGCAAACATAGAGCCTGTCCGACCAAACCCAGCCATGACCTCATCATCAATCAACAAGATATCGTATTGATCGCAAATCTGCCGAATAACTTTAAAGTAACCAGGGTGAGGAACAATAGCCCCGCAGGCCGCCCCACCGACGGGTTCAGCGATGAAAGCAGATATCGAATCGGCGCCTTCCATTTTCAACAGCCGTTCTAAATCGTGGGCACATTCAACGCCGCAGGTTTCTGGCTTCTGATTAAATGGACAGCGATAGCAATAGCACGGCGCTGCCTTAGGGAAGTTGAGGAGCAACGGAGTATATTTCTTACGGCGCTTGTCGCCTGTCATAGAAAGTGAACCAATGGTATTGCCATGAAAGCTTTTCCACCGTGAAATAATCCGGTATTTGTTGGTCTTGCCGTCTCTTTCAAGGAAATATTGCCGTGCCATTTTTATCGCTGCCTCGGTGGCTTCCGAGCCGCCCGAAACAAGGTAAAGCTTATTGAGTGATCCAGGTGTCAAGGTGGCAATTAAATCGGCTAATTGACGAATAGGCTTTGAAGTCCATCGTGACAAATGACTAAAGGCGACCTTCTGGGCTTGCTGCGTCATAGCCTCAATAATTTTGGGATGAGCATGACCGAGATTTGATACAGCCGCTCCGGAACACGCATCTAAATATTTCTTACCTTCCGAGTCATAAAGATAAACACCCTCGCCATGATCTACTTCCAAATAGCTCTTGCGTATACTACGATAAAATACATTATCCAAAGAATAACCCCTCCAGAAATTATTTTTGCATCATTTATTTCATTTTAATATATATCATGAAATATTTCCATCATTTTTTAAAAATCTCACTTTATTGCCTAAAAAAACAAGCCGGTATAAACCGGCTTGTCAAAAAATCTATTCTATATCATATACCTGATACTGTTGCCATAGTGCCTCAAGTTCAGCTAGACGCTGTTTAGTGCTTTCAGGATTTTCCGTGCTTACCGCCACGATGAGAGCATTAATAAGCGATAACGGAGCGGCAAGTGAGTCGATAAAATAGGCCATATCGCGATGAGCCAGCAGCACGGTATCACCATATCTTACCAGTGGTGATGTATGGGTATCGGTAATAGCCACCGTGTGCGCCCCCCGTCCCCTGGCAAACTGCATTCCCTCAACCGTCAACTTGGTATAACGTGCGAATGAAATCCCAATCACTACATCTTGGGCTGTAACATCAGCCAAATCGTCTACAATACTGACTGTGCTGCTCACTAAAGTACAATTTCTAAGAAGGATCTGGAGATAGTATTGCAAAAAACTGCCAAGCGACGCCGCACTCCGAAAACTGACGACAAAAATCTTCCGGGCATTGGCAATCCGAGTCACGGCTTCATTAAAACTTGCCATGTCCAGCTCCTCCATTGTCCGTCTTATATTGAGAGTATCGCGACTCATCACATCCTTGACCGGATGGCCTTGCGCTGATTTTAACGATAATTGCAACCGATCGACTGTCGTAATGCGACTTCTCACCATTTCACTCATCGCCTTAACCATATCAGGATATCCCTTGTAGCCTATATGCGTTGCAAACCGAATCACAGTCGCTTCGCTGACACCAACATCTTCGGCTAAGGCCTTAGCTGTCTGAAAGACGACTTTATCGTAGTTGTCAGACAAATATCCAGCCATTTTTTTATGCTTGGGACTCATCCCATGAAAATTTTCCTGAATTTTTTTTATAAATGACACGATACCGTGAAAGCCTCCATTTCTATGTGTAATATTGCTCTTAGTTAATTCCACCGTCCTCCCGCTTTATCCTGTCGGTGGCCTAAATCACTTGTCCTATATTGCGATAATATGGGAAATATTACTCATTGACTAATCAGTCACTTTTTTGATATATTAGATTTTGAACTATACATAGAGGAGGTTTTCCAATGAAAAAACTCGCACTTACCGTAGCCGTTTTACTCTCTGCCAATCTTGCTACAGGCTTTGCCGCCCCGATTAATGATTTATCCCAGAGCGAGACAGCAATCGGAGTTGTTATGCACGGCAGTGACATTGACAGCGATAGTTTCTATATCGAACATAAGCTGTCCAATAATTTTACACTTGGCCTACAAAACACTGATTTTGATTATGGTGGTGACACCACTGATCTATACGGCCAGGTTAATCTAAACAATAACTTACGTGCCATTATCGGTAATCGCGACTATGATTCCGGCAACAAGATTAATTTAGGAAT